>JAQGNH010000220.1 GCA_028291945.1 Betaproteobacteria bacterium
GGTATGCCGCAGGGCTACGCGGCACCGGCAGCAAGGACGTTGCCGTGGCGGACATTTTCGTGCCGGAGCACCGGGCGCTCTCGGTCAACCTGATGAAGGGCTGCGCCGCGCCGGGCGCCGTGCTGAACCCGGGACCGCTGTACCGATTGCCCGTGTTCGACATGTTCCCGTATGTCGTCGCCTCGACTGCGCTCGGACTTGCGCAAGGCGCAGTGAAAACCTTTGCCGAGGACACGCGCCATCGCATTACGTCGTATTCCACGACGCTGATGTCCGACCACTCGACGACGCAGTTGCGCCTGGGCGAAGCGGCCAGCGCCGTTGAAGCTGCAGAGCTCCTCATGCTGGCAAACTGTCAATCGGCTATGGCCGAAGCCGAAGCCTCACGAGTGCTGACGAGAGAACAGAAGATAAGGCTGCGGCGGGACGGCGCGTATGCGGCCCGGCTATGCACCCACGCCGTCGATTTGCTATTCGAAGCCGGCGGCGGCGAGTACCTGTACGAAGACAAACCCATGCAGCGGACGTTTCGCGACGTGCACGCGGCGCAAAGCCACTACGCGCTTGCGTGGGATGTCGCGGCGGCTACCGCAGGCAAATTCATGCTGGGCATTGCGCCCGACATGCCGACGCTGTGAGCGATATGTCGAGCTCCTGCGTCAGCGACCCGCAACAACCTTTCGATCCCCGCGAATTTCGCAGCGCACTCGGCAGTTTTGCGACTGGCGTTACGATCGTAACTACGGTGACTGGGGAAGGCGTGCCGATCGGGCTCACATGCAATTCCTTCAGCTCGGTCTCGCTCTCCCCTGCCCTCGTGCTATGGAGCCTGTCACTGCGCTCGCCCAATCTCTCGAACTTCCTGCAGGCGCCGCACTTTGCGATCAACGTGCTTGCTGCCGACCAGCGAGAGCTCTCTCACCGCTTCGCGCAGTCCATGGCTAACAAGTTCGACGGAGCACAATGGAAGTCGGGTGTGCTCGGTGTGCCACTCATGGATGGTGCAGCGGCACAGCTCGAATGTCGCAATGAGACCCGTTATTACAGCGGCGATCATGTCATCTTCATCGGCCACGTGCTGCACTACGTTTACCGCGATTGCGCCCCTCTGGTGTTCTGGCGCGGCCGTTATGCCGAGCTCGATTCCGCAGACGATGGCTCGAAATCCGGGCTATAGCCCCTCACTCCCAGGAGGAAACATCATGGCGCAGAGACTGCGTGGCATCAGCGACAACGAAGCGCAGGGTGCGGTACGGGACCTGTTTGAAGGCTCGAACGAGCTGCTTGGCCGTACCGCTAATCTGCTGCGCATCCTTGCGCACAGCCCTGCCGTTGCGCGATGGTTTCTGCCGCTCGTTGCAGCAGTCCGCCAACCGCAAGCGGGCGCGGTGTCGGACGTGCGGCTGCGCAACCTCGCGGTTTTGAAGACTTCGACGTTGAATGGATGTCGTTACTGAACGGAGCACAATCGGGTGCTTGGTCAAGCACTGGGTCTGAAAGACGAAGAGTTCGAGGCGCTTCAGGCCGATTATCAGGCGAGCGCACTCTTTACCGAACGCGAAAAGGCGGTGCTTGCCTGGAGCGAGGCCATGACGCTCAATACCGCGAAGCGCGACGACGCGGTGTGGGCGGCACTGAGGCGCCATTTCAACGATGCCGAGATTGTGGAAATTTCGCTCGCGAGCGCGATGTTCAACATGATCAACAGACTCAACGATTCTTTCCGCACCGAGCTGGAGTCTGAAGATTACAACCGCCGCCAGCACGGCGCGGTCGGCGTCACTGCTGCCGCGCTCGACAAGTACGCCTGCGGGATCTGCTCGGCAGCGCAATGAGCGACCAGAAGAGGAGGAGATGATGAGGTTACCTTGCGGATCAGCCGCTGCATTGGTGATCGCGGCGGCAATCGCAGCGCTTGTCGCTCAAACAGTTTCGGCACAGACGTATCCGACGCGGCCCATCCGCATGGTCGTTCCGTTCCCGCCTGGCGCCGCGAGCGATTTTCTCGCCCGAGTGCTGGGTCAGAAAATGGGCGAAGCGTGGGGGCAGCAAGTAGTGGTCGACAATCGACCTGGGGCGGGTGGGCTTATTGGCGGCAGCGTAGTCGCGAAATCGAACCCTGATGGCTACACCGTGGCACTGGTCGGCCAGCCTCATCTCACTGCGCCTCTGCTTTCGAGAGAGCCGCCGTGGGACCCATTCAAGGATTTCACGTGGATAGGCCTCGTCGCCTCAATGCCCAACGTCGCAGTCGTCGGACCCGGGCTCGCGGTGAATTCGCTTACCGAGCTCCTCGCGCGAGTGAGAGAAAGACCGGGCTACTACAACTTTGGCTCGGCAGGCATCGGCAGCTCTTCGCACTTTGCCGCAGAGATGTTCAACTCGGCTGCACGCCTGCAGGCAGTGCATGTACCTTTCAAGCTCCTCGGGGACGCGATCGCGGAAATGTATGGCGGGCGCGTGCATTACTATCTTTTTCCGCTTCCTGCGGCGATGCCGGCGCTGCGTGATGGCAAATTGAAGCCCATTGCGACCGGCGGCCGCACGCGCGCTGTCGCTCTTCCAGACGTTCCGCCAATGTCGGAATCGGGCATGCCGGGATTCGTGTCCGAAAGTTATTTTGGACTGGTGGGCCCTCGCGGCATGACACCCGCACTGGTGGCGAAGATCAATGGCGAGGCCGTGAGATTTCTAAAAACCGACGAGCTGCGCAATCGATATCAACAGAACGGCGCGGAGCCTGCCCCGAGCACACCTGATCAATTCAACAAGCTGATGCAGGACGAGCAGGCCCGGGTGAAGAAAATCATTGCCGATATTGGACTGAAGCCGCAGTTTTGATCGTCAGCAGTCAGGCGTTCACCGTATTGGCACAGGCCGTGCGGTGCGAGCATCTAACCTAGCCTCACCTGCTAAAGACCGTCTCGCAGGTTCGCGGAACAGGGCTGACCGCTGACGCCTGACCGCTTACAAGGAATTCGAAATGATCGACGCTGCTATAGTGGGTCTTGGATGGTGGGGCAAGAACATCCTCAAAGCCGTGCAGGGCCGAAGCGGCAAGCTGCGGTTCGTGCATGGTGTGTCGAAGGAGATCGACCAGGCGGTTCCCGTTGCCGAACAGTATGAGTTCACACTTTCCAGTGAGCTCGGTGCAGCGCTCGAAGACCCGCGCGTTCAAGCCGTTGTCCTTGCCACACCCCATTCGCTGCACGCCGATCAGATCGTGCGGGTCGCCGCCGCGGGTAAACCGGTGTTCTGTGAAAAGCCGCTAAGTCTCAAACGCGCTGATGCTGCCCGTGCAGTGGATGCGTGCAAGACGGCAGGTGTGATTCTGGGCGTGGGCCAGAACAAGCGCTTCTGGCCATCGATGGAGGCGTTACGCGCGATCGCCGCTAGCGGGGTCTTGGGGCACGTGCTGCACATCGAAGGTCACTACAGCAACGAGAACTCGAGCCAGCATTTCTCGAGCTGGCGCGCGCTCGCAAGCGAAACGCCGGGGGCCGGAATGACGGGGACCGGGATCCACATCCTCGACGCATTCGTGAACCTCGGTGGGCCCGTCGCCGAAGTACAGACTCAGTTCATTTCGAGCAAACCGGATCCGGACCCGCGCGACACGATATCGGTTTTGTTTCGTTTCGAGAACGGCATGAGCGGCCTGCTCGGCGCCGTTCGTGCTTCGCCATTTTATTGGCGAGTCCACGTCTTCGGCGACGAAGGCTCAGCGGAAGCGCTTGGCGAAACGCAGCTCGTAGTTAGATATCGCGGCGGAAAAACTGAAGTGCGCGACTTCCCCGCGCGCGATTCGCTCCTAGCCGAGTTCGACGCCTTTGCGGACGCCGTCTCAGGAGGGACGCCTTACCCAATTACCCCAGCGGAAATGGTCGCGACGATCGGAGCGTTCGAAGCAATCACGCGCTCGATCGCAACGCACGCGTCCGTACGCCTCTCCACGTTGTAACAACGTGCGATGGAGCATGCTGCCGGTATTCAGGCGCCGTACGCCCAGGACCACACCGCAGATCGCGGCACCGACCGATCGGTTACTCCCCTCCTCGTCGTTGAGCAGAGGTAGGGGGAGGAGCTCAGTCTCCGGCTCTACTTTATCGCCTGCTCCAGCTCGTTGCGCTTGTCGGCAAGCTCATTCGGAAGCCGGCTCTTCAACTGCTCAAAGAGCCTACTGTGGTCCTTCACTTCCTCGCGCCACGCTTTGGGATCGACGTTAGTGAGCTTTTCGTAGTCCTCGCGGGTCACGTTCAGGCCGTCCCAGTCGAGATCTTCGTAGCGTGGCATGCGGCCGATCGGCGTGTCCTGCGCGGCCGCTTTACCGTCGCAGCGTTCGACGATCCATTTCAGCACACGCATATTCTCGCCGAAGCCCGGCCACATGAACCGCCCGTTCTCGTCGCGCCGGAACCAGTTGACACTGAAAACCTTGGGTGGTTTACCGAGTGCACGACCGAGCTTGAGCCAGTGCTGGAAATAGTCTCCGAAGTGATATCCGCAGAAGGGCAGCATCGCGAAGGGGTCACGCCTCACCACACCGACTTTGCCGACGATTGCCGCAGTCGTTTCGGAAGCCATCGTGGCCGCCATATATACACCATGCGTCCAGTCGTACGCTTCGGATACCAGCGGCACGGTGGTCGTGCGGCGTCCGCCGAAGAGGAACGCGCTGATCGGCACGCCCCCGGGGTTCTCCCAGTCAGGATCGAGTGACGGAATCTGTTCTGCCGCAACCGTGAAGCGCGCATTCGGATGCGCCGCAGGCTTGCCGCTGTCCGGGGTCCAGCGATTGCCCTGCCAGTCGGTCAGATCTTTCGGCGGCTGCTTCGTCAGACCTTCCCACCACACATCACCGTCAGGCGTCATCGCAACGTTGGTGAATATGGTGTTCTCACGCAGCGCGGCTAGGCAGTTCGGGTTGGTTTCCTCCGACGTGCCGGGTGCCACGCCGAAGGCGCCTGCTTCCGGATTGATCGCATAGAGCCTGCCGTCTTTGCCGGGCTTGATCCATGCGATATCTTCACCGATCGTCGTGACCTTCCAGCCTTTCAACGCTTTCGGCGGTATCAACATCGCAAGATTGGTCTTGCCGCACGCGCTGGGGAATGCCGCGGCAATGTAGTGTTTCTTCCCGATCGGCGGTTGGATTCCAAGTATGAGCATGTGTTCTGCGAGCCAGCCCTGCTCGCGAGCCATGATCGACGCGATGCGCAGCGCGAAGCATTTCTTGCCGAGCAGCGCATTGCCGCCGTAGCCGCTTCCAAAAGACCAGATCGACTTGTCTTCCGGAAAATGCACGATGTATTTCTGCTCCTTGTTGCTCGGCCAGCGCACGTCTTTTTCACCGGGCGCGAGCGGCGCGCCAACAGAATGCAGGCAGGGAACGAAGTAGCCAGTTGGGCCCAGCACGTCCAGCACCTTGCGTCCGATGCGCGTCATGATGCGCATGCTCACAACGACATACGGGGAGTCGGTGATTTCGACGCCGATGTGCGCGATGTGCGAACCGAGTGGCCCCATGCTGTAGGGGATGACATACATCGTGCGACCACGCATGCATCCGTCAAAAAGCTTGGTCAGCGTGGCCCGCATTTCACTCGGCGCCACCCAGTTATTGTTCGGGCCCGCGTCTTCCTTGTTCGCACTGCATACGAACGTCCTGTCCTCCATGCGAGCGACATCGTCCGGATCCGAACGCGCAAGGAAACATCCCGGACGCTTGACGTCGTTGAGCTTGATGAGCATCCCCGAGTCGACCATCTCCTGGTTCAGGCGGTCGTATTCCTCCTGCGAGCCGTCGCACCAGTAAATGCGCGCAGGTTTCGTGAGCTGTGCGACGCTCGCAACCCAGTCCCTCAGCTTCGGGTTCGTGACGTGCGCAGGGAATTCAATCGGAGGTGCAACTTGAGCCGCGGTGGCGGTCTGGTTCATACGCGTTCCTCTACGCTACCGTCAAATGTCAAAAGCAACGGCAAAGCACGCCGTGGCTGGCCTGCTCTGCCGGGGGGTGTTGATTTTACTCCAATTCCACTGACCGAACAGCCGAGAGGTCGTAGCGAGCAACCTCCATGCCGTCATGAGGGCCCCACTTCGTTTTTGCCGAGATCAGCGGCGCTGGAACTGAGTTTTGCCGAACATAATGTCCCACGCTTTGGGGTCGTGAGGCACGTTGGATTGTTCGGAAGCGAGCACTTTTACCGCACGCTGCACCGCAGGGCGCGCGTCGATCTCATCGAACCAGCGCTTGACATTCGGGTAGTCCTCGAGTTTGACGCCGCGGTTTTCCGCACCGCGCAACCACGGGAAAATCGAAATGTCCGCGATCGTGTACTGTTCGTTGGCAATGAAGCGCGATTCTTCGAGTCGTTTGTCCAGCACGTTCGTCAGCCGATTGGCTTCATTGGTATAACGATCGATGGCGTATTCGATTTTGTCCTTCGCATAGCGGCGGAAATGGTTGGCCTGGCCGAACATAGGGCCTACGCCGCCCATCTGCCACATGAGCCACTGCACGCACGTCCACCGCTCAGCCATGTTCACCGGCAACAGCTTCCCGCTCTTCGAAGCGAGATAAAGCAGGATTGCGCCGGATTCGAACAGAGAAAGCGCCTTGCCCCCTGGGCCCTGCTTGTCGACGATCGCTGGAATGCGATTGTTAGGGCTGATCTTCAGAAACTCGGGTTTGAACTGGTCACCATCGCGTATGTTGACTGGATGCACGCGATACTGCAGTCCGGTCTCCTCCAGCATGATGTGTACTTTATGGCCGTTGGGGGTCGGCCACGTGTAGACGTCTATCATCGCTCCTCCCGTTGTGTATGACAGGCTAGTGCGCAGGCGCGCCTTCGCAGTTCGAATCGCCTCCGTGGCCCTTAAGGCGCTGGCACGGAGAACGAGATCATGAGGAAGAATCTAGTATACCTGACTGCGCCTGCGGCCCCGCCGATAGACCATGTGCTTTGCTGTTACCAGTTCTGGCTATTGATCAACGTGTCTCTTGTCGAGCACGGATGTTCCGGCGCGTAACTCATGCGGTAGTCTCGCGGGAGAACGCGCAGCGGCTGCGGGCATGACGACCGTGCAGCGCAGTTTCGCGAGCGCCGTCAGTCCGCCGTTCGCCGGCTACATGCTCAGCGTGTCGACGTTCGGATGGCCTCTTGTTCGTGCCGGCGTCCTCAAGCTCACTTACGACGTGCTGCTGCTCACCCTATTCAAGAACATCGCCGCCGGAAGAAGTCGAGGACTTGCGATCTCATAGCCGAACGTGGTGCACAATGCGTCTGGCGCCGAATATTCTTCTTTGGCAGTGCTGTCCATCTGCAAGCGTCCCGCGCCGCGTCGTTTGATCAAGGAAACGCCGTGCGCAGACCCTGGCGCGCTGTTTGCACAGAAGCTTGCACTAGGCTCTTCGAGGACGTGCCATGGCGGGCAATCGCAGCCTTCTACACGATGACAACCGCATCCATGTCGACGATGAGAGCGAATGCCGTTACTGGAGCGAAACGCTCGGAAGTCAGCCCTGAACTCTTGCGTGCCGCGGACGTGGGTCTAAATCTGGAGTACGTGCAGCGAGCTGATCGAAAAGTCTGCGGCGGGGGTCGGCAGCCGCGGATAGAACCCTGGAGACACCTCATGCGCCAGACACGAGCTTTTCTCGTCCTCGCCTCCGTTTCAGTACTGCTCCCTACCTCGCTGATCGCCGCGGAGGCTACGGACCGCACGACCATGCCAGACTACTGTTCACAGCGTGACGTCAATTGTGTGCTCCTCGATGGCCCATCCCGCGTTATGGCTGCGCCGCGCGCGGCGGACCCTTCGGGCATCAACACGGTGATAACGCTTCCCTCCGGCACAGCGAGTCCCGGCACGTTTAGTGGCACGTTGGCTCCGTCCGTTCCAACGTTAACCGGGCAGGCTGTACCAGTGCCGAGCCTGACGACGGGGACCAGTCCGTCGAGTGCGACGAGCGGTGCCTCCTCTAGCAGTGCTGGAGTCCCAGCCGCTAGCGGCGGACCTGCGAGCAAACGCTAGGGCACTGGCTTCGTGCGTGGATTATCCCGTGCACCGTCGTGTAGACGCGGATTGAATCCAGCAGCCTGAAGTGCCGTCACGACCTCGCGCACATGTTCGTGTCCGCGCGTTTGGACCACGAACTCGACCTCGGTCGTCTGCACTGGCAGCGGTGTGAACGTGCGCTGATGGTGCACTTCTTCGATATTCGCGCCTAACGCGGCAAGCCGGCCCGTGACCTCCGCGAGTGTGCCCGGCAAGTCTCGTAACTCCACTGTAAGACGAACGAGGCGGCCGGAGCGCGCAAGCCCGCGCTCCATGATGAATGCGAGCGTCAGCGGATCGATGTTGCCGCCGGTCAAGACCAGCCCAACGTGGTGCGTTTCAAACCGCTGCGGATTACGAACGAGCGCGGCCAGGACGACAGCAGCCGCGCCTTCGGCGACGGTTTTCTCGATTTCTACAAGCATCACGATAGCCTGCTCGATATCACCTTCTTCCACGAGCAGGACCTCGTCGACGAGGGCGCGTTTCCTGTCGAGCACGACCCGCCCGGGCTCGCGCACGGCAATGCCATCGGCAATGGAGCTGGCTCCGAATTCCGGAACGCGTCCTGTGAACGCACAGTAGACCGCGGGAAAACGGCAGCTCTGGACACCGACGACTTGTATTCCGGGGTTCAGACCTTTCGCCGCGACCGCGAGCCCGGATATCAATCCGCCGCCGCCGATCGGGGCGACAAGGGTATCGAGCTTCGGTGCAACTGCAAGCATTTCCAGCGCAATCGTACCCTGCCCTGCAATGATTTTGTCGTCCTCGTACGGGTGGACAAACTCGAGCCCGAGGCTCGGCGCGAGTTCGATCGCGTGGGTCTTCGCTTCATCGAAACCTTCGCCTGCAAGCAGCACTTCCGCTCCGAAGTCGCGAGTCCGCTCGACCTTGACCGACGGTGTGTAGCGCGGCATGACGATCACTGCGGGTATGCCGAGCCGTTTTGCGTGGTAAGCAACGCCCTGCGCGTGATTTCCCGCCGACGCGGCGATCACACCTTTCCGACGTTGCTCGTCCGTGAGAGAGGCAAGCTTGACGAGCGCTCCACGTTCCTTGAACGATCCGGTGAACTGCAGGTTCTCGAACTTGATCCAGACCTCAGCACCGACGAGCTCAGAGAGGGTACGCGAATGCAGGCATGGCGTTTCCACGACGTGGCCGGCGATGACCTGTGCCGCAGCCTGCACATCCTTGAGCGTGACGCTCATCTTTTGGTATGCCGATAAATTTGCGCGCGCGTCGCGGTGTGGTTAAACGGCTTACCGCTTAGGCGCCTACGATTCGTTGAGCACCATCAGCCAATCTACGGCCGTGGCGCCGCCGGGTCCACATAACACGGATTCAAGTCGCGCTCGACGAGACGATTTCCAGCTGCGGCGCCGAAACGCGACACTGCGCTGATCATACGCAAAAGGGCTTCCCGGTCGATTGGCGGGCGGCCTCGCACCCCTTCGAGCAACGCCTTGCGACTCCGAAAACGGAATCGTATTTGAGACCGAGCACGAGCTCGACGTCACCTTGTGCCATCGGCTGCACGAGCACACCGTCGCGATGTGACCGTATTTCGGATTTACCGGATAGATCTGGCCTGCATACCCCTTTTCGAGGAGAGCCTTCAGGGTGCGGCCGTTGAGCTTCTGGAAATCGGCCGAGGTGCCCAGGATGGCGATCGACTTCGGCCGGAGCAGGGCTTCGATGGCTGGGTTCATGACAAATTACAGGCAAATGCGGGAGGGCCGCACGATAACGGAACGATCGCGCAGGGTCAACGCGGGCATTTTCGATATGATGTGCTACATTAGGTCTATCAAGGAACTCGTTGTACCAATACAGTTAAGTACTCCGAGATATGTGCGCGCCTGTCGCGACAAAGCGGCTGCTTAAGGTCGGCGTTGAGGTCGTGAATGAATAAAAGAGAGATCGCAGTCGGCGATTTACGCCTGGGCATGTATGTGGTCGATCTTGATCGGCCGTGGCTCGGTACCCCTTTCGATTTCCAGGGCTTCCCGCTCACTCACGAGAACCAGATCGATCAGCTTAAGGAATACTGCCAGCTGGTGTATGTCGATCCGGAACGCATGACGTGGGCGCCGCCGCCACTGCCGAAGCGTAAGCCGGTTGTGGTCGTTCAGGAACCCGTCCGTGGTTCCACGATTTATGCTGAAGTCACGCCAGTCGAGAAGGAAGTCGTCGTTGCTCGCGAGATCTACAAGTCCTGTGAAGAAGCGATCACGCACGCGCTCGAGAACCTGAATGCGGAAGGCGAGATCGATTCGCAAAAGTTGACCAGCGCCGTCGCGAGCATGACTGAAAGTATCCAGCGCAATCCCGATGCGATGATGTTGCTGAATACGCTCCGTCAGAAAGGCACCTACGAGCTCGGCCGCGCAATGGACACATCGATTCTGATGATCACGTTTGGCCGCTTTCTGCAGTTTTCCAAGGAGCGGCTGGAGGTGTTGGGTCTGGCCGGCATGCTGCTCGACGTGGGCAAGACGAAGCTTCCCGACTCGGTGCTGAAAAAGAAAGACATGCTCAGCCCTGACGAGTACGAGCTCGTCAAAGGGCACGTGCAGCATTCGGTCGAGCTCGTGCGCGCTGCGCAAGGCTTGCCCCGCGGGGTGGAGGATATCGTAGCGCTGCACCACGAACGCCATGACGGCAGCGGCTACCCTAATGGACTCCTAGGGGAAAATATTTCCATCGACGGCGCGGTGGCTGCATTGGTCGACAGTTTCTCAGCACTGACGTCTGCACGCCCATACGCAGCGCAAGCCTCACCTTCGAACGCGCTCAGCCTCATGCACAAGCTGCGCACGACACTCTTTCACGAGGCGCTGGTGGAGCAGTTCATCCAATGCATCGGCATCTATCCCGTGGGCAGCGCGGTGGAACTGAATACAGGCGAAGTCGGCATCGTCATCGCCCAGAATCTTGTGCGTCGCCTGCAGCCGAGAGTGATGGTCATACTCGACAAGGACTGGAAGCCTTTGCACCCTCAGCTGATCCTCGATCTGGTCAAGGAGCCGAAAGCCGCTGGCGACGAGACTTACCGAATACGCCGCACACTGCCAAAAGACAAGTTGCCGATCGATCCCAACGAATTCTTTCTGTGATCGCATGCTATGACGGTTCCCCACGCGAGCGCAGCGCAGAACCTCGATGACGTAAATCCGGTCGTCGAGCGGTTGCAGGACTCGCTGGACGACGCTCGCCGCACCGGAGAATCGATCGGTTTACTGCTCGTGCATGCTGCGGCAATCGACCGCATCGATGCTTTGCATGGGTTCGATGCGGGTGATCGCATGTCGGGCAATGTCGCTCTGCTGCTGAGATCCAAAGCCTTGCGACGTCGCGATTTGCTCGATCCACTATCGCGGGACGAATTTGCCTGCGTGCTGCGGCCCGCATCATCCGAAGGCATCGCAATGCTTGCGGCAAACCGCGTGATGAGCTTACTTGCGCCCGCCATGAGCTTCAGCGGCAGATCGGTAACGCCGGACGCCGCAGTAGGAATCGCCATGTTTCCCGAACAGGCGAGCGATGCAAGCGGGCTCCTGCAGCGGGCGAAACATGCGTTGCACGTTGCACGCAACCACCGGGATCGAATCTGGCTCTACACGCCGCCGGCGGGGGACAGCGGAGGAATCGATCAACTCGAATACGAGAATCGTTTGCGCGCGGCTATCGATCAGAACAACCTGACGATGCACTTCCAACCCCAGCTGGATATTCGTACGGGGCGCGTAGGTGGAGCCGAAGCATTGCTACGCTGGCACGACGACGTTCTGGGCCCTGTGCCGGCAAACATTGCAATAAAAACTGCGGAATCGGCCGGTCTTATCGATCAGCTTACGATGTGGGTCATCACGAGTGCCATTCAAAGCTGCCACGAATTCCAGAAGATCGATCCCGACTTTACCGTCAGCATCAATATCTCGCCGTCCAACTTACGCGAAACGGATTTGCCGTTTTACGTCGACCGCGCGCTGCGCACGTGGAACGTCAAGGGTCACAGCATCATCATCGAGATCACCGAAACGGCCATGATGGTCGATAAGACGGCTGCACATGAAGCATTGCGACAGCTGAAGGCGCTGGGCGTGAGATTGTCAGTCGATGACTTCGGGACGGGATATTCTTCGATGCAATACCTTGCACAGTTGCCACTGGACGAGTTGAAGATCGACCTTTCATTCGTGAAGGCAATGCTGGAGGCGCCGCAGAACGCCAAAATCGTCCGCTCCCTGATTGAGTTGGCTCACAATCTCGACCTCAAAGTCGTCGCCGAAGGCGTTGAGAGCCAGGCCATACTGGAAGCTCTGACCGATCTCGGCTGCGATCAGGCGCAAGGCTACGACGTTGGAAGACCGACTACGGTTGCCAATCTCCTCGCTCAGCTGAGTAAACAGAAAAACGCACATTAAGCGAAGCGTTTCCTCACCTGTGAATCGCTGAGCCCGCTCCTTGGACGAGACCAGCGAAGAATTACTCTCAGCTTTCTGAAATCTTCCGGATCGATGTTGTGTGGCACGATGATGACGTGCTGCGCAAGCTTGTGCTCCGCCTCCCGCAGGTTGATGACCGTGAGCATCGGGGAGATATAACTGGTGCCGAGAACGCGGCCACTACGCCATACCCCATCCTTCGTTTGAACGGCCACGTTCTCACAGTCGGCCAATTCGATGGCGACGATCGAGCGACGCGACTTGAGCAGAACGTAACGCCAAAGCGCATGGGCGAAGCTCAACATGATTGCCGGCGGCGATCGTCAGCTTTATGCCGGGAGCGATGTCGAGCCGAATAAGACTCGCGCCGGCAGCGCTATGGACGCTTGCCAAAACAGCGGCGAGAAATGGTGAAGGTTTTAGGGAAGCGCGAACCATGAGGGTATCAACGCGCGGGGAATGCGGAGGTGAACGGCGTAGCTGGTTAACAGAGCGGGAGCGCGACGGAACGGGTCGCTGGTCCGCACCGTACTCCTCGCGCGCAAAGTTAGCGTCGGCCCAATCGGCCGCCGGTAACGAGGACATTCGCGGCGATTGTCATACCGAAATACCGAAAGCAGGACGCGCAAGAACACCGTAAACGAAAACGCCCGACCTCTTTCGAGATCGGGCGTTTCCGTTTATGGGTGCCTGACGATGTCCTACTTTCGCACGGGTAGTCCGCACTATCATCGGCGCTGAGTCGTTTCACGGCCCTGTTCGGAATGGGA
>JAQGNH010000230.1 GCA_028291945.1 Betaproteobacteria bacterium
TCGCGTGGTTGCCCGACGGGCGGATGCTGGTCACCGAACGCGCAGGGCGGCTGCGCATCGTCGGCAAGAATTTCAGGCTCGATCCACAAGTCGTGGAAGGCTTGCCGGAAATCGTCGTGCGGGGGCAAGGCGGTCTGTTCGATGTCGCGTTGCACCCGAATTACAAAGACAACGGATGGATATACATCTCCTATAGCGGCCCAGGTGAAGGCGGTCATGGCACGGAGCTCATGCGTGCGAAGCTCGATGGACATCGGCTAGTAGACCAGCAGCTACTATTTCGCGCCCTCCCTAAGACGCGCGATGATGTGCAGTTCGGAGGTCGAATTGTGTTCGACCGCGACGGGCACGTGTTCATTACCCTAGGCGATTTCGGCCGCATGCAGCGTGCGCAGCGCCTCGACGATGATGCGGGATCCGTCATCAGGTTGAATGACGACGGCAGCATTCCGAAAGATAATCCATTCGTAAACACAAACGGCGCAAAGGCAGAGATATTCACGAAAGGGCATCGCAATATTCAGGGTGCGGCGCGGCACCCGAAAACAGGCGAGCTGTGGACGCACGAGCATGGTCCGCAAGGCGGAGATGAGATCAACATCATTCGGCCTGGACGTAATTACGGCTGGCCTGTGATCACGTACGGCGTGAATTATGGAAGCCGCACGAAGATAGGCGAAGGAACGCAGAAGGCGGGTATGGAACAGCCGCTCTACTATTGGGTGCCTTCCATTGCCCCATCGGGGATGGCCTTCTATGAAGGCGACAGGTTTCCAAACTGGCGCGGCAATATGCTCGTCGGCTCGCTGAAGGACGAGATGCTGGTACGGGTCGAGCTCGACGGTGAGAAGGTGACCAAAGAAGAGCGCCTCATCAAGGGCGCGATCGGGCGGATACGCGACGTGCGGGTTGGGCCGGATGGGTTCGTCTATCTCTTGACTGATGAGCGACGGGGCGTTCTCGCACGACTCGAGCCGAAGTAAAAAGCTATTACCACAAAGGACACAAAGGACACGAAGGAAATCAAAATACACCCCCTGCGCTCACGAGCGAGTCGCAACGTCAACAGAGCGACTAAGGGCGCGTTATACAAGCAATACGGCAGAAGGTGCGTGCGGCAGGAGAGTGCATGCAGGAAGAGGATGCAGCCAGGGAGGTGGTCGACGCGGCAATAAAGGTGCATAGCGCGCTAGGACCAGGTCTGCTGGAAAGCGCGTATCAGACTGCCTGGAATACGAACTGTTGCGACGCAAGCTGCGCATTCGAAAGCAGGTCGCTCTTCCCGTTCATTACGCCGACGTAGTTCTTGACGTGGGCTATCGCCTAGACCTTGTCGTGGAGGATCGCGTGGTCGTCGAACTAAAAGCCGTCGACAAAATTGTCCCATTGCACGATGCCCAACTGCTCAGCTATCTCAAGCTGGGCGGGTACCGAATTGGGTTGTTGATTAATTTCCACATAGTGCATCTGCGAGATGGTATCAAGCGCCTGGTAAACGGCTTTTAAATTTACGTTGCGCTCGTGGAAAGCCGATGATTGGACGACTATGGTTCGAATACTGTTTTTCAGGGGTTCTTTTGTGTCCTTGGGTTCTTTTTGAGCAGCTTGGTTAAAGGCTTTGAAGTTACTGCCTTTGGCCGGAAGAGAGTCGATCATTAGCGAGCATGCACCATCGATTCGAATGTTCTGCTTTTAGGTTTCCTTCGTGTCCTTTGCGGTGAATGCTATTCAGCTTTAGCACCGGACTCTTTGACCGCCTTGCCGAAGCGCGCCGTCTCCGAACGCACCAGCTTTCCGAATTCCTCCGGCGTTCCCCCAAACGGATCGAACCCCTGAGCCGTCAGCTTCTCCATCACATCCGGCTCCTTGATGCTTTTCGTCACCTGTGCCGCAAGCTTGTCGATGACATTTTTCGGCGTGTTCGCCGGCGCAACGATACCCACCCAGTTGCTCATGACGAAGTCTTTGTAACCCTGCTCTGGAAACGTCGGCACGTCGGGCATGAAAGGGTGGCGCTTATCTGCCATGATCCCGAGCACACGCAACTTCCCACCTTTTGCGAACGGATAGAGCTCAGGGATTGCGTTGACCATCACCTGCACCTGCCCTGCCATCAGGTCGACCATGCCCGGACCAGCCCCCTTGTAAGGAACATGAGTTCCTGGAATTTTCGCAGCCTGCTTGAACATCTCCATTGAAAGATGACTGATCACGCCCACACCGCCGGACGCATAGCGGATGTGATTGGTCTTTCCCCAGCTGACGAACTCAGCGACGTTCTTCGCCGGTATGCTTGGGTGAATCGCCATGATCAGAGGCGAGCCGCCGAGTAGTACGACGGGCGAGAGGTCTTTGAGCAGGTCGTAGTTGAGCTTCGGATAAAGCGTTTGCGAGATCGCGTGCGCAGTACTGATGTTGAGTATCGTATGACCATCCGCGGGCGCTCGCGCCACGATTTCGGCGCCCACGTTTCCGCCGGCGCCGGGGCGGTTGTCGACGATCACCGTCTGTCCCCACGCAACACTGAGCTTCTCGCCTACGACGCGGGCAAGGATGTCGTTGATGCCCCCGGGAGCGAACGCGACGACGTAGCGAATTGGACGTGCGGGATATTCAGCGGCGTTTGCAGAAACGACAGCGCAAGCCGAAGCGCCGACCAACGTAGCGCATAGAGCGCGCCATACCGTGCTGAGTGTCATCTATTTCTCCCTCGAAGTTTGATCTTAGCGCGGGCGCTCCCGCTTGAATGCTCCGCCAAAGTGTATACCGGCGAATGCACGCTGCCCAAAGAGCGCAAAGCCATTCACCACGAAGGACACGAAGGACACAAAGGAATTCAACTTCAATTGCATCATCGGTGGCCGCCTTCTTTCGGCCTAGGCCGCACCAGGTGATGAACCCGGATATATGTTTAGCGTGTTTCGTTTTTGGTTCGGCTTTCCTTCGTGTCCTTTGTGTCCTTCGTGGTAATTGCTTTCCACGCCGGGTGCGACGCGATGAGATTGAGCGCCCGCGGCAGCAGTGTTTTTCCAGGCTGCACATGCTGCCACGTCGAAGCGCCTGACGGATGCGGCAGCGGCGCCAGATCGAACGTCACGCCATTGCGTTTGCCTTTGTGCAGCTGACCCACCACAGCGTCGAGCTTGTCGACTGGCATGAACTGCTGGATCGCGAGCTTTCCGACGGGTATTACGAGCTTCGGTTTGTTGATTGCGATCTCCGCATCGAGCCAGGAGGAGCAATTTGCAACTTCATCCGGATCAGGCACTCGATCGCCGCCGGCCGGGCGCTTCCCTGGAAAGCAGCGGCACACGGCTGCCATATACACGCGGCCGCGAAATGCTTCTTCATCGATCCCGATTTCGCCGAACCACTTGAACAACATCTTGCCTGCCGTCCACGCGAACGGGCGACCCAGCGCCGCTTCCCGCGGTCCCGGCGCCTGTCCTACGAGCAGCACTCCCGACACGACCGGATTGCCGATTACGGGAACGCTTTGCATGCGCGGACAGCGGCGGCAGTGTGAGAGGAGGTCCTGGTGTTCGAGAAGGGTTGTTTGCGGGCGCTGCATGGCAGAGACGACTTGCACGTGCGCCGAATGGTAGCGTATATCTAGCCACACGATGGCCACCTGAAGCTCACGCACGAACCGACGATCATGCGTAACATAGACTCGCAAAATGGTGCTGCCGTGCACCGGAACAGTGCTCAGCGCGGTACGGACCAGAGGGCTCGTGCAGCCCATGGCACACTTCGCGAATGGCATAGGCTTTGCTCAAACCGCAGCTTGCCAATGAGTGCATGCACGAGAGGCAGGTAGATGTACGACGAGATGTACCAGGCAAAAAGTGAGGCCCGCAGCCATTATTCTGCGTTAGCGCGCTGGCTCGAATCGATGCCGCCCAACGTAGTCGAGGAGAAACGGCGCGAAGCGGACCTGCTTTTCCACCGCGTCGGCATCACCTTCGCTGTATATGGAGATGAGCAGGGCGCCGAACGGCTCATTCCCTTTGACACGATCCCGCGCATCATCCCGCAGTCCGAATGGACGCTGCTCGAAAACGGACTCAGGCAGCGCGTCACCGCCCTTAATCGCTTCCTGCACGATATCTACCACGGGCAGGACATCCTTCGCGCGGGTGTGATCGCGGCGGAGCATGTCCTGACGCACGAGGCGTTTCAGGTGTCGATGATCGGTCTCGACCTGCCGAACGACGTGTACTGCCACGTCACGGGGATCGATATCGTGCGCGACGGCGACGGTGAGTACTACGTCCTCGAGGACAATCTGCGCACGCCCTCAGGCGTCTCCTACATGCTCGAAAACCGCCGCATGATGATGCGACTCTTTCCAGAGCTCTTTCAGCTCTACAACGTGCGTCCCGTTGAGCATTACCCTCAGCTGCTGCTCGAAGCATTGCGCGCCTCGGCCCCGCGCGGCGTGCGAGACCCGATCGTCGTCGTACTGACTCCGGGGCAATACAACAGCGCCTATTTCGAGCACGCGTTTCTCGCGCAGCAGATGGGCGTGGAGCTCGTCGAGGCGGTCGACCTGTTCGTCAAAGACGCGCAGATCTACATGCACGCGACGAGCGGCCATCAACGCGTCGACGTCATCTATCGACGCATCGATGACCCTTATCTAGACCCCCTTGCGTTCCGTCCTGACTCGATGCTCGGTGTGCCGGGACTCCTGGCCGTGTACCGCGCAGGCAATGTCGCGATTGCCAATGCGCTCGGAACGGGCGTCGCCGACGACAAGTCGACGTATCCTTACGTACCCGAGATGATCCGGTTCTATCTTGGAGAAGAGCCCATACTGCGCAACGTTCCGACATGGCAGCTGCGTAAACCGGAAGACCTGCGTTACGCGCTCGATCATCTGCCGGAGCTGGTCGTCAAAGAAGTGCAAGGCTCCGGCGGCTACGGCATGCTCGTGGGCCCCGCGGCGACGCGTGCGGAGATCGAGGCGTTTCGCGAGCGTATACGCAACAATCCTGCCAACTACATCGCGCAACCGACACTCGCGCTTTCGACGTGTCCGACCTTCGTCGAAAAAGGCATTGCGCCGCGCCATCTGGATCTGAGGCCCTTCGTGTTGTGCGGGCGTGAGTGCAAGCTCGTCCCTGGCGGTCTCACGCGCGTTGCATTGACTGAGGGCTCGCTCGTGGTCAATTCCTCGCAGGGCGGTGGTACGAAGGACACCTGGGTAATCGCCTGATGCATGAAACGCAGGTAAGCCGCTGATGCTGTCACGCGTCGGGGACCGTGTCTTCTGGATGTCGCGCTTCATGGAGCGCGCAGAGAACATGGCGCGCATTCTCGGCGTCATGTCGAACGTCGTGCTGTGCAGCACGCCTGAAACCCAGGAGCAGAATCTGCTCGCGCCGCTGACGATCACAGGTTCGACGAAAAATTACTACGCGCTTCACGAACAGCTGTCGCTGCCTGCGCTCACGGATTTCATGGCGTTCGATGCGGACAACGAATCCAGCATCTATACCTGCATCAAGGCCGCACGCGACAACGCACACGAAGTGCGCTGGCAGATCACTTCGGAAATGTGGGAAACGCTCAATGCCACGTGGCTCGAAATGCGTTCGTTTCGGCGAGAATCCTCCGCAGGTCCCGATGCGACGCGCTTTTTCGACTGGGTGAAGGAACGGTCCCATTTGTTTCGGGGCGTAACTTACGGAACGATCATGCGCGGGGAAGCTTTTCACTTCTCGCGGCTCGGTACCTTTCTCGAGCGAGCCGACGCGACCGCGCGCATTCTCGACGTGAAGTACCACATTCTGTTGCCGCGCGTCGAGGATGTCGGTGGAGCTCTCGATTACTACCAGTGGGCGGCGCTGCTGAAATCGGTCTCGAGCTTCGAAACCTATCGCACCATCTATCGTGACCAGATCTATCCCATCAACGTAGCCGAGCTGCTGATTCTGGATCGCCGCATGCCGCGTTCGCTCGCCGCCTGTCTCGAGCAGATCGACCAGGCGCTCGCCCGAGTGGACGGGCAGAATGACCATGCCGCCAAGCGTCTTTCCGCTGAGTTGCAGGCGCGGCTGGTGCACGGCGACATTGAGGAAATCTTTCGCGGTGGTCTGCATGAATACCTGACCGAGTTTCTCGAGGATATCCACGAGCTCGGGCAGCGAATTCAACGCGCGTATCTGGGAGCGCTATGAGAATATCGATCGATCATACGACGCGCTACGTCTATCAGGCGCCCGTTCGCTACAGCACGCAGTACTTGCGCGTCGTTCCGCGGACGACAGCACGCCAGCGCGTCATCCAATGGCGCCTGGACACGCCGGCCACGCCGCTCGAATTACGTGATGGCTACGGCAACATCCTGCACGTGCTCACCATCATTCGCCCGATCAATGAAATAGTCATTCGATCGAGTGGCATCGTGGAAACGTCTTCGTCGATCGATGACGATCCGGACGAGATCAAGCTGTCGCCGCTCGTGTTTTTGCGCCCCACCGCGCTGACGCGAGCGGATGGCCCCATCGTCGATTTCGCCGAACGCTATCGTCGTCGCGCCGGGACGCTGTCCGGATTGCGCGATCTTGCCGCGGGTGTCCTTGAGAAGCTTCCATTTCAGTCCGGTATCACCGCCGTGCATTCGACAGCGGCCGAGGCGTTCGAACACGGCAACGGCGTGTGCCAGGATCACGCGCACGTGTTCATAGCAAGCTGCCGTCACCTGGGGATTCCATCGCGCTACGTGAGCGGCTATCTTTATTCGACGGGGGGCGACGAAGCTGTGGTGGCAAGCCATGCCTGGGCTCAAGCGTGGGTGGTGGACCGCTGGCGCAGCTTTGACGTGACGAACGGGCGTCCCGCCGGCGAGCACCACATACGGCTCGCGATCGGTGCCGATTACCTCGAGGCCTCTCCCGTCCGCGGGATTCGCAGCGGCGGCGGGGAGGAGCAAATGATCGCGAGCGCGCTGGTCGGCGTCGATCAGTAGCTGAGCCTGACCGGATGGGGTAACATCGATGCACCATTCCGGTTCATCGCTCTAACCAATGACTTACTGCGTAGCAGCCCTCGTCGAGGAAGGGATTGTTTTTGCGTCCGACTCGCGCACGAGCGCCGGCGCTGACAACATCGCCACTTTCAGCAAGATGATGTGTTGGGAACGCGTCGGAGAGCGCGTGGTCGTCGTTCTCTCCTCGGGCAATCTCGCGACGACGCAGAGCGTCATCTCGCTGCTCAAGATGAGGTCCAAGGACGAGAATGGAAACCCGATGCCGGACGGGGTGCTCGGTGTCAGCAAGATGTACGACATCGCGGAGCTCGTCGGGCGCACACTGCGCGAGATCGTGGACAGAGAACGCGAGGTGCGCGAGCACGGCGTCGACATCGATTGCAGCTTCATTGTCGGCGGTCAGATCGACCACCACACGCCGCGCCTTTTTCGCATCTATCCCGAAGGCAACTTCATCGAAGCGGGCAAGGACACCAACTTCTTTCAGATTGGCGAAACGAAATACGGCAAACCGATCATAGACCGCGTCGTGCGCTACGAGACGCCGCTCAAGGAAGTCGCCAAGGCGATACTGGTCTCGTTCGATTCGACGATGCGTTCCAACCTGACGGTAGGTTTACCCATCGATCTGCTGGCCTACGAGCGCGACGCATGTCGCGTTACGCTGCGACGGCGCTTCCGAAATTACCGCGACGCGTATTTTTCCAAGATCAGCGATACGTGGTCCGCGGGCCTGCGTCGCGCATTTGCCGAAGTGCCAGACGTTCCGTGGGTCGAGGAAGAATAGCCCGCGTAACGGGCTATTCTTCCTTCGGAAGACTATTACGAACAGAGGGGAACCCAGGTTCCCCTCGCACCGCGAGGCGGGCCGGTACACGAACAGAGGGAAACCTAGTTTTCCCTCCGTAACCTCCCATCCTTCGGCTGCCGGCGGCAGCCCTTTCGGCCGTGTAACGAACAGAGGCGAACCCAGGTTCCCCTCCGTAACCTCCCCCTCCTTTGGCGCTCTGCCGATCGC
>JAQGNH010000245.1 GCA_028291945.1 Betaproteobacteria bacterium
CGGTGCAGGGCACGACACGAAAAACACCCGTCAGCTTGAGGCTCGGTTTTGCGAGCGACGAATTCGGTTACGCGATTGACCTCGGTCTTCCTACACCATCGCGATCTGCGTTCGCACACGACCCGGAGATCAAACGCGAGTGCGTCTGGAACGGCGCGATCCTGCGTCCGGCATCGCTCCTTGTCGAGCGCCGCAGCGCGCTCGCACGCACGCGCGGAGACGATGGCGAGTGGAACACCATAACGCAGCACCTGCCCTCCTTCGACAGCATGATGACGCAGTGCGCGGATCCGCGGAACACCCCGGAGATGGTGACTCTGAGGGAGCAGATGCGCGCATGGCGCTTTTACGACCAGTTCCGCTCGGATCTGGAGGCACCCGCAAGACTGCCCCAGATCGGGACCCATACACCCGTGCTGAGCAATGAGGGTTCCGATCTCGCTGCAGCAGTACAGACCATCATCGAAATCGGCGATCCAGAATCACTCAGGCAGTCGGTCGATGATGCCTTTCCGGGAACTGCACTTTCGGTGAAACATGCGGAGGGGCGTTTCGAAATCGAGATCAGTCAGCACGGCCTGGTGCGACCCCTCAAAGCCGCGGAGCTCTCGGATGGCACATTGCGGTACCTTCTATGGATCGCAGCGCTCCATACGCCCCGCCCCCCAGGTCTGCTCGTCCTCAACGAACCGGAGACCAGTCTGCATCCGGATCTGCTGCCCGCTCTCGGCCGTCTGATTGGACGCGCGGCCGATCGCTCTCAGGTGCTCGTCGTCTCTCACGCTTCACGGCTCATCGCCGCGCTGGAGCAGGAGCGCGACTGCCACTCGATCGTACTGGAAAAACACTTCGGCGAAACCAGGCTCGCAAACGTGGACGAAACCGACCTGCCGGCGTGGCACTGGCCCTCTCGCTGAGCTCACGTCGGGCGCAGGGGTTTGGCGCTGACCTTCGCGTCGCCTTTACCGATGCGCTCGTACTCGGAAATCACCTGAGCGCCGAGCAAGAGCGCCGTCGCCCCGATTTCGAGGCTGAACAACACGACGATCGAAGTCGTCAATGAGCCGTAGACGACGCTGACTTGCGACAGGGTCGCGAAATACCACACGAGCACGTGCCGCGTGAGTTCCCACAGCACTGCCGCGGTAACGGCACCGAGTAGCGCGTGCCGCAGTGTCGGCCGGCCGACCGGCATTACCAGATAGATGGAGGTCAGCACGAATATCTCCCCAGCCATGCCAAGCAAATAAAGGAGCACGCCGGAAACGCCGCTCAGCGACCAGCTGTGGCCAAAAAGCGCGACGCTTTCCAGTCCGACTGCCTGCAAGCCGGCCGCCACCAGCGTGATAATTAACAGGCCGACTCCGAGGAACAGGATGTAAAAATACGGCAGCAGCGCAGATACCAGAAAGCTGCGGTGGCGGACCGTGAAGCGGTGAAGAAAAATCGCGGCCATCGCTTTCTCGAGCACGGCGAAGGCGAGCGAGCTGAAGAAGATCATCGTAATGAGCAAAACCCAGCCGAGAACATCGCGATTGGCGAGAAAGCTCGACAGTTCCTGCACGAGCGCCTTGGATTGTCCGGGCACCAGCCACTCGAGATAACGGCCAAGCGTCAACAGCAACTCCGCCTGATCGACTACATGAGACAGTGCAATGACGATCAGGATCAGGAGCGGCACGAGCGATAGCAGCGTGTAGTACGCGACCGCGCCGGCCAGCAACAGCCCCTGACTCGCCTGAAACGCCTTGATTACTCGCAGAACGAAGGCAAGCGGGTGCTGCACTACGTACGCGGCAGGATGGCCAGGCGTCAGCATTCGTTCCGACTCCAGCCCTCAGTCCCGCACGTGCTCACATGGGACTGGCCGATGGCCCGGCACCCTCACGACTGTCGATCGTAGCCTCACTCCGCTTTGATTCCTGCTGCTTTGATGACTTCAGCCCAGGTTTTGGTTTCCGACCTGATGCGGGCGGCGAGCTCCTGCGGCGTGCTCGTCTCGGCTTCAAGCCCCTGCCCGGCCATGACCTGCTGAACGTCCGGACGCTGAAGGGCTTTGGCCGCCTCGTCATGGATGCGGCTGATGATCGCCGCCGATGTGCCGGCAGGCACCATGAAGGAATACCACGTGGTCACGTCAAATCCGGGAAACCCGCTCTCCGCCATCGTCGGTAAATCAAGCGCGACTTTAGAGCGCTTAAGACCGGTAGTCGCCAGCGCTTTCAACCTGCCTGATTTCACGTGCGGCATGGATGAAGCAACGCTGCCGAAAAGCACCTGCGCTTCCCCCGCCAGTACTGCGGCAGCCGCAGGCCCGCCGCCTTTATAGGGAATGTGGACCATCTGAACACCAGCCCGGCGCTGAAAGAGCTCACCCGCGAGGTGTAGCGGGCTGCCCACGCCGGCCGAGGCAAAGTTGAGCGAGTTCGGCTTCTGTTTCGCCAGCGCGACCAGCTCCTTCACGCTAGCAGCCTGAACACTGGGATTGAGCACCAGAATGTATTGTGCAGTCGCGAGCAACGTGACGGGCTGCAGATCTTTTTCCATGTCGAAAGCGAGCTTGTAGAGACTCGGGTTCACGGTGAGTACCGTGCTGAACCCCATGAAAACCGTATAGCCGTCCGGCGCCGCGCGTGCGACGGTCTCGGCCGCGATGTTGCCGCCAGCACCGCCGCGGTTGTCGACGACCCACTGCTGGCCCATGCCTTCGGTGAGCTTGGGCGTGATGATGCGCCCAAGCGTATCTGCGCCGCCGCCCGGTGCGAACGGCACGAGCACGCGCACGGGCCGACTGGGATAGCTGCCGCTTGCAGCGTGAGCAGGCGCACCCGCCAGGCAGCCGACCAGCAACAACAGCGCCGCAGCCACGCGGGGCCGGCGAGTTTTCTCACCTTGAGCCTTTCCGGTCTGCTCACGCGCCGCAAACGCCTCAGCATTCATGTTCTCTTTCATCATCATTGTCGAGCGCCTCAGATCGCCTGCGTTAGCCTTACCACGTCCCCTGCATCCTTCAAGTCCACGAGCCGCCACAGCGTTTCGAGCAGGCGATCGGTTTGGCCCGCGTTGAGCACGCCGGTCGCGAGCTTGCGGAACTTGGCTTCCACCTGACTATCCGTCATGAGGTTTTTCCAATGGCCTTTATGGTGTTCCACCACCGCGGTGTAGCTGGCACCCGAGGTCGTGACAAGTTCCGTCCTGCACAGCATCGCCTCGGGCATGCGCCGATCCGCTTCTTCAGTCGCCTTGGCTTTGACGCGCCGCGTAAGCTCGAGAATTCTGGGATCACGCAAATAGACATCTTCGAAGTGCTTCTCCTCGATCTCGCCATGGATCAGCGCTATCGCGACCGTGTACGGCATGCTGTGGTCGGCCGATTCGCGCGTGCGGGGCTCCCATTTGTCGATATCGCCCGCCATCAGTCGAATCGCGGTCGTGACGGTTTCGATGCGTACCTCCGCGATATCCCCAGGTGACGCCACCTTATCCTTCAGTTTCAGCGCAGCTTCCACCACAGTCTGGGAGTACTGACCGAGCAGAAAGCGCTTCATGCTGCATTCCATGATCTTGTAGGAGTGCTCGCCGCCGCCGAGCGCAGCCAGTTCGAATGGCTTACGAGTCACGGCTTTGAAATACCCGCCCACGCCTTCGAAAATGGGCGACGGGCCGGTCATTCCCCGCGCCGCGAGCATGGCGGCAAACACCGCATTGCGGCTTGCATTGGCGTAGGCGCACCCTTTCCACATTGAAACATTGCCAATGCGTGTCTGGTACAGGGCTTACGTTGGGCGCAATGCCGAGGTTGAACGCCTGAACGATTTGCGCCTCGCCGAGGCCCAGCAAGCGTGCCGCGGCGACCGTGCTCGCCATACCCCGGACCGTCGCGTGGTCAAAACCGAGTGGCTTCAGATCGACCGCATCGCAAACGCGGCAGAAGACTTCGTATGCGAGCACGGTGGCAGCGATCGCGTCCCGGCCGTTGCGGCGCCTTAGTTCCGCGGTAGTCAAGACAGCAGCGATGCTGTCGCCCGGGTGGCCGGACTCGCCCGTGCTCGTATAGCCGTCGTTGAAATCGAGAAACCGGATCATGACGCCATTCGCGAAGGTCGCGAGGTCCAGGCTCGTGCGCTCCCCGCCTCCGATCAGGGACACCCCTTCGCTGCTGCGGACCGTGCCCGCCATGTCCCGCGCAATGCGGGCAGGCGCGCTCCCATAGCCTCCCAGGCCGCAACCCACGGTGTCGATGATCAGCCGCTTCGCCTGATGGACGACTTCACTGGGCAGATCTTCGTACCGCACCGAGGTGGCATACCGGCTCAACTGTTCGACCAATGTCGTCATGGAACGGGCGTCATGGAGTTTCGGGGTAGAGCATCTTACCTGATGCGTCAGCGTTGTCTTTGCGCAACGCGCGAAGTCGCAACTCCATCAAACGTCAAAGATTCACTGTCCCTGCGGAACGCAATCTGTAGAATTGAACTTTAGAAATTCGAACAACGAGGCAAGCCCCCGAATGTCCGAGCTGCACGCGCCACCGCCCCCGGCGCGCCCCGAGTCATCCCCGCCCCGCGGTTCAAAATTCTTCTACGCGGTTCTGATTGTCCTCGGTATCCTGGTTGCGTTCTACGCGGCGTATACCGAGTTTCAGGCTTCGCGTCTGCAGGCGCGCTATTTTTCAGGCGTTGCACGCGACATGAAATTCGCCGTCGAGCCCGGCCCCAGCGATTCCATCCGCTTCCCGCAAACCGGGCCCTACGACCTGCGGCTCGGTTACAGCGAACTGCCCAAATTGGTCAAACGGCTGCAGGCCAGAGGCTACGAGATCGAGTCGCAGGCCCGGGTCACCAATAGACTCTCCAAGCTGATAGAAGCCGGGTACGCCCCTCCATACGACGAAAAAAACCAGGCCGGACTGCAAGTGCTCGATTGCCGGGCACAGACGCTCTTCAACTTCGGTTATCCCGAACGCGTGTACAAGGACTTTGACGCAGTGCCGCCTCACGTCGTCAAGACCCTGCTCTTCATCGAGAACCGCGAGCTCCTCGACGCGACATACCCGACTCGGAACCCGGCCGTCGAATGGTCACGTCTGGGCCTGGCTGTTTCGGCCCAGTTCATGAAAATCGTCGACCGCGAGTACGACGCACCCGGCGGCAGCACGCTCGCTACGCAAATCGAAAAATACCGGCACTCGCCGCTGGGCGTGACCGGCTCTGTTTTCGACAAGCTGCGCCAGATGTACTCTGCGACGCTCCGCGCTTACTCGGACGGGCCGGAGACCGAAGGCGCGCGCCGCCGGATCGTCCTCGAGTACATCAACACCGTTCCGCTCGCAGCGGCCGCGGAGTACGGTGAAGTCAGCGGCCTGGGTGATGGCCTGTGGGCCTACTTCGGCGCCGACTTCAACACGGTAAACGACGCACTTCAACGCCTTGCTGCCGGCCAGGGCCCGGATCTCATCGCGCAGGCGCGCGCCTATCGCCAGATCCTGAGCCTGCTGATCGCCCAGAGGCGGCCGACGTATTTTCTCGGAACCGGGCGCGAGGCGCTCACCACCCTGACCGATAGCTATCTGCGGCTCGCCGCGCAAGCCGAGGTCATCACACCTGAATTGCGCGACGCGGCATTGAAAATCAAGCTGCCCTTCCGAGATCAGCGAGGCGGCCTCGGTCCGCGCGCTTATGTGCGCTCCTGGAAAGGCGCCAATGCCGTACGCACCCGACTGGCCAATACGCTCGAGCTTCCGCGTCTCTACGATATAGACCGCCTCGACGTCAAAGTCAGCAGCACGCTCGACGCAGAGATGCAGGACGCTGTAACCGCCATGCTCAAGCGGCTTCAGGATCGCGAATACCTCAAGTCCGCGAGTCTCTCCGGCGAGCGATTGCTCGGCGCGGCAGACCCGAGCGCGGTGCTGTATACGTTTACCCTGTTCGAGCGCGGCAAAGACGCGAACTATGTGCGCGTGCAAACAGACAATTCGTCGCAGCCATTCGACACCAACGAAGGCGCAAAGCTCGAGCTTGGGTCCACTGCTAAGCTGCGCACACTGGCGACTTATCTCGAAATCATGTCCTCCCTGCACGAGCGCTATTCGGGCATGAGTCCGAAAGAGTTGCGAGCGCTCGAAATCGATCAGCGCGACCGACTTTCACGCTGGGCGATCGACTATCTCGCGAACAATAAGGATCACAACCTGGAAGCGATGCTCGACCAGGCGATGGAACGCCGCTATTCCGCGAATCCGGGGGAGACGTTCTTCACCGGTGCAGGCGCCCATACGTTCTCGAACTTCAAGCGCGAAGATGATGGCAAGTCGCCGTCCGTTCGCGAGGCATTGCGTGAATCGATCAATCTCTCGTTCATACGCATCATGCGGGACGTTGCATATCATTTCATCTATCGGCCGCCGGAAAATCCCGGGCGCGTTCTGCAGGATGCGCAACATCCCGAACGCGGTGCGTACCTCTCGCGCTTTGCCGATCACGAAGGCCGCGTTTTCATCCGCCACTTCTATCGCAAGTACCAGGGCCTCGCACGCGACGAGCTCCTGCCGGAGCTGCTCGATAATGTGAAGCCTTCTCCACACCGCTACGCCGTCATATACCGTTCGGTCGCGCCGGACGCGAGCGTTGCCGAGTTTTCCAAATTCATGCGCGACGAATTTCCATCCTCCGTTTTTTCCGACGGCGATCTCGCATCGATGTACGGAAAATACGGCGTGAACCAGTTCAGTCTGCAGGATCGCGGCTATCTCGCCCGCATCCACCCGCTGGAGCTGTGGCTCGTCGCGTACCTGCGCCAACAACCCAAAGCTACTCTGACCCAGATCATGGACGCGAGCCGGGCGGAGCGTCAGGCGGTCTACGAGTGGCTCTTCAAGAGCAAAGCGAAGGCTGCGCAGGACAGCCGCATACGCACGCTGCTCGAAATGGAAGCATTCACCGAAATACACAAACATTGGAAGCGGCTCGGCTACCCATTCGGGACGCTCGTGCCCTCCTATGCGACTGCGATCGGAGTGTCCGGCGATCGGCCTGCGGCGCTCGCGGAGTTGATGGGTATCATCGTGAACGGCGGCGTGCGCCTGCCGACCTCGCGAATCGAAGAGCTGCACTTTGCCGCGAACACGCCTTACGAAACTATCGTGCGTCGGTCGCCACAACAGGCTGAGCGCGTCATGAAACCTGAGGTCGCAGCGGCGCTGAAGAAGGCTGTCACCGACGTCGTGGAAGCGGGCACGGCACGCCGCGTCAAAGGCGCGTTCAAGCTCGCCGACAAAACCGAAATCACCGTGGGTGGCAAGACCGGCACCGGGGACAATCGCGTCGAGGTCTTCGGTTCCGGCGGACACCTCGTCAGGTCGAAAGCGGTGAGCCGCACCGCTACGTTCGTGTTCTTCATCGGAGATCGCTGGTTTGGTGCGATCACCGCGTACGTTCCGGGGCAGACGGCTCAGAACTACGGCTTCACGAGCGCCCTGCCGGTACAGATCCTGAAGAATCTCGCGCCCGAATTGAATCCGTACGTCGATCCCCTGAACGCGAAAGGGTGTGGAGACGAGGCGGCGACGCGAGTGACCCAAGCCAAAAATCCCCCCATCCCGGCTGCGGCCGTGACTGCAACGGAAGCCCGCACCGCTAATTAGCCGCAAGCGTGCTCGTTGCTGCACGCGTTGGTTGGCGCTGTTGGAGCTCGACTAAATAAATGCCGGTCGCGTCCCACTTGGCGCATCTGCCGAGCTGCGCGGCATCGAAAGACATTGCTTGAACTCGCGTCAAGGCAAAAAAGCAGTCGGGCAACATGCATCAATCGCTTCATCGCAGACGATCCACGCACCAGAAGAGATTGCGTGGCGAAACGTGACATATCTCGTCATTCCATTGACGGTGCCATCACGGCTCGGGACTATTGTCAGAGTTGGATTTGTGGAAAGCGGGGTAGGCTTCTGCGGCCTGTCTACACCCACTCTCCATGCGACCTGATTCGACTTTCACCTGCGCAGCCGGTAGAGCAACGACCTCTGAGGGCCGTGCACCGCGCCTGTTGCCGCTGGCCTTGCTCCTCGCCGCGATTGCAGGATGCGCCACCGACCCGTCGCCCCGCGTAGCGATCGACACACCTGTCAGAAGCGCATCACAGGAGGACCCGGTACGCGCAGCTGCGCCCGCCCCTGCGAAACCCGCACGGCCGCACGAGCCGCCCCGGGTTCCCGCTCATCCGCCAGCGAAGTCAGTGCAGGGGCCCGCACTGCTCGAACGTCTGATCCCGTCGAATGTTGCTAACCGCGCCGAATGGGCGACGGAGATCTACTCGGCTTTCACTGCTCTGCGTATTGCGCCAACCGCAGAGAACATGTGCGCCGTGATCGCCGTGACCGAGCAGGAGTCGGGCTTTCGTGCCGACCCGTCGGTGCCAGGCCTGTCCGACATCGCGTGGAAGGAGATGGAGAAGCAGAGGGAACGGATCGGCGTGCCCAAGGTAGTCGTTCAGACCGCGCTCAAGATGCAGTCCTCTGATGGCAAGAGCTATAGCGAACGACTGGACACCGTCAAAACGGAACGACAGCTCAGCGAGCTTTATGACGATTTCATCGGCAAGGTTCCGATGGGAAAAACATTCTTCTCCAATCGCAACCCTGTGCGCACGGGCGGTCCAATGCAAGTCAGCGTTGCGTTTGCGGAGAAGCACGCGGCATCGCGGACTTACCCCTACCCCGCGTCCGGATCGATACGCCATGAGGTATTCACGCGTCGCGGCGGCATCTACTTTGGCGTCGCCCATCTGCTCGACTACCCCACTTCGTACAACACGCACATTTATCGTTTCGCCGACTTCAACGCAGGACAATTTGCAAGCCGCAACGCGGCCTTTCAGAACGCCGTGACGCTCGCTTCGGGCACGCCTCTCGACCTCGACGGCGATGTGCTGCGGTACGAGCAAGGGCAACCGGTGGCGCAGCCCAGCAATACCGAGCTTGCGGCGCGCGCGCTGGGTGCTCGCTTGGACATGAGCCCTTCCGAAATACGGCGCGACCTCGAGCACGGGACGGGGCAGGAATTCGAACGAACCCGGCTTTACGTCCGCGTATTCGCCCTTGCCGATAAGCTGAGCATTAAACCAGTCCCGCGCGCGCGCGTTCCATCGATCGTTCTGCACAGCCCTAAATTCACGCGCAAGCTGACGACTGCGTGGTATGCCAGTCGAGTCGATGACCGCAATCGGCGGTGCCTTGCTCGCGCGGCTGACGCCGGTGCAGCAAATCGTGATGACCACTAAGTCTTAGTCGCGTTGTCTCGATCCCTGCGCTCCTGAATACTTCTGAAGTTATCGATCGCGGTCCCTCGCGACTTCCGCTCGCGATGGATTGCCGGAAGCACTCTCATGGCAAAAAGGCAGGTCCGATGCTTGCACTGGGGAGCACCGGGAAGAGCCCTATCGGCCATTGACTCCTTGGCGTAATTTTTCATCGATGTCCATGCACCACAGCGTCAGCGATCATGATCTGGCGGACCAAAAATGGCCGCAAACGATATGGATCGTCCGCCATGGGCAAAGCGCCGGCAATGTCGCACGGGATGCGGCCGAAGCAGCGGGTCTGCCCCTAATCGACATCTTGACCCGGGACGTCGACACACCGCTCTCAGACCTTGGAAGGGAACAGGCACGCGCGCTGGGCCGCTGGTTCGGCGAGATGAGCGATGATCAGCGTCCGACGGTGATCCTCTGCTCGCCTTATGTGCGTGCGCGCGAAACTGCCCTGATCGTGCTCGAAACGTCCGGGCTTTCGGTGGACTCGATCACGTTCAACACGGACGAACGATTGCGTGAAAAGGAATTCGGTATTCTGGACCGGTTGACGAAATACGGCATCGTCCAGAAGTATCCGGAGCTCAGCGAACAACGTTCGCACGTCGGAAAGTTTTACTTTCGCCCGCCAGGTGGCGAAAGCTGGTGCGATGTCATTTTGCGGCTGCGCAACGTGATCGATACCATTACGCGCGAATACCGTCGTGAGCGCGTGCTTATCGTCGGCCACCAGGTGATCGTGACGTGTTTTCGGTATCTGTTCGAACGCCTGAACGAAGAGCAGATTCTGTCGATCGATCGCGCCGGCGATATTCCGAACTGCTCCGTCACCTCGTATGAACTCGACCCGACCCGCGGCAAGCATGGCAAGCTCGTGCCGGAGCTCGTCAGTTTCGTCGCGCCTTTGCTCGAAGCCGGCGCGCCCGTTACCGCCGACCCCGATGTGCCTGCGGCGCCGAAGTCTTAGCTCCGGATGCCCCTGGCTGCTACGCCACCAGTCACCCATAACGTGATCGAGATCGACGACGAATCGCTGCGCCGCTTTCCGCTGCCGTTTCCAGCCGGAGACGGAGACAAGGAAGACCGCGGCCGCGTACTCATCGTCGCAGGATCGCGGGAAATTCCGGGTGCAGCGGTTTTTGCTGCGACCGCAGCGCTGCGTGCAGGCGCGGGCAAAGTCACGATTGCGACGCCGGCGAGCATTGCTCAATCGGTGGCGTTCGCAGTCCTCGAGTCGCGTGTTATCGCGCTCGAGGAGACCGAGGACGGCCGCATGGCGGCGAGGGGTTTTGATGCCTTGAAGCCCATGGCGGACCGCACTGACGCCCTGCTGATCGGCCCCGGCCTTTCCGACGATGCCGAGACCCGCGACTTGACGGCGGCCCTGCTCGGCCTGTTCACCAACACAGAAATCATCCTTGACGCCGGGGCGATGGGTATCGCGTGCACGCCGCGAAACGTGATACCTTTTTCGCGTCCCGTGCTATTGACGCCGCACGCAGGCGAAATGGCACACCTAACTGACGCCGACAAGGCCACGGTTGCAGCGCACCCGCAGGAAGCGGCGCTCAATGCGGCGCGTGCATGGAACGCGGTCGTCGCGCTCAAAGGCGCAATCACCCATATCGCAGCGCCTGACGGACGGGTGTGGCGACACGAAGGCGGGAATGTCGGTCTCGCGACCTCGGGCTCGGGAGACGTGCTCTCTGGCATCATCGCTGGTCTTGTCGCTCGAGGAGCTCCGCTCGAGGAGGCGAGCATGTGGGGCGTCGCATTACATGCACGCGCCGGCGCCAAGCTTGCTGAACGCTTGGGACCACTAGGCTATCTCGCTCGCGAGATCCCGGACGAAGTGCCGGCGATCATGGCTGCCTTGTCGCGGCGCTAAAATGCAACTCTGCACATTACGATAGCAGCGCCACACGATTGGCGCGCAAGCGGCCTGTGCCGGAAAGGCCTGCGCAACAAACCCAGCACGGGGTCAGCGGAGTAGTTTCATGGCGTTCGACATATTGAAGTCGATGTTCAGCGGCCTTGTGTCGCGCCGCGCACGCCATGGCGAAGAACCCACCGTCGATCGCGCCACCGCTCTGCTCGATGAAGGCCGGTTGGAAAGCGCCGAATCGATGCTGAAAGCGCTGTGTATCGACCGGCCGGAAGAGTTCCAGCCCCGGTATCTATTGGGCTACGTCTTGTATCGGCAGAAGAAGCTTGAAGGTGCTGTCGCCGTCCTCGAGCAGGCGATCGACCTTTCGCAGTCGAGCGCAGACGCCTACTACGCGCTCGGCAGGGCACAAATCGATCGCGGCCGCTTTGGAGACGCAATCACTGTCCTGCGCCGCGCGGTTGAGCTTGCACCTACGCGGGCGCCGGCCTGGCTGAGTCTCGGGGACGCGCTGGCGGGCGCAGGCGAGGTCGACCCATCGGAGGATTGCTACCTTCGTGCGCTCGAGATCGCGCCGGGCCTCGCGGAGGTCCACTACGGCTATGCCGATCTCCTGTTGAGGCTGGGTCGAGCCGACG
>JAQGNH010000254.1 GCA_028291945.1 Betaproteobacteria bacterium
TGTAATGCTATGAAACGGCATGTCCGGAGCTAACGCTGTCTCGAACAGCAAAGTTGCCGTAACACGCATGCCGCTGGCGTAAGAGGCCGGAATGAGCAGGCTGTCACTGAAGCTGGTGAATGGATTACCCACGTAGCTGTACATGACTGTCGCGTCGCTCCGGCAGCTCGCACCGAGATTGATGAAGAGTGCTGCAGCAAAAACGATTGCTGCACTCGATACGCGCCTTAGAGCCCGCCCTAGTTTGAAGCCGAACACGATTTCGTTCCCCTGTTGATATACGCCAGACCGACTGGACTGCCGAATTCTCACGGTAGTAGATCGCAGCGCGAGGTCCCTAGGGGAACCAACCAATGCCGCCTGTAGGAAATCGATAACTCTCACGCACGAAGCCGGTCGCGAGCAGCTGTTTGATAGTGCCGCTCCACGTGCTCAGCACAACATCTCCGCGGGCCCATTCACACTCAGAACACTTCCACTCCGCAGGCAGGTGAGCGATACGCACCGACGTCGCTAAACCATGCCGCTCTGCATGCCGATTAAGGCTTCTGATGAAGCTCGGGATTTGTAGATCGATCACCTCTGGGGCTTTGCCGACGACGGGGCGGACAACTGGGCTTGCGAGCGATTTCTCCCGGTTTGAGATTCTCATGCTGGCCTCCCTTCTTGCGGCTTCTGGCTCTCGGTCCAGGCCTCATATTCAGCACGGTAACCCTCGACACTGGTTCGTAGCACGCGTAGCGCATCGCAAAGCACGCCGAGGGCAACATGCGCGCCTGAGTCCTCCATACCACTCCGCATGAACTCGGCGAAGGCCACCATTGAATCGAGACCGTCAGACACGTTCCCGCCGGCAAAGAGCGGATTTGAGTCCGGCACGCTCCACAGGTGTGGAGCCTCGTCCGGCTTTTCCGGATTAGGTGGTTCCGGGTCCAGGATGCCCGCCATCGGAAACAAAATGCGCGCGCACTTAAGCTGAAACTCGGGCTTCATGTGCCGGTACGCCCATTTTTGAAGCGTGGAGCATTCTTTTGTCGAGAGAACCTTGCCAGAGTCCAGCTTGTCGCGCATCGCTAGGATATTCGCAGGTACGGCCTTCTCGATCGGCTTGTTGCTGAGGAGTGCCTTGTTCATGCTGCACCCCCTTCCTCGATCACGGGCTTGGGGGCAATCGTCAGATTGAGAAACGTCTCCCCAGCCTCCTTTAACAAGGTGTTGATTGCACTTGCCGCGTTCTCGACATGGTTCAGCTCCTCGCCTTGGGTATCCATGGCTGAGGCGTACTCAGCGAGAAGTGCGCATACGGATTGAGCCTCCCAGATCCGCTGAGAGACCTTGTGCTCGTCGGATCTGTCGCCCTTGCCCCCGGAAACATCTGTGAGCCGCTGCACGCTCAGTTCTTGCAGCCGACTGTGAACATCGTATGCAAAATCGACGAGCCGATCCTCATCATGGGCGAGCTTTGCTACATAGTTGGACAGGTTTAGATCTTCATCCTTTGGATTTGCCAAGAGCTGCGCAATGTAATCATCCGCTAGCTCTGCAGGGGTGCGCACCGGTCCCGAGTCCGTGGTTGGGTCCGGGATCGATTGTGGCGCTGGTTTAGTAGAATTGGCCTTAGCCATGGTCGCTTCTCCTTAACAGTTGCGATTGTGGTCAGGCGGGCGAGGCGTTAACGCGCTTCGTTCCGCCGCTTTGCCGCTGAGCCGCAGCGGCGCCGGAGTTACTTCTTTGTCGCCTTTTTAATCGGCACGACCTCCGCGGCCGGCTTCACGTGGCCGGCACTCAGAATGAATTGCTCCAGTTTTTCGATTGCAGGCCGCAGGCGCTCGACGTCAGTCACCACGTAATGACGGCTCATCACGTCGCCTGAACCCGCTTTGTGGCCCATCAGTTTGCGGGCGGCATAAACCGACACGTCCAGCGACTCTAGGAACGTGGCGAACGTGCGCCGCAGGTCGTGGAGCGTGTGAGTGACACCGGATGTTCTGTTCACCTCCTGCAGCACTTTCCTCGGCTCGATCAGGTGACTTCGAGGGTTGATGGAGGAGGGGAACACGAATGGCGAACCTGCCGCAGCGAAGAATCGCGTGTGGAGCACGCTGGCCATATAACTGCCGAAGGGCAGTGTTTTCCCCTCGTAATTCTTGGTTTTCGGGAAAGCCACCGTTTTGCCGTTGAGGTCGACGTTTTCCCATCTGAGCGTCAGGGCTTCTGAGCGCCGCACACCCAGAAACAGAAAGGTCAGCAACAGATCCCGCACCGTCTCCCGATCCTGACTCATCTTGTCGTTTTTCAGCGCAAGCACGGCCTTAAACCAAGCGGGGAGTTCGGTCATCTTGACTACGTTCTGCCGCGGCATTTCGCGAAACCATTGTCGCTTCTCGCCAAGAGTCTTGACCGGGTTGCTCGGAAGCACTGTCTCCCCGTATTCAGCCTGACTGTAGTAAAGGAGGCTGCGCAGAAAACGCATGCCGGCGTTTGCCTGTGCCGCGCCATGCCTCTTTTGAAGCTCCAGGTGGCGCTTGGCCACCATGGCCGGGGTGATCTCGTTGATGGCCTTGGTGCGCCAGCCGGGGAAGTAGACCCGCAGGTAGCGGTCATAGTCATACCGGGTACGGACAGCGAGTTCCCGGGCTTGCTTGAACGCTTCGTAAGCATCCTCGAGCGCCGGTACATCGAGATTTTGCTTCCGTGGGTCCTCGCCCTTTTCCATGCCCCGCAGGATGTCCTTGGCGTCGTCACGCGCACCCTCAGGCATGAATCGTGGGAAAATACCAATGGTGTAGCGGATGGTTTTGCGGTTGACCTTCGCCTCGGCAAAGAAGGCTTTCGTCTTGCGCCCGACCCGCAGCCCAAAGCCCGGCAGCTCGGTATCCCAATAGAGCTGCTGACCCGCATCGGTCAGGGGCAGGTCCTGGACGAAGGACTTGGTGAGTTTTTGTTTGGGCATGAGCCGTCCTATTTTTGAAGTACGGTCGGCTTGCAGGGTAGGTAATAGGCGCTTAGTAGGAAAGCAGTTTCAAACAGCGTCCAGCCCGTTGAATCTTATTAGAACGGACAATACGCTGGAAACAAAGAGATTTCAAGCAGCTTCAAAGTTAATAGGACTAGGTAGAACAGGAGAATTCGAATTCGCAATGCGAAGGTCGGGAGTTCGATCCTCCTCCACTCCACCATAGCTTCCTGCAGTTGGCGCAAGACATTCCGCGCTGATCCTTCGGCTGCGCAGAACAGAGGGCAGAACGCCCGCCGATCCGGGCCGCGCTTGAAGAACCAAGGTTTCGATGCCTTCAGAACACGCGGCATTGCTGAAAGATAGCGTGACCGACTTCGTCACGCGGGGGACCGACATGGCCCGCGTGCGCGCTCTGCGCGGCGACCCGCAGGAATACGATCGTGCGGTATGGCGGCAGATGGGAGAGCTTGGCTGGCTGGGAATTGCGATTCCCGAGACTTACGGTGGAATGGGGCTGGGGCTGACCGAGACCGCGATCGTTGCGGAGGGCCTGGCGCGAGCGCTCGTTCCGGAGCCCTTTACCGCCTGCGCAGTACTCGCTGCCGGTGCTTTGGCTGCGTCGGAGAATGAAGCGCTAAAGGGCGATCTGCTGCCTGCGATTGCCAGCGGTTCACGGGTCGCAGCGCTCGCATGGCAGGAGCAGGCCGGCGCGCTCGACGCGGCGCATATCGCGCTTCGTGCGACACCTTTCGAAGGTGGATATCGTCTGACGGGGACGAAACGATACGTCACGGGCGCTGCCGGTGCGGATGTATACCTGGTTGCGGCCCGCTCGGATGCCGGTCTCGTGCTGGCCTGCCTCGATCGAGGTGCGTCGGGGATCTCGGTGGATCTTGAGCCGCTCGCAGACGGGCGCCATTTCGGTACGATCACTTTCGAGGATGCCGTGGTTCCGCGCGAGCGCGTCGCCGCGAGTGGCAGTGCGGCCCTCGGGGCCCTGTCGCGCGCTCTGGATCATGCGACCGCGATCGCGAGTGCGGAGCTTTACGGCGTCATGAGCCGCGCGCTCGAGATGAGCGTCGACTACATGAAGACGCGCGTCCAGTTTGGACGGCCGATAGGCAGTTTCCAGGCATTGCAGCATCGCGCAGTCGACCTCTACATTCAGCAGCAACTCGCCGCAGCAGTGCTGAGCGAAGGCTTGCGCGAGCTGGACGAGAAGCCCGCGCCCCAGAAGCGTGCAGCGATCGCGAGTCGCCTGAAGGCGCGCTGTTCGGATGCGGGTGTGCGCATTGGACGCGAGGCGATCCAGATCCATGGCGCGATCGGTTTCACCGATGAATACGATGCGGGCCTCTACCTCAAGCGCGCGCTCGTGCTCGCGGCGTGGCTCGGAAACGCTACGCAACATCGCCGGCGCTATGCGGCGCTAGCACTACAGGCGGAGAGCTGAGTTGGCCGCCGTGCCGGCGATCGACTACAACGCGATGCGGGACGAGGACTTCCGCCATCAAGTGCGCTCGTTCTTCGAAACGAACTATCCCGAGCAGTTGCGCTTTCTGCCTCGCCGAGTGCGTATGTCGGAGATTAGCGGCTGGTGGAACACGCTATACGAGAAGGGCTGGATTGCGCCGAACTGGCCTCACGAGTGGGGCGGCATGGGGCTCGAAGCCGGGAAGATGGTGATCTTCCTCGAAGAGATGGAACGTCACGGCATCGCACGGCCCGCCGACCAGGGGATCACTCAGGTGGGCCCGATCATCATGAAGTATGGCACGCAGGCACAAAAGGACCACTACCTGCCGCGCACCCGGTCGGGTGAGATCATCTGGTGTCAAGGTTACTCGGAGCCGAACGCAGGCTCGGATCTGGCGAACCTGCAAACGTCAGCCGTTATCGAGGGCGATGTTTTCATCGTGAATGGCCAGAAAATCTGGACCACGCTCGCACACGATTCCACACACATCTACCTGCTCGTACGCACCGACAAGGAAGCGAAAAAACAAAAAGGCATCAGCTTCCTGCTCGTCGACCTGCAGACGTCCGGGATCACCATACGGCCGATCCGCAACATTGCGGGCCACGAAGAATTCTGCGAGGTCTTCTTCGACGATGTGCGCGTGCCGCGCGACGTGCTGGTCGGCAAAATGAATGAGGGATGGACAGTCGCTAAAGCGCTGCTCGGTTTCGAGCGGCTCAACATCGGCAGTCCGCGCCGGCCCCAATATGCTCTGATGCGCCTCGAGATGCTCGCGCGAGCGAAGGGATTGTTCGCGGACACCGGCTTCCTCGACCGCTTTATTGCGATCAAGCTCGATCTCGAAGATCTCGCCGCCCTTTACGGCCGGTATGTGGAACAGGTCAAGCGTGGAGAACCCCTGGGCCAGGACGTCTCCTCGCTCAAGATCTGGGCTATGGAAGCGTGGCAGCGGCTGACTGAGCTGCTCGTCGAAGCGGGCGCGGAGGACGGCGTCATCGAAGGCGCGCACGACATCGCCGGCGTGGAGATCGACTTCTTGAGTCCGTTCTATTACGCGCGGCCTGCGACGATTTACGGCGGCTCGAGCGAGATTCAGCGCAACATACTGTCCAAATACGTGCTCGAATTGCCGTCGTAAACCGTCAGCCGACCTTCATGGGCAGTATCACCACCTGTATCCCTTGCAGGTGCAGCCGCTGCTGAAGCGCGAGCGCGGTCTGGTTGTGTAGCCAGCGCGAGAAGAAATTATCACGGGCGAATATCAGCTTGCTCGCAAAACACACGCCATTCGGAAATTCCTTGAGCGTTTTTTCGGCAAGTCGTGTGAGCTCCGCGACGGGGTCGGTCCCGAACGCACATTCGGATTTTGCGGCGAGGCCGTGCGCGTGGCAGAAATTCACGTAGTAGCGCAGCGAGTTCTCTATTTCGTACTGCAGGGTGCGTAACGCTCCGGGCCCATTGTAGCTTTGCGCATCGACTTCGCCGGCGCTCAGAAAAATGTAATTCTTGAAATGCTCGCCGAAGAGCCTGCGCACCCATAGCAGCGCGTGCATGCTCACGCCGCGATTTTTCCCGACGAAAAAAACGGCCGTCGGCTTTTGCGGATCGAGCGGTGGCGGACTGGGCACGTCCTCGATGCCGCCGCGGGTAGAAAACAGCGCGTCGATCTTGCGCAGCTCCTCGCGTGTCTCGTCGTAATGCCAGCGTATCGTGAGACAGAGCGCAATGACAGCGCCGGTAATGATGAGAGTTACCCAGCCGCCTTCGTTAAACTTGCCGATGATAAGCACCGTCAGAATGCTCGTCGTGACGAGCACACCCAGTGCCGACAAAAGCAGTCGCCGCCTCCACGGTGCAGCGCCGCGGCGATTTCCCCACCAGTAAATGCAAAGGCCCCATAGGGCAATCGAGAACGTCAGGAAGACATTGATGCTGTAGAGAACCACTAAGAGCGCGACGTTGCCGCGGCTCCATATGAGCACTCCCAGTGCTGCGAGGCCCATCAGCAGCACCCCGTTTTGCGTGACAAGACGGCTCGATAACTGCCTGAACTGCCGCGGGACCCAGGAATCGGCGGCCATGTTCGCGAGCACTGCCGGTCCGCCGAGAAAACCCGTGTTAGCCGCCACAAAAAGCAGGCCTGCCTCGAGCGCCAGGACCACGACCAGCGCAACGTGATTGGCCATGGGGCTGCCGAAATTGAAGTGATTGATGATGGAGTCGAACACGACGGCGTTCAGCGTTTGACCGGGGGCTGGCGCCGCGTCCCATAGCAGGTACAGCAGCAGAATCCCTCCCGCAGTGAACGCGAGCGACACGGCCATGTAGAACATCGTCCATTTACCAGTCTGCACACGAGGCTCGGCCAAGGTGTGAACGTTGTTGGAGACGGCTTCCAGGCCCGTGTATGTTCCGCCACCATGTGAATAGGCAAAGAGCAGCATCGCCGCGACCGACATCCAGCCCATCTGCTGTGCGAGGCTTTTGGTTTCGGCGATAGTCGCCGGGATCAGGACGGGCAAACTCCCTGCGTGTGCATAAACGCCATAGAAGATCAGCACAGTGTGAACGACGACAAAGCCGATGAAGATCGGAAGGAGAACCTTGATCGCTTCCTTCATCCCCCGCAGGTTGAGCACGATCAGCAGTGCGATTGCGATGACGCCCGTCGAGACCTTCCAATCGTGCCAACCTGTCGGGAGCAGGCTGAATACGGCGTCCGCTCCGCTGGCGATCGAAATCGCGATGGTGAGCACATAATCGACTATCAGCGCTGCGCCCGACACGAGGCCGGCTTTGGGGCCGACGAGTTGGCTCGCAACCCGGTAACCACCGCCCCCCGTGGGGAAAAGCTCTACGACCTGGTTGTACGCAAGGGAAATAATGAAAACCGTAACGACGGTCGCGGCGGCAAGGTACAGGCCGAGGTGGGTGTGCGGACCGAGCGCGAGGTAGGCTTCCTCGGGCCCATAGCACGAAGACGACAAACCGTCTGCACCGAGTCCGACCCATGCAAAGAACGCGATGAGCGCGATGTTGTGCCGTGTGTCCGCACTGAGCGGATCGCGCGGCTTGCCCAGCACTATCTCTCGCAGCTTGCCCAGGCGCGCCATCGCTTCAGATCACACTGCGTTCGCGCACGTCAGCAAACGCCTTCGAGCTTGCGCTCGACCCGACGCGCGAAGACGGTCATTTCTCTGGCCGCCTGCTTGTCTCCTTTGCCCTCCGCAATGGCCGTGCCTTCTCTGAATGCGGCAAGCGCCTCTACAAGTTCAGACGAGGACTCGAGGGCTCGTCCGAGCAGCTTCCATGCCGCTGAATAGGTGGGCTCGTGCTTGATGGCGGCGCGCAGATGCTCGGCAGCGGCACGAGCATCACCGTTTTTTAGGTATTCATTGCCAAGGCTGAAGCGGAGCAGGGCGTTGTCGCGGCCGCTTTCCAGCAGCTTGAGGAGATTGGGTAAAGCGGTGCTGGTCATGACAAATGAGAGGCGGGACGTGCAATTGAAACTTTACCAGCACCTCTTCATCATAGCACAGTGACGAAAGCCGACTCTGCTACGGCGCGGCGCGGCAGCGCAAAGCGAAAACCCCTCGCGCGCAGTTCAACGCCCTCTACGACGTGCGCCGCCCCTGAGGTACCTTATGGCGTACCCGGCGTCACCAAAGCGTCCGCGGACAAGCTCATGCGGCTTGGAATCACGCGCGGCTTCGATCTCGTGCTGCACCTGCCGTTACGCTATGACGACGAGACGCGTATTTACCCGATCAGCGACGCACCCTCAGCGCAGGACGTTCTCGTGCAAGGCCGGGTGGTTGAAGCCGACGTCAAATACCGGCCGCGGCGGCAACTCGTCTGTCACATCGAGGACGGCTCCGGGGTACTGACGCTGCGTTTCTTCAACTTTTATCCTAGCCAGGTGAAGCAACTCGCACCGGGCACGCTCGTGCGAGCCTTTGGCGAAATCCGGCAGGGATTTTTTGGGCCCGAAATGGTCCATCCCAGATGCAAGTCAGCCGCCGAAGGATCAGCAGTAGCGAAGGCGCTGACGCCGGTTTATCCGACTACTGCCGGACTCGGCCAGGATGCACTGCGACGCGTGGTCACACACGCGCTCGCTCATTGCGATCTTGCCGACACGCTGCCGGAGTCAATCACGGCAGGGCTGGGACTTCCGCGGTTCCGCGCGGCAATCGTCTTTCTTCACAACCCGCCGCCTGGAGTGTCGCAGGAGGATCTGCGCGAGCGAGTACACCCGGCGTGGCGCCGCGTCAAATTCGACGAGCTGCTCGCGCAACAACTATCGATGCGCGTGCATTATCGGCGGCGCAAAGCCGCAGACGCGCCTGCACTGCGGCCCAAACGTAAGCTGACGCGTCGCTTGTTGGAATTGCTGCCTTTCGCATTGACCGCTGCCCAACTGAAAGCGCTGTCCGAAGTGGAGCGTGACCTCCGCCAGCCGCATCCCATGCAGCGTCTACTTCAAGGCGACGTCGGCAGCGGCAAGACGATTGTCGCCGCGCTCGCCGCGTTGCAAGCGGTCGAAAACGGTGGCCAGGTCGCTATCATGGCGCCCACGGAGATCCTTGCCGAACAGCATTATCGGAAATTTTCGGCGTGGCTCACCGAACTCGGTATTACAGTGACATGGCTTGCAGGGGGTTTACGCAAAGCCGATAAGCAGCACGCGGTTGCTGCGATGGCGAGCGGTGCAACACAGATCGGGGTCGGAACCCATGCTCTATTCCAGGAGGAGGTGAAGTTCCAGAAACTGGTGCTTGCGATCATCGACGAGCAGCACCGGTTCGGCGTGCATCAGCGTCTCGCCTTGCGACTGAAAGGCACGCGCGCGAACACAGTCGTTCAACCGCATCAGCTGATGATGAGCGCAACGCCCATTCCGCGTACGCTTGCGATGAGTTATTACGCGGATCTCGACGTTTCTGTTATCGACGAGCTGCCGCCCGGCCGAACGCCTGTTGCGACGCGACTGGTATCGGACGCGCGTCGACAGGAAGTCATTCATCGCGTGCGGGATGCATGCATGAGCGGAAGCCAGGCTTATTGGGTGTGCCCTCTGATCGAGGAATCCGAGACCCTCCAGCTCAAAACTGCACTTGAAACGTACGAAAGCGCTCGCGCCGCTTTTCCCGAGCTCAAAATCGGGCTCGTGCACGGTCGGCTCAAGGCCGAGGAGAAAGCGGCTGTCATGGCTGCGTTCCAGCGCGGCGACATTCACCTTCTGGTCGCGACGACAGTGATCGAAGTCGGAGTTGACGTGCCCAACGCAACCCTGATGATCATCGAGCACGCCGAGCGCATGGGCCTTTCGCAGCTGCATCAGCTGCGGGGGCGTGTAGGCCGTGGCGCGAGTGCGAGCACGTGCATCCTGCTCTTTCAGAATCCCTTGACCCCTACCGCTCGCGAGCGGCTGAAAATCATTTATGAGCATCACGATGGCTTCGAGGTCGCGCGACATGATCTGCGGTTGCGCGGCCCGGGCGAGATGCTCGGAGCGCGCCAGAGCGGACTGCCGATGTTGCGCTTCGCTGACCTCAATGCCGATCTCGATCTCCTCGAGGCTGCTCGCGTCGTGGCCGAGCAGCTCCTGCGTGATGATCCGGACGCGGCGCAGGCACACCTCGCACGTTGGCTCGGCGGTAAACACGAGCTGCTCAAGGTGTAGGAGCGGGTGTAGGAGCGGGCCTCACGCTCTCGTTTATAATCGCGTGCCTCGGTGACAACCATTCCTCGCGACATTCACTGGCGGCGCTCGCCGGCGTCCGCCGGCCGCTATCGCCCATGGCTTACCGACCGCGGCTCGCTGACCGCACGTATCGCGCATTTCTGTCCTGGTGTGCGGGTCGAAGTGATCTTTCAGGGTCTGAGAGCGCCGGATCGCGATGAGCGATTCCTCTTTGCACGGGGCGGCCGCGCGCGGGTGCTGGTGCGCGAGGTTTTACTGTTGTGCGGCGATACACCTCTGGTGTTTGCTCACACGGTATTCGACTCTTACGAGTTGTGCGGCCCGTGGCGCAGTATCGCCAAGCTTGGCAATCGTCCGCTTGGTGCAGCGCTCTTCGCAGATCCGCGCATTACGCGTTATCCACTGCGTCAGAGAAAAATCGGATGGCACCATGAGTTGCACACGCGATTGTGCGGAATTACGCCGCGTGCGCCCGCTTCACTCTGGGCTCGGCGGTCTCTATTCCGACTGCACAATTCGCCTATACTCGTGACGGAAGTTTTCCTACCGGAGATTCTTCAGCTATGACGCTCGTCGAGCGTTTGAATGCCTACGAGCGCTTGATGCGGCTCGACAAGCCCATCGGCGCGCTGCTCCTTCTTTGGCCCGCGCTGTGGGGCTTGTGGCTTGCGGCTTACGGCTTTCCGGACCCTGACATCCTGCTGATTTTCGTCACCGGGACGGTGCTCGTGCGCTCAGCAGGCTGTGTCGTGAATGACTTCGCTGACCGCGACTTCGATCCGTACGTCGCACGCACGCGCGATCGCCCGCTTGCTGCCGGCCTGGTGAGACCCTGGGAGGCGCTCGCGCTTGCGGGGTTGCTCTTCTTAGTCGCGTTCCTGCTCGTGCTGCACACTAACCGCCTTACCGTGATGCTTTCGTTTGTCGCGGTTGCGCTCACGGTCGTCTACCCGTTTCTGAAGCGGGTGTTTTCATTCCCGCAAGCGTGGCTCGGCATTGCATTCGGCTTTTCGATTCCGATGGCGTTCGCGGCACAATATGGAAAGCTCGTACCGGCGGCATGGGCGATGATGGTCGCGAATATGTTCTGGGCGATCGCGTACGATACGGAGTACGCAATGGTCGACCGCGAAGACGATATCCGGATCGGACTCAAATCTTCAGCGATACTGCTCGGCCGCTACGACGTCGCCGCTGTCGTCGCGAGCCACGCGATTTTCCTCATGCTGATGGCGATCATTGGATGGTGGCAGTTTCTCGGCATCCTGTATTACGTCGGTCTCATCATCGCGGCGGGTCTCGTGTATTACCAATACCGCCTGATTCGTACGCGCGACCGTGACGCCTGTTTCAAGGCGTTCGTGAACAATAACTGGCTGGGCTGCGCCGTCTTCGTCGGTCTCGCGGCCGATCTCTACTTCCGCATCCGCCTTTGGTGAACTACACGGACCTGCGAGGGTTTTTGTCCCGCCTGGAAGCGCTTGGCGAGCTCAAGCGCGTCACGGTTGAAGTCGATCCGCGCCTCGAGATCACAGAAATCTGCAGCCGCGTGCTGAAACAAGGCGGTCCTGCGCTGCTGTTCGAGCATCCCAAAGGCCATTCGATTCCGGTGCTCGCGAATCTGTTTGGCACGTCGCGGCGAGTCGCGCTCGGTATGGGCCGCGATTCCGTGGAATCGCTGCGCGAACTGGGGCAGCTCCTTGCCTACCTTAAGGAGCCCGAGCCGCCGACAGGTCTGCGCGACGCGTGGGACAAGCTGCCGCTTCTGAAGCAGGTTTGGACCATGGAGCCCCGAACCGTGCGCCGCGCGCCCTGTCAGGAGGTCATCAAGGAAGGGAGCGACATCGACCTCGCATCGCTGCCGATCCAGACCTGCTGGCCTGGCGACGCGGGTCCGCTCATCACATGGGGGCTTACGGTCACACGTGGGCCGCACAAAAAGCGACAGAATCTCGGCATCTACCGTCAGCAAGTAATAGGCCGCAACAAGCTCATCATGCGGTGGCTGGCACAGCGTGGCGGCGCGCTCGATTATCGTGATCACACACTTTTGCGTGCGCGCGAGTCGTTCCCGGTGGCGGTCGCGCTGGGTGCCGATCCTGCGACGATGCTCGGCGCGGTTACGCCGGTGCCCGACGCGCTGAGCGAATACCAGTTTGCAGGATTACTTCGCGGCGCTAAAACTGAAATCGTGAAGTGCACGCTGCATGACCTGCAAGTGCCTGCGAGTGCCGAGATCGTGCTCGAAGGTTATCTCCACCCGGGTGAAAGCGCAGTCGAAGGTCCTTTCGGCGATCACACGGGGTACTACAACGAGCAGGAGCGCTTTCCCGTCTTTACAGTGGAGCGCATGACGACACGCCGGGATCCCATCTATCACTCCACCTATACGGGTAAGCCTCCTGACGAACCCGCGGTGCTGGGTCTCGCCTTGAACGAAGTTTTCGTGCCGCTGCTCGCAAAACAGTTTCCGGAAATCGTCGACTTCTATCTTCCGCCGGAGGGCTGCTCCTATCGTATCGCGTGTGTGAGCATGAAAAAGCAGTATCCCGGTCACGCCAAGCGTGTGATGTTCGGCGTGTGGTCATTCCTGCGGCAGTTCATGTACACCAAAATCATCATCGTGACGGACGACGACGTGAACGTGCGCGACTGGAAGGAAGTCATCTGGGCGCTGACGACCCGCGTCGACCCACGTCGCGACACGCTCATCGCCGATGCGACGCCGATCGATTACCTCGATTTTGCGAGTCCGGTCGCAGGGCTGGGCTCGAAAATGGGTATCGACGCCACGAACAAGTGGTCGGAGGAAACGGATCGGCGTTGGGGCACGCCGATCGCGATGAGCGAAGACGTGAAGCGGCGCGTCGACGCGCTGTGGCAGCAATTGGACCTTTAAATCCCCGAAAAGCCTCGCCGCAAAGCACGCAAAGCCAAAAACGGACGAGAAAATCAGGGCAGGTAGACCGTTCAACGTCGGGAGGTGGTCCAGGTTCGTAGGTGAAATGGTCTGAGCATTCCCGAAGCCTTTGGCCCTTCTTGGTGCCCCTGGATCGTCTGTTGCCTCGCCTCGCTACTCCGGTTGCCGCTCAACGGCGGTAGATCCACCGCAGAAGCGCGTCCTGCGCCGGCTGAGCATTGACCGCGTTTGCGTGATTCACGATGAAGACGACCACCATGCGCCTCCCTTTCGCATCGAGCACGTAGCCCGCAATGGAACGCACGCCGGAGAGTGAGCCCGTTTTAATATGTGCCTGCCCTGCCACTTCAGCGTTAGACAAACGCTTTTTCATCGTGCCGTCTACCGCCACGACCGGCAGCGAAGCCATCAGCTCAGGCATCACTGGACTGCGGAATGCCGCGAGCAACAACTCGCCCATGCCGCGCGCAGTGATGCGCTCCGAGCGCGAGAGACCCGAGCCGTTCTCCATCACGAACTCGCCCGTGGGCGCTCCTTTCTCTGTAAGCCACTGATGGATCACGTTGCGCGCTTTCGCGAGCGTGCCGGGCGCACCTTCGCCGAGCGCGCCCAGCGTTAGGAAAAGCTGTCTTGCCATCACGTTGTTGCTGTACTTGTTGATGTCCCGAATGACTTCTGACAGCGCGTCTGAGCGCGTGCTCATGATCAGCCGCGCTCCTGCGGGAACCTGACCATCGCGCACAGCGCCAGCTACCGTTCCCCCGAGTTCACGCCATAGCTGGGTGAAAAGACCCGCGACGTAAGCACGATGACTTAACAGGCTGAAGCTCCGCGTGCGCTCTCCGCAGTCCCGTGAATATGCGCCACCGATTAGCAGACGCGCCGTTTCGCTGGTGCCTTGTGAATCGATCTTCAGCCGCGAAACCCAGTCACCGCACGGCACGTCGTCCACGACAACATTGTTCACGACCTGCAGTTCCGGCAACAACGGTTCGGAAATGAGGCGCACTGCCCGCGCGGCCGCCTCTGGCACGAACTGGAGGGTCACCGCTTTGAAGTTCACGAGCAGTGCGTCGGGCCCGGTGTTGTAAGGCCGTAGCGGCTGCTCGTCGAAGCGCGCCGGATCGTAATCATCCGCAGCGAAGAAGGTCCGGTCGAGCACCACGTCTCCGCGGATTTCACGGATGCCGCGCGCGCGCAGGTTGCGTAACATCAACCAGAAATTCTCGAGCGTGAGCTTGGGGTCGCCGTAGCCTTTGATGACGAGGTCGCCATCGAGGACGTCGTCCTGCACTGCGCCTGTCGCATAAACTTCGGTGCTCCACGTGTACGCGGAGCCGATGAGCTCGAGCGCGCTGTAGGTGGTCACAAGCTTCATTGTCGAAGCAGGATTGAGCGCTCGCTCTGCGCCGTGCGCTACGACCGGGCGACTTGCGCCGACGTCTTGCACGTAAAGCCCTACGGCGGTTTCAGGAATGGCGGCGGCTGCAAGGGCCTGTGCAACCGGGGCAGGGACGGCCGCAGCCGCGACGACGCTGATCAGGGCGAGCGCGAGGAGAAGAGCGAGCTGACTGCGAACTGCGGTGGACGGATAGTTCATCGAGCCTGGCAGGTGCCAGTGTGTCTCTATATGTGCTAAAGCGATTGTACGATGTCGAGCGTGCGCGTTACGAGCAGGGCGAGCTCCTCGTCGGAAATCACGTAGGGCGGCATAAAGTAAACCGTGCGGCCAATCGGGCGCAGTAGCAGCTCGCGTGCGAGGGCGTGCTCATACACGCGGCGCGCGACTCCGTCATCGGTGCCGTCGATCTCGAATGCCCAGATCATCCCGGTGTTGCGGAAATTACGCACGCGCAGATGCGCCGCGATCGGGCTCACGAGGTCGTTCATCATGGTGGCTTTCGCGCGATTGGTTTCGATCACAGCATCCTTCTCGAAGATGTCCAGCGTCGCGAGCGCTGCTCGGCACGCGAGCGCGTTGCCCGTGTACGAATGTGAGTGCAGAAAACCGCGCGTCACAGCGTCGTCGTAAAACGCCCCGTACACGGCATTGCTCGTGAGCACGACCGATAAGGGCAGATAGCCGCCCGTGATGCCTTTCGAGAGACACAGGAAATCCGGTGTGATGCCGGCCTGCTCGTGCGCGAAGAACGTGCCGGTGCGGCCGAAGCCCGTCATGATTTCGTCCGCGATGAGGTGCACATCGTAGCGGTCGCAGATCTCACGCGCGCGCCGCAGATACTCGGGATCGTACATCCCCATGCCCGCCGCGCCTTGCACCAGCGGCTCGAGGATCAGCGCTGCCGTAGTGGAATGATGGGCAGCAAGGTGATGGTCGAGCTCGTATGCACAGCGGATCGCAAAGTCGCGCGCCGACTCGCCTTGCGCAGCGAGTCGCCAGTCCGGGCTCGCCACTTGCGCGCTCCCGCGCAGCAATGGCGCGTACGTGTCCTTGAAGAGCGCGACATCGGTGACTGAAAGCGCGCCAAGCGTTTCCCCATGATAGCTGCCAGCGAGGCTGACGAAATGGGTTTTCCCCCCGCGGCCGGTATTGCGCCAGTAGTGGAAACTCATTTTCAGTGCAATTTCGGTCGCAGACGCGCCATCGCTGCCGTAGAAACAGTGTCCCAGCGCATTGCCCGTGAGCTGCGCCAGCCGTTCTGAAAGCTGCACCACAGTTTCGTGAGTGAAACCCGCGAGCATCACGTGCTCGAGACGCGTAAGTTGATCTATCAGCGCTGCATTGATGCGCTCGTTTGCGTGTCCGAAAAGATTGACCCACCACGAGCTCACCGCGTCGAGATAACGATTTCCGTCGAAATCGTAGAGCCAGCATCCCCGAGCCGATGCCACAGGAATGAGCGGAAGCGTCTCATGGTGCTTCATTTGCGTGCACGGATGCCATACAGCGTTGAGGCTGCGCTTTAGCAGCACGCGGTTGTGACTGCTAGTTTGCATTTTGTGGTACGACCCTTTAGAAATTGCTAACAGTCGTGGCGCAATACCACGCTCGATTAAAAATAAAGGAATACGTTACTTGGAAGGTCGCATGCCAGACGCATTATGCCGCCGTGTTCGAGCGTCGTTTTTCAGCTGCCCACGCTACGGATATCGCACGCAACGCTGGCATCGAGTTTGCTTTTAGCCTGACACTGACTGAGGAGATACTCGTCCATGCGGATTCTCGAATGCATTAAAGACCAGATCACTTCGACCAATCTGCCGCTCGTTGGCATCACGCTCGCGGCAGTTCCGTGTCCGGACACACCGGTGATTCTTACATTGCATTGGCATGGCTTCATCAAGGAGAGGCTGGCCGAAATCGAGGAAGCACAGACGGTGTCGTATACACCCATTCCAAGCTCGGCTCTGCAATTGAACGATCGCTGGAACAATCTGATCGCCGTCGATCGCGCGGCAATGGAGGCGGGATGGGAACTCGGCGCGTGGGATGTGTCACGCGCCGAGCGGCCCGGTTGCATGCGTCCCGGCGCTGCGTGCACCGAAGCGCTAGAGTGTCTGCAAGCGTTTGGCTCGTTTCCCTACGGCATCCACGGCAGCCAGATCGTCGTGTCAGACGCACCCGATGCGGACGATCTCGTGCATCTGGCGGCGCATCGCGGGTATCTGATGTGGGTCTTTCGGCCCGTCAAAGGAAGCATCTGGGCTGAGTACGCAGATGATGCCACGCTGGGGCCCGAGGGCACACGCGCAGCGCCGTGCCCCTATCGGCCGATCCCGCCGACCTGCGATGGCAAACGTCAGACGGTGTATCGATTCGGCGTTCCCGCAACCGCAGCTTGCAATCTCGACAGTTAACCCCCACGTAAGTACTTGAAGCCACAGGCCTGCTTCGGCGGGCCTGTTCCATTTTGGATTGATCGGGGCGCAACTTACTTCCGGGCCCCCATTGAAATCCCTGCCCGTTGCCCGTATGATTAGCACTCGCCGATGCTGAGTGCTAGCAACCAGCATGGTCAGATCCAACCCAACCGTTTCAGAGGAGATTTAAGATGAAAATTCGTCCGTTGCACGACCGCATTATCGTGAAGCGGCTGGAAGAAGAGCGCAAGACTGCTTCCGGAATCGTGATCCCCGACACCGCCGCGGAAAAGCCCGACCAAGGCGAAGTACAGGCTGTCGGCAAAGGTAAGAAAACAGATGAGGGCAAAATATTGCCGCTCGACGTGAAGGTGGGTGACCGCGTTCTGTTCGGCAAATACTCGGGCCAGACCGTCAAAGTCGAAGGCGAAGAACTGCTCGTGATGCGCGAAGAAGACATCATGGGCGTGGTCGAAGCCTAATACCGCATCGCATTTTCAGGAGATTCAATATGGCAGCAAAAGAAGTCAAATTTCATGAGAACGCACGGCACAAGATCGTCGCCGGTGTGAACATCCTGGCCGACGCGGTCAAAGTGACCCTTGGCCCAAAAGGCCGCAACGTGGTGCTCGAGCGTTCGTTCGGCGCCCCGACCGTCACTAAGGACGGTGTGTCGGTCGCGAAGGAAATCGAGCTCAAGGACAAGTTTGAAAACATGGGCGCGCAGATGGTGAAGGAAGTCGCTTCGAAGACTTCCGACGTAGCCGGTGACGGCACCACCACGGCGACCGTTCTGGCGCAATCCATCGTGCAGGAAGGCATGAAGTTCGTTGCCGCCGGCATGAACCCGATGGACCTCAAGCGCGGAATAGACAAGGCAGTCACGCGCACCGTCGACGAGCTGAAGAAGCTCTCCAAGCCCTGCAAATCGAGCAAGGAAATCGCACAAGTCGGTTCCATCTCGGCGAACGGTGACCAGGAAATCGGCAAGATCATCGCTGAAGCGATGGACAAGGTCGGTAAGGAAGGCGTGATCACCGTCGAGGACGGCTCGGGCCTGAACAGCGAGCTGGAAGTGGTCGAAGGCATGCAGTTCGATCGCGGCTACCTGTCGCCCTACTTCATCAACAATGCGGAAAAGCAGATGTCCATTCTGGACAATCCCTACATTCTGCTGCACGACAAGAAAATCTCGAACATCCGCGATCTTCTGCCCGTGCTCGAGCAAGTCGCCAAAGCCGGCAAGCCGCTGCTCATCGTGGCGGAAGACGTCGAAGGCGAAGCGCTCGCAACTCTCGTCGTCAACAACATCCGTGGCATTCTGAAAACCACCGCCGTGAAAGCGCCGGGCTTCGGTGATCGTCGCAAGGCGATGCTCGAAGACATCGCAATCCTCACCGGCGGCACGGTCATCGCTGAGGAAGTCGGTCTGTCACTCGAGAAAGCCACGTTGAACGACCTCGGCTCTGCGAAGCGCGTCGAAGTCGGCAAAGAAGAGACGACCATCATCGATGGCGCGGGCGACCCGAAAGGGATCGAAGGCCGTGTTAAGAGCATCCGCAGCCAGATCGAAGAAGCCACCAGCGATTACGACAAAGAGAAGCTGCAGGAGCGTGTCGCAAAGCTGGCCGGTGGCGTTGCGCTGGTGAAAGTGGGCGCCGCGACCGAGATCGAGATGAAAGAGAAGAAAGCCCGCGTCGAAGACGCCCTGCATGCAACCCGTGCAGCCGTCGAGGAAGGTATCGTCGCAGGCGGTGGCGTTGCGCTCCTCCGCGCACGTCAAAGTCTCAAGGACCTGAAAGGCGACAATTCGGATCAGGAAGCGGGCATCAAGATCGTGCTGCGCGCTCTCGAAGAGCCGATTCGTCAGATTGCAGCCAATGCAGGTGATGAGCCTTCAGTCGTTGTGAACAAGGTGCTCGAAGGCAAAGGCAACTATGGCTACAACGCCGCCACGGGTGAGTACGGCGATCTGGTCGAGATGGGTGTGCTCGATCCGACCAAAGTGACTCGCTATGCGCTGCAGAACGCCGCGTCGATTGCTGGTCTGATCCTCACGACCGATGCTATGGTCGCCGAGTCGCCCAAGGAAGAGTCGCATGGTGGTCACGGCCACGGTGGCGGCATGGGTGGAATGGGCGGGATGGATATGTAACGCTCCGCGTTAACATATCCTCCGGCTACAGTTACGAACAGAGGGGAACCGAGGTTTCCCTCCGTAACCTCCCGCTCCTTTGGCGATCTACTGGTCGCGATCGGATCGCGCAGGCAGCCATTCTGGCGTAAGCCAGAATCAGTACTACAGAAAACCCCGCTCCGGCGGGGTTTTCTTTTTGTGCGCCCGGCAGGGCGCATTCACTTGGAGGTGTAAGTCCTCTACACACCCGGCATGGGGAAGTGTTAGCCGAACGGCAAAGGTGTCGCGGGCGACTGCGAATCTGGAGGAAGCTGAAGGCAAAGCGCTGGCCTGACGAACAGGAAGCGGATAAGAGGCAGTGCAGCGGGGCGAGCAGGCAAATATCTGTGAAGCCCGATACGTGCACGGAACGCTGCGCTGTAAATCCGACGGGCATAAGCGTGAAGGTGGGTGCGTCATACCCGGGGAGATCTGATGCTTTGCTTAGAGCTAGCGAGGTCGAGAGGCGTGGTGATGGGGCATCAGAAGTCAGCAGAGGCCATAGTAGGTGGTGACACCGAAGGGCCGAACAGGAAGCGCCGCGAGTAGGCGGGGGTAACGCGTGTGAACTGATGACGGCAGAAACGCATCGAGGAGATGAGGCTTGCGCGAGCGGAGCTGGACGGTATCTGGCGAGGCTGGCATGAGTGCCGAGGCGAACACGGTGTGCCGCAGGCGAGACGACAAGCGGAGGCGAGCGGGCTGATGGAAGCGGTAGTGCAACGCCGTAATCTTCAGCTTGCGTATCAACGGGTGGTTCAGAACAAGGGTGCTGCGGGTGTCGATGACATCACGGTGTGCGAGCTCAAAGACCATCTGAAGCAACACTGGCCTGAAGTTCGGGCCCAGCTGCTGGCGGGCGCGTAGGTGCCGTCGCCGGTGCGCCGGGTGGACATTGCGAAGCCTGATGGTGGGCGAAGGACGCTGGGCATACCGACGGTGGTTGACCGTCTGATTCAGCAGGCGCTACCTCAAGTGCTAAGTCACATCTTCGAGCCTGAATTCTCGGACGCGAGCTATGGCTTTCGGCCGGGAAGAAACGCGCATCAAGCGCTGAAGGCTGCCAGGCAACAGGTGGCTGCTGGCAAGCGTTGGGTGGTGGACATGGACCTGGAGAAGTTCTTCGACCGGGTCAATCACGACCTGCTGATGGGTAAGCTGGCGCAGAAGATTGACGATGCACGCGTGCTCAAACTCATCCGCCGTTACCTTGAGGCGGGCATGATGGAAGAGGGATTGGTGAGTCCGAGAACCGAAGGCACGCCGCAAGGCGGGCCGCTCTCACCGCTGCTCTCGAACATCGTGCTCACGCAGTTGGACCGCGAACTGGAACGACGCGGCCATGCCTTCTGCCGCTACGCCGATGACTGCAATGTGTATGTGAGCAGTCAGCGTGCCGGCGAACGGGTGCTGGCAAGCCTCACTCGGTTCATATCGGAACGGCTCAAGCTTCAAGTTAATGCGGCAAAGAGCGCGGTGGACGAGCCGTGGCGGCGTAAGTTTCTGGGCTACAGTATTACGTGGCACGTGAAACCGCAGCTACGCATTGCGCGTCCAAGCCTCAGTCGCATAGCGGAGCGAGTACGAGAACTGCTGCGCGGGGCGCGGGGCAGAAGCCTGGCTCAGAACATCGAGCAACTCAATCCACTGCTGCGCGGCTGGGCAGCGTACTTCAAGCTGACCAGCACCAAGCAAGCGCTGGAAATGCTCGATGGCTGGATCAGGCGTAAGCTGCGTGACTTGCTATGGCGGCAGTGGAAGCGGGTTCATACCCGAGCCCGCAACCTGATGCAGCGCGGTTTGCCGGAAGAGCGAGCATGGCGCGGAGCTACCAACCAGCGTGGGCCATGGTGGAACGCTGGCGCCTCTCACATGCACGCGGCCTTCCCCAAATCGTGGTTCGATCGTCTGGGACTGGTGTCGCTGCTCGATACCGTGCAACGCCTTCAGCGCGCTTCATGAACCGCCGTATGCGGAACCGCACGTACGGTGGTGTGGGAGGACGGCGCGGGTAACCGCGCCTCCTACCCGATGTAACGCGACCAGCATCGGGACGGAATGAGGTTGGAAGTGTGCGTTGCCGAGCAAGTACAATCCGGGCGCTATGCGAGTCGAAATCGTTTAAGTCAGCATGCTGCGGGCACTCATCGAAGTCGCGGGCCTCCTGCTTTTTGCTTCGCGGCGTGCTATGGCTGTTCGGACCGAAGGGACGCAAGGGCAATTTCGTAATGACATCCTGACTGTGGGAGCAATGCCATTCATGACCGTCCCGCGTGCGTTCACGCGGCGCGTGATTCCCGATGCGTACGTGCCGACGCTCACGTTTTTCCTGCAAATGGGGATGTGGGTTATGCTGGGTCTGGCGCAGCATGCATGTGCGTGTCGCGCGGCGTTCAGTGCGTTTGAGGGTACTGGTTATTCAGAGTCGGGCTCGAGGGCACCTGCGCTGAACTTCATACCGTACTGCGTCCAACAGGCAAACGTAGCAAATGAAATTCTTGACGATGCAAAACCTTCATCCTGATTCAGCCGGGTTCAACGCCACTGGCATTGTGCGTGCTACGTGGCGGACTTTAGTTGCTTCGAAGTAGCAACGTGAGGCCCAGGCACAAAGAGTGGCAAGGTGGGCATTGCTTGACTGAGAAGCGTGATAAAGCTTAAATAGCGCGCTTTCCGGCGCGGCTGGCAGGCACCGGATTCAAAGCCTTCCCAAATAAGCGCGGGTATCCGGTGCCCACCGGATCTCACGAACTGTGTTTCAGCAGGGACGGCCAGGTAGCTCAGTTGGTAGAGCAGAGGACTGAAAATCCTTGTGTCGGCGGTTCGATTCCGTCCCTGGCCACCTTCAGCCAAACCCAAGCACACTGGTGTGCGCAATTCGTTTCTACGCTCTCTGCGATGATGCGCAGGAGTGAACCTGCGTATTTCCCGATCACATTGATGCCCCCCCAGCATGTGATCTTCAACGCCACGCGATGGCGGTTCGGCGAACGGCGCGCGTGGCCCCCTCGTTGCAGCTGCACACGATCCCGTTCATTCATGGGAGCCACCTTTCTATCGTGCGTTTGCGATCCCGGGTTTTTGCTTGAGACCCGCTGGATGGGCCTCGCCACGTTACTGGCGCCGCGATGGGTGTGAAACTAAGCAATAGAGCGTCGTGCTTTAACGGGACTTTCCGAGACCTTGCCGACAGTTGACCTGCACGCGAGATGCGGCGCTGACTTGAGGGGCTGCTACGGCAGCACTCGACCGGGTACATGACCGTTCTGCAGCTGCACGCGTAGCCCGTTGAGTGGCCGACGGCACGCCGTCCGTGATCGTTTGAACCAGGACGAGGCATATTGCTGCGACCGCCGCGATCGCTGCCAAATGATTCTCGGGTGACTCTTTGCGGGCCATGAGCCCTCCCGTTTTGCAGGTATGGCCAGAGGCTAACGAGCGGCCCTGAACGCCCCATAGGCACTGAATCACATCCAACGAATGCCCGGCTCTTGGCCGACGGGCGGCGCCACTGCGCCGTCAAGTGGTGGGCCCGAGAGCCTAATTCGCGCTGTTCACCGGTTTTGCGCCGGGTTTGCGAGAGCTCGCGTGCCGAGAGCTTGCAATTGTTCCGCTGCCGTAACAGCAGAAATAGCAGCAAATTGTGCGCGCGAATGTGCCGCCGTCTGATTCGTCGTGGGGGTTGCAGACTGGGTAGGGTTCCCATCACTTCGATATCAGCAGGTGCTGCTCCAGCTTGTGGGCGCTGTCCTACATGCCGCCAGTAGGACAGCACTAGAGGCGGCGGCTCACACGGGCATGGAGCATGATTCAATCCGAAAGCTGCACATGATCCTGTTGTGTATAGGCCCATTCTCGATCCGCCTGCTGCTCTCGAATTCGATTTACCATCGCTGCGTGAGGTACGCCGTAAAACATCACCATTGCGTTTATGTGGTCCTGCTTTCCAAGGATGTTCTTTACGAGCCGAAATTCAAGCGCTGCAATCCTGATTACGACGCCGCCAAACCGTGCGTGTACGTGGGAATGACAGGCTTGACTCCGGACGAACGGTTCGACAAACACAAAGCCGGTATCCGCTCGAATAAATTTGTACGCCTGTATGGGTTGAGGTTGGCCCCTGAGCTGTATGAATGCTTTAACCCTATGCCCTATCAAGCCGCGCAGGACATGGAGGTAGAGTTGGCCATAGGGCTGCGGGAGCAAGGCTATGGCGTGTGGCAAGGTTGAGCGGCCAAGTGGAAGGGCATGCCGCAATGGTCAAAGTTGACGGCGCTGAACGCGGCACTGTCTGGAGTGTTACGCGCCAAAAACTCTCGTCGTGCTGGGTCCGACAAGTTAGAAGAAGCCGGCATGCCATCTGGGCCGATCAACACCATCGACAAGGCTTTCGCCGATCCGCAGGTCGAGCACCTCGGATCGCTGCGCCCGTGCACTGACCGCACTGCGGGGATACGCGGGTAGTCGCCTCGCGCTCAACTTCTCGGGCATCAAAAAGCAAATTCGCACCACACGCCGGAGCAGGGGCACACACGCACGAAGTATTGCAGGGGCTTGGTTACTCCCGGAACGACATCGACAAGATGCGCGTGAGCGGCGCGATCTGATCTTCTAGTCCACGCGCGCGCCTGAGTCCTTGATCACTTTCGCCCATTTCGAGACTTCGATCTTGATGTAAGCGGTGAACTGCTCGGGCGTGTTCGAAACGGCATCGAAGCCGAGCGCCGCCAGCCGTTTCTTCGTGTCTGGCAGCTGCAGTATCGCCGCGATGTTTTCATTCAGCTGTTTGACGATCGCGGTAGGCGTGCCCGCCGGTGAGAAGAAACCGATCCATGTGTAGTCTTCATATCCCGGAAATCCTGACTCGGCCACGGTGGCTACGTCCGGCAATGAAGGCATCCGCGCGAGACTCGTCACTGCGATACCGCGTAGCCTTCTGCTCTTGATGAGCTCGACTGTCGGCGGCATGGCGGTAAGACCGACCGGGACCTGTCCGCCCGCGACCGCCGGAATGGCCGACGCCGCGGTGCTGTAAGGTATGTGCGTGACGTCGAGTTTAGCCAGCAGTTTCAGCAGGCGTTCTCCAGTCAAGTGCGGCGCGCTGCCGGCACCGGCAGAGCCGTAAGAAAGTTTCTCGGTCCTGCCTAGGGCGATGAGCTCCTGCAGATTGTTCGCCGCGACTGATGGATGGACGAATATCATGTTCGGACTCGTGCCCGCATTGATGATCGGCGCGAAGTCCTTGAACGGATCGTAGCCGGGCTGACGGTAGAGACTCGCGGCGACGGCGAAGTGGCCGCTGTTGCAGAGCAGCGTGTAGCCATCCGGGACAGCCGATGCAGCGAGACGCGTGGCGATCGTGCCCCCGGCGCCTCCTCTGTTGTCTATGACAATGGTTTGGCCTAGCTGGTCCGAGAGCTTCTGCCCGACTACGCGCGCCATGATATCTATGGGGCCAGCCGCCGCGCCACCTGCTAAAACGCGGACAGGCCTTGCCGGATATGTCGCTGCGCCACACGGCGCTTCCACCACGGCCACTGCGACGAGCACGATCGCCCAGGCTTTGTCTCGCATGCCTTCTCCTCATGCCGTGCCGCGATGGCGTTTCAGGTGCTAGCGTACGGCAGGATGCGTGGCGGGTCCAGTCGCCGCAGTAGACAGTGCAGCGCCGCGAGTGCGGCGTGCGCGAGGCTAATCTAAAAGGGAGGTCAGAACGCAGGCCACGGTCGCCGCCGCCGCGGCGTAAAGCAGATGGTCGACGATACGCAGGAAGCCGAGTGAGCGTTGCCTGTGCTGCAGAGCTTTCTCTGCGGCGAGCTGCCAGCTTGCCGTTGCGGTGCTATAGCCGTTCCAGGTGCAGAGCATCGTTGCCCCTTCTGGATTAGATGCAAGTAAGGGCTACGAGCATAAGTTATGCCGAGCGAAAGTACAAGCCCCTCCAATGACTTTTTGGAAACTGGAAGATAGGTATGGCGTGGTTCGCAGCAATATGCGCGATGCCGCATCCCGCCCGCACTATTTGCAAGCGCACGGTCAGTCCGCGTGCACACGCTAGCCAGGATTACAGCAGCGGCGTGCGGTGTACTACGCCTATCGCGGCATCACCGAACGCACCCGACACGACGCCCGCCGCACTTATCCTCTGAAGCCGAGAAACACCTGCTCCGCAACTTCGATCAGCGCTCTTTCGTGTACGAGTACGTTGCCACGCTCGCGTTCCTGCATGGCGAGCTTGACGATGCGATTGAGCTCGCTCGATTTGATGGCGAGCTTTTCGGCTACGGCTTTCAGGTCTTCCTTCGCCTGATCCTGCGCGAGCTTGATGCGGTATTTGGATTCGATGATCGCTGTGATGGCCTGGCGATCCTGTTCGGATAGCGCACGGAAAGAGGCGAACTCGCTTCCAGTCGTGCCGATGTCGGAGATGGAGCGCGCAGAGCCTCGGGTTTCGATGGTATAGGTGTCGGTTGGCATGTCGTGTCTTGTTTTAACGTTATGAACGGCGCCGCAAGTATATCGTGGCGACAGAGCGGAACATTGGCGTCAAACGAATATCATGCGAACCCGCAACGCTGCGCGTGGGCAGTCGGATGTCGTGATTGAATTATTTTCATCGGTAGCCGAATCGGCGATGAGTTAATCGCACGGTTCGCACGCGCAGTCGTGCGTCACCGACGAGAAAGCCCGAAACAAATAATGGTGAATGTAAGAAACGCGGCCGCAGCGGTCGCAGTACTGATGACAGCGGCAAGCATCGCTGCAGCACAGGATCTCAAAAGTACAGCTGCAGCATCGCGGCCACTGGGTGACGCTTGACCATGCGGTGATGGCCGCTCGAGATAAAACGGCCACCATTTCGCTGCTCGAGACGTGTGCAACGCTGTCGCGGCCGGCGCCGCTGCTGGGTGAGCATACCCGCGAAGTTTGCTGCGATTGCCGGGCTTGTGTGAGGCCGAGGTACCTGCGCTGGCCGAAGAGGCGCTGCTGACCTGACGCACGCAGGAGCGATCCGAACGTTTTAGCGCGAGCGGCCTTTGCTCCGCGCAGGACGTTCCTGCACGATGCTGTCAGTGAGTTTCTTCGAGGGGTGGAACGTCACGACGCGCCGTTCCGAAATCGGTATCTTCTCACCACTCTTGAGATTGCGCGCCCACCGCTTGGGCCGCTCTTTCGGCTGAAAGCGTCCGAACCCTTCGAGCTTCACCGGCTCGCCGGCTTCGAGCGCAGCGCGCATCTCTTCGAATATCGCGTTGACCATCTCGCGGCACTCGCGCTTGCTCAGCCCGATTTTTTCGAACAGCAGATTCTGCAGCTCTTCTTTCGTCAGCGCCGCCCGCAGGATCGCTTCAGCGGTGTCGATCTCGACCGGGTTGTCCGCGTCGCCGTGTCCATTTACGCGGTCCGGCGGAGCGAAGACAGCAGAGGGAGGATTGCGCGTGTGCACTCTAGAGGACGGGGGCGCCTGAGTGCGCGGCCGTCATCGTAGAGGCAGCAAACGCCATGCCGCAGAAACGGCACTCTGAAGCGCGCGATCAGCGCTTCTTGCCGGGCGCCGTCGCCGTGATGGCCTTTCCAAGGAAGCGCTGGAAATCCCCGTCGCGCATTGCAGCAAGCGTCGCGCGACGCAGCTCGGCGCGTTGCGCCTCGGCGCGAACGTCTTCTTTTTCTACGAGAATTTCGGAGCGGACGATCGTTTTGCGCAGTTTGGCGAATTGCGCTTCGAGCTCCCGCAGCGTCCGTGCGGGGACAGTGTAAATGTAACGGCGCTTTGTTTTGACCCGCAGCTGGCGGCGGACCATGCCGATACTCGCAGCGACGACCTCCAGCAACCAGTCCTGATATTGCTCCGGATTCTTGAAATTGGAACGCCCGCGCTCCTCGTCCTGCGCCCGTGCGCGCGCCTCGGCCTCGTGATACACAACAAACCGGTAGCGCGCGCCATCGAGGGGCTGCGATTGCCACAGGTGCACGCGCTGATCGCCGGCTTCACGATAGCTTTCGCGTTCCGCTTCGGGCGGGGCGATGCCAGCCGCTACAAGCGAGGCGAACGGGCCGACGTATACGGTTGCGGGACCGCTATTGGCTCCATCGCGCAAATCGGTGTACTTGTAAACCTTTATCCTGCTCCCCAGCGAGCGCCAGGCCACGGGCATGACCTCATTGGTGATGGCCAGACGATAGCCGTCGTCGCGCATCTTCGCGATCGTGCAGCGCAACTCCGCGTGCGGCGCAGCCGGGCAGAACACGCGCAGCGACAACAACTTGCGGCCGCCGGTCTTTTGCGGAAACGTGAAGTCCTCCGGTATTCGCAGCAGCCGAGCGGCTCGGAATTGTGCTTCACTGCCGCAGAACCAGGTCGACAGCGTGCCGTGCTTGCGCGCCTGCTTCTCGAGCTCGAGCCCGGCTTCGTCTGCGTGCCGGTTGCGCTCGTCGACGTAACCGGGCAGATGGGAGAGCGATTCACGTTCACTGGACTGCGTCGTCACACTCGCTTCCTTCCGTCAGTGTGCGGGCCTCTTGGAGCCCGGGTGTTGCCCTGAGGCGGACGCCGCAGGGACATCGATCCTCAAGACCAAAATAGTACCAATATGCATTAACGCGGATCAAGCAGAAAGGAAGACAAGAGAAGATTTGCGGCTCAGCTGTTGCCCGCGAGCCCGGCGTGCAGCGGCGTGTCGCCGACTGCGAGGCAGGAAGCGGACGGCGGCGCGAACTGCTTTTGGTAGATACGGCTGTGGCGGTTTCGCGAGCGCTGCTGAGGTTATAGGGACGATCGCAGCGATCGGACGGCGGCGGTCAAGCAGGCACAACTGCCCGTAACGATGCTATTTCGCCTCGTCCTTCAGAATGTTCATTCCGGACTGCAGCGCTTTCTCGATGCGCGCCTTTTCCTTGGCTATCTTCTGATCGTCCCACTCCCAGAAGCCCCTTTTTGTTTTCATCCCTAGACGGTTCTCGTCCATCAACTCCTTGATGATCGGAGGCGGACCGTCGTTCTTGTACAGGTGCGGGTACAGTGCGCTGGCGACGTAGAAGTTCGTGTCCCAACCCGACATTTCCTTCTGCATGATCGGACCGCAGGCGATAAACCGGAAGCCGAAGCCATAGCGCACCGCCGTGTCGACACCCTCAGGAGACACGATGCCATCCTGAATGAGATAAAGTGCTTCCCGCATCATCGCATGCTGTATCCGGTTGCCGACGAAGCCCGGTACATCTTTCTTCACCCAGATGGGTGCCTTGCCGAGCCGCTTCATCAGGTCCACCACGGATTCGGCCACGCTGGGATCAGTCGCGTCGGAGCTGACGACTTCGACAAGGGGTACGAGGTGCGCGGGCATGAAGAAGTGCAGTCCGAGCACGCGGCCTCGGTGCTTGAGAGTTTTCCCGATCTCGCCGATCTGAAAGTTGGATGTGTTGCTGGCGATCGGCACGTCCGCGCCGGCGAGAGCTTCGACTTCGGCGAACAGCCGCCGCTTCAGCGGCAGGTCTTCGGTTGCAGCTTCGACAACCATATTCACGCCGGCCCAGTCGATGTCGCCGAGTTTCGGATACGCTTTGACGCGACCCGCCTTCGCAGCGTCGCCACCCAACTTCTTCAACCCAGCCTCGATACGCGGCGGCAGAGCTTCCCGTGTCTTGGCCGACGGACTCATTACGTGCACGTCCCAACCGTTCGAGGCGAAAATGATGGCAATGTCGCCTCCCATGATGCCGCCGCCGATAATGACTACATTCGATCGATCCTGTGCCATGTGCTGAAGCTCCGCGTTATGATTTTCCGGAATGTACGCCGGCGGCTGGTTCGCCGGGGTCTGGCTTCATTATAGAGGCCGTAGAAGCAGTCGGAATGAAAGGTGCCGTGATGACAGCGAGGCTCGAGAAGTGGATGGCAGCGCAGGTAATCAGTGCACTGTGCGTGTATGCAGCGTGCGCGGCCCCCGCATATTCGCAATGTGCCGCAGGCGCCGAATACCAGCAGACCGAGGCGGTCAAGCGCCGCTATCCGGATCCGCCCACGCGTTTCGCGACTCCAGCATTCGAAGCCGGCAAGACGGGTTTCACCTCTCACGAGGAGATGATGGCTTTTCTAGAGCGCCTGTCCAAGCGCGCCGGCAACATGAAGATACTCGAAGCGGGCTATTCGCAGGAAGGACGCGCCATACCGGCGCTGCTCTTCACGAACGCGGGACGTCCGAGCGCGGCGGATCTGAAGCGGCTCAACCGGCCGTTGGTCATGCTGGTCGGCCAGCTGCACGGCAATGAACCGGCAGGTGGGGAGGTCATGCTCGCGCTCGCGCAATCGCTCGCAAGCGGCGAGCTCAGGCCGCTGCTCGACCGCATCAACGTGCTGATCATGCCCAGAGGCAATCCGGATGGAGCGCACTACTTCTGGCGCGGTACCGCAAGCTGTGTCGACATCAACCGGGATCACCTGAAAGTCGATCTGCCGGAGACGTTCGCGATACGGCGCATGACCTATGAGTTTCAGCCAGATATTTTCGTCGATGCGCACGAGTTCAGCGTGGCCACACGCTGGCTCGAGAAGTTCAACGGTCTGCAGTCGTACGATTTCACGATGGCATATGCCACGCATCCGAACGTCGAGCGCTCCCTGACCGATCTGGCCGAGCAGCTGTTCAGCCGCAATATCGCGACCGAGGTCGAAAAAGCCGGATATGCACACTTCTGGTATTACACGACGGCCTACGATCTCAAAGACAAGCGCGTCGCAGGAGGGGGAACCGCGCCGGACATCGGCCGCAACTACGCAGGCTTGCAGAACACACTTTCGTTTCTCGTCGAGACTCGCGGCGTCGGAATCGGGCGCGACAGCTTTGCGAGGCGCGTGCACACTCATTACGTCGTGATGGCGAGCCTGTTGCGCACGGCAGCGGATAACGCAGACGTGGTACGCAAGACAGTTCAGGACGCGCGCGACGCAGTGATAAGAAAAGGCCGCACGCCGGCAGATGATTCTGTGGCCGTGACCTTGAAGATGCCGAGCCGGCCGCAGAAGCTCACAATGTCAGACCCGGAAACGGGTGAGCCGAAGGAAGTCGAAGTCGAATGGATAGATCCGCGTGAAGCCCAGCCTGGCCTTACGCGCGCGCGGCCCGTGGCCTATCTTCTCCTGCCGTCGTACATGGAGGTCGCGCGCCGGCTCGCGATGTCAGGTCTCGAGGTTCGGCGTCTGCGCAAAACTACCGAGCTGGAAGTCGAAAGCTACGAGGTTACGGAGCGGCGTGCAGGAAACGTTTTCGTCGAAGGGCACGTCCGCAGCGCCGTCACGACCGAAGTCAAAGTGCGCAAGCGCCTCTTTCCCGCAGGAACGCTGGTGTACACGATGGCACAGGCCGGCGCCAACATTCTGATCTCCGGACTCGAGCCGGAATCCGCGTCGAGCTTTGTTGCACTCGGTATGATCCCGACCGACCGGCGCGGTCTCGCGAATCCGCAGGAAGCCGCGCCCAGCGAAGTGCCGATTTTCAGATTGATGAAGCCGGTTCAGCTCGAAACCGAGGCTGCGACGACGCGCTAAGCCTCCACAGACACTGTACGTAGCGCGGCGATCATCTCCGCCGCATGCTTAGCGCGCCTCTCCTACTCGCGTCGCGGTCCATTTCGTCTCCCCATTCGCAGTTTTGAGCGTGCCTTCCATCCGTTCACCGCTTACGCGGCCGGTGAAGTCTCGAGGGGTGCCCGCGTCTTCGATCCTGAACGAAACGGTGTCGCCACGTAACTTGCCGTTCGAGAACTGGACGGGCTTGCCGTCGCCTTTCGCGCTGCCGCCGATGTTCTGATACTGCTGAATGAATGTCGCTTCATAACGTGGTCCGCCCGCGACTTCCACACGCCACGTGCCGCCTGCTTTGGCGGGTACGATCCACATATAAGCCGTGCGGCCTTCCGAGGACTCGACCTGGTCCGGCTGCCAATCGTCCATTGTGAACGCGTGCGACACCACGCGCGTGCCGGGTTTCATGTTGAGTATGCTCGGCCGCAGCTTCACGTTGAGCGATGGCAGCAGATACAGCGTCAGAACCGTAGCCTGCGTGAAATCGGTCTGGAAGATGTCGGCGCGGATGAATTGCGCACGGCCCGCGACACCTTCTTTCTCGGCATTGCGCTTCGCGAGCTCGACCATGTCCGGGTTGTACTCGATGCCAAGCGCTCTCGCGCCGAATTTTTTTGCAGCAGTAATCACGGTGCGGCCGTCGCCTGCGCCGAGATCGATCACGAAGTCCGTCGATTTCGTGTCGGCCATCTGCAGCATGCGGTCGACGAGGGATTGGGGCGTCGGCACCCAGATCACGTCCTTGCCTTCCTGACCGACCGACGGCGTGAAATCCTTGGTGCCTGCGGCAGGCTGCGCCGCAGCGGGCACGCTCAGGGTGAGCGCGGAAGAAAGTGCGACTAGAGCCAGCAACGGCGCCGCGCGCCATCTCGATTGCATGATTCGATCTCCTTGGGTTCGCTACGAAAGAGGGCCGCAGAAAAGGCGGTCCATTATGCCCTAACGTTCGTCCGCTTGATCAGTGCACCGGACGTGCCCGATGCTCGCCGGGTGCAGCGTCTTGCGCTATGCGTTGTCGAGGCGTCCGTCGACGGTGACGTGCTTTGAAACCATCGCATCGATGTCTTTATCGTCGTAGCCCAGCTCTCGCAGAATCGCCACGCTGTGCTGCCCGATCTTGGGTGCCGCGCTGAAATCACTGCGTGCACCTCGCGAGAGCTTGTTCGGCAGGCTCATGTTCACGATCTTGCCTTCGGTCGGATGCTCGACCGTTTGGAAAAAACCGACCTCGCGCAGGTGTGGATCTTCCATGAGCGAATCGAGCGTGTGATACGGCATTGCGGGCACGTCGCACCGATCGAAGATTTCCAGCCACTGCTCGGTCGTCTTCTCTTTCAACGCCTCGGCGCGAATGCGAAAGTACTCACCGACATTCCTGAAACGCGCCGCAACGCTGTTGAACCGCGGATCGCTTTTCAACTCCGGGCGGCCGATCGCGTCGAAAAAAGCAAAAGCCTGTGGATTGGTGTTCGCCGAAATACACACCCAGCCGTCCTTCGTGGCGAGCGGTTTCGCCTGGGGGTCGAGCAAACGTGGATCGCCCGTTGTGCCTCGCGGTGGTTCGAAGGTTTTCATGTACATGTGCTCGGAAAGCACGAATGCAGCCATATTTTCGAACATGGGAATTTCTATGGCCTGCCCTTCGCCCGTACGCTCGCGCGAAAAAAGAGCCATCAGGATCATCTGGACGGCGATAAGACCGACGGTCTTGTCCGCCATTACCATCGGCAGAAAGCGTGGCTCACCGGCTGCGCGGTGATATAGCGCGGCAATGCCCGCCGAGCCCTGGATGATGGAATCGTACGCCGGCTTCTTCCGATAACGTCCGCCCTGCCCGAAACCAAACATGCCGCAATAGATGATCTTGGGGTTGACCGCGCGGACGTCGTCGTAGGAGAGCTTCATACGTGCCATCGACGCCGGCCGCACGTTCCACACCAGCACGTCCGCACGCTTTATCAGGCGCAGGAGCACCTGATATCCCGCGGCTTGCTTCAGATCGAGAACGATCGAGCGCTTGTTGCGGTTGAGATGCAGGAACTTAGGTCCCATACCCGGCGTGACGCCGAGCCCGCCGATCGTTCGACCCAGGTCGCCGGCGGGGCTTTCGACCTTCATCACGTCCGCGCCGTGGTCCGCGAGGATCTGCGTTGCGAGAGGACCGACCACGACCGAAGTCAGATCGACGATGCGTATGCCTTCGAGGGGACCACCCGCCATTGCAAGTTCCGATTCTTATCGATGATTCGTTGATGAACAGTGAAAGCCCCCGGGTCAAACCGAGGTCACGACCCTCCCGCTGATCCTCGCGGGGGGGCCGCATTCATTGGAATTCGGCTTCTGCCGTAAGCGCGACTGCGTTCTCGTCGTCGACCACCCACAGCGTGGCACTCTTGTTATCCGCAGACGGCTCTCCACACACCGTGAACTCGCGACCGCCGAAGAGCGGCCGCACGTTGCGGGACGAGATGTAGCGCAGCGGCGTCGAGGCGTGCGTGCGCGCGAGCTCGAACACGAGCAGCGTCGTCAGTCCGCCGTTCATCACGACGTTCGGATAACCCTCGACCTGCGTTACGTACGGGTAGTCGTAATGGATGCGGTGACCGTTGAAGGTCAGCGCCGAGTACCTGAACAACAGAACGGGATCGGGAGTGAGCGAGCGGCTCCATACCGCTTTCCCGGCTGCGCGTTGGGGCGCTGGCGGCGTCGCGTTGGGGTCGGGCTCGCCGCGGTACACGATATCCTGTTCTTCGGTGATGGCGATCTCATGCGGGCTGTAGATGTCCGTTTTCACGGTGACGAAAACCATCTGCCCGGTTCGGCCCTGCTTGGGCGTCACGCTCTGGATCGTGGATTGACGACGCACTTCATCTCCAACTTTGAGCGGTGCGTGAAAGGTAATGCGCTTGCCGGCGAACATGCGGCGCGGCAGAGGCACGGGCGGCAGAAAGTCGCCGCGCTTGGGGTGACCGTCGGCGCCGATCTGTGACTGGCGCACGACACGAGGAAAGAGGATCGAATGCCATCCGATCGGAAGGGGATCGCCAATGCGGGGCTTCGGATCATCGCGGTCGAGGGTTGCGGAGAGCCGATGGACCGAGGGAATCGTAACGTAATCGACGTCGCTTTCAGTGCGGCCGATCCATTCGGTCAACCGATCGAGCTCGGGCGTCATGATGATGCTCCAGGACGTGGAGGGTGGACAGGAGGGGGATGCAAATTGTAGCAAAACAGTCTGCTGCCGCAGTCAATCTCAACAGCCGCAACACTAAGCGACGCGAAACACAAAGCAAGGACATAGCGAGCAGACGTGACCCGGTGCGGGATCGCTGCCTCTCAGCGATGACGAAGCCCATTTTGTCGGTGGCGCCCAGCTTACACACGACCACGCATCGGTACCCGAAGCGTCGAGCGTTTACTTGGTTGCGTTGTCCTTTGCGTCCTTTATTTCTGCTTTTGCCGTCAATCCGCCTTCGCCCCCGAATCCTTCACCGCTTTCCCCCATTTCGCGATTTCGGATTTGATGAAAGCAGCGTACTCGCTTCGCGTGTCGCCGACCGGTGTGAAAGCGAGGGCGTCAAGCCGCTGTTTGACCTCGGGCTCCTTCAGAATGCGGACGATTTCCGCGTTGAGTTTGTTGAGTATCGCCTCCGGTGTCCTGGCCGGCGCGACCATACCGATCCAGCCTACCGCTTCGAAGCCCGGATAACCGGACTCCGCAATCGTTGGGAGATCCGGCATGAAGGGTGAGCGCGTGCGCGTTCCAATCCCGAGTCCGCGAAGCTTTCCACCTTTGATGTGCGGCAGAACGGCCGGAATGGCATCGAACATGATCGGCACCTGCCCGGCCATCACATCGGCGTGCGCGCTCGGGCTGCCCTTGTAGGGAACGTGGTTCAACTGGATCGCTGCAGCTGACTTGAACATTTCCATCGTGAGGTGACTCGTCGAGCCGCTACCGAGCGAGGCGTAATTGATCGAGCCTGGCTTCGCCTTGGCGGCGGCGACCAGGTCTCTCACCGATTTAGTCGCGAACGAAGGGCTCACGACGAGCGTTTGAGGCGTCAGTGCAATATTGGTAATCGGTGCGAAATCGCGCACGGCATCGTATGGGAGCTTGGAATAGAGCGTCGGGTTGATCCCGAATGCGCTCGAAACACCCATCGTGAGCGTATAGCCGTCTGGCAGCGCATGTGCGCCCAGCTCCGTGCCCACGATCGCGCCCGCACCTGGGCGATTGTCGACGACCACCTGTTGACCCCAAGCTTCGGTCAGCTTCTGTGCAATGACGCGAGCGAGGATGTCGGTTGATGTGCCTGGCTGAAATTGGGCGATGACCCGAATGGGGCGGTTCGGATAAGTCTGAGCCTGGACGTTGAGCGAGGTAAATGCGCTTGAGCAGGAGATCAGCAGGACTGCGATGGCTCTGTTCACGCGCACTCCTCACCCTATGTCTGTGACGGGCGAAATTTACGTTCTCATTCTACCTTGGCACCGGATTCCTTCACGGCTTTCGACCACTTGTCCATCTCGATTCGAATGAAGCTCGAAAATTCCCGTGGCGCGCTGCCCACCGCATCAACGCCGTCTCTAGAGAGCCGCTCGCGGAGCTTCGGATCGCCCAGCGCTTTGACGATGTCGTGGTTCAAGCGCGCGATAACTGCGGGCACCGTCTTTGCCGGTGCGAGGATGCCGAACCATGGGCTTACATCGAAGCCGGTGACGCCGGACTCCGCAATCGTCGGCACATCGGGCAGCGTTGCGGTCCGCTTAGCGCTCGTCACGCCCAGCGCGCGAAGCGTGCCGTTACGAACTTCCGATAACACCGGCGGGATACCCGTGAAGAACAGCTGCACGCGTCCAGCTACGAGATCTATCTTCGCGGGTGAGCTGCCTTTGTACGGTATATGAACGACGTCTATCCCTGCGCGTGTCCGGAACATTTCACCCACGAGATGGGGCGCGCTGCCGCTGCCGCCGGACGCGAAATTTAACTTGCCGGGTTGCGCTTTCGCAAGAGTGATCAGTTCGCGTACGGAGCGCACCGCTACCGACGGATGTGCGACCAGCACGTAAGGCGTGGTCGCGAGGAGGCTGATCGGTGCGAAATCGCTGATCGGGTCATAGCCGAGCGGTCGACCGAGACCCGGGCTTATCGCGAGCGTGCCCGTTCCACCCATCACGATCGTGTACCCGTCCGGTGGCGCCTTCGCCGCCATCTCGGTACCCAGCGTTCCGCCAGCCCCGGTGCGGTTGTCGACGACGACCTGTTGACCGAGTGTTTCGCCGACCTGCTGTGCTACCAGCCGTCCGGACATATCTATCGTGCCGCCGACGGGATAGGGCATGATGAAGCGGATAGGACGGGACGGATAAGTCGAAGTCTCGGCCGCATCTACGTTCTGCGCGAGGAGCGCAATGGCGCTGATCAGCATGCGCGCGACCAGTTTGCGATTCACTCGATGCCTCGGTTGTGTACTACGACGGCTCCGTTGCGAGGGGAACGATGCGTCAAAGCTGACTTCCATCACCTGCGGCTTTCGTAGCTCGCGAGCATCACGCCTTCGCAGATCGAGCGAAACTCGTCGAACAAGAGATAGTGCCGACCATAATACGTGGCGACGGCGGCGCGCGCTCGAAACAGCACGGTCTGAAACTGCTCCTCCGTGGGTGTGTATCCCCAGTCGCGCATGAGCTTGCGCAGCAGAACAGGATCGTCTGTCTCCGCACTGCTGCGCTCCCGGCCGAAAAGTATTTTCCCGCCGATCACCGGCTCGAATTGGCGGCCGATCACGTGCGGCGCAATCCCGATCGTGGCTTCGGCATCGGTGCTGCCCTCGAGGTGCCCGACACCTTCCTCCTTGTTCCAGTTCGAGCCGATGATCGGCTTCCAGGGCGGCAGCGCGATGCCATAGGCGTCGCGCACGTATCGGCACAGCTCGTACAGGCCTTCCAACTTGATGCCCGTTTCGATTCCATACATCTCGAACAGCGCTGCCGCCTCTTCCAACGCGACGCAACCGCCGCGGTCCCCAATGCCGATGACTGAAGCGTCGACCCAGTTCGCACCGCCTTCCACGGCAGCCATCGCGTTCGCAGTGGCGACGCCGAGGTCGTTGTGGTGCTGCACGTAGACGTCGCACTTTTGCCCTACGGCCTCGCGTATGCGGCTGATGTAGACTCGCGTGGCGAGCGGCGTGCTGTTCCCGCGACTGTCCACCGTGTAAACGCCGTCGGCGCCTGCGTCGGCCATCGCTTTGAAGAACAGACACGCCGTATCGGTCACGGCGCGCATGCTGTCCTCCATCCAAGGTACGACGCGCACCTGCTGCCGTTTCATGTAAGCGATACTTTCCTTGATCGAATCGACGATGGCATCCTTGCTCAGCGCGCCCGAGAAATCTCCTATCGTGTCCTCGTAGCTCCACTTGAAGATCGGGCTGATGACCTCGGTGCCCAGATCGATATGCCGATCGATGAAACTCCTCCAGTCGCCTCGCAGTGGAGGCCTGACGCCGGGGCCTTTCGCCACGAGCCGGCTGCGTATGCCCATGCGTCGGCACGCCTGGATGAGATCGCGCTCCTCGCTGAAGGTGACATGGCTCGGCATCGTGATTTCTTCGACGCCGATCGAATCGAGCCGCTCGATTACGCCGAGCCGCGTGTTCCAGTTCAGTTGATGCCCGACGCAGTCATCGCCTTCGCTCACGGTGCAATCGATGAAGTTGATGCGGCGGTGCATGCGCGGACGCGCTGCTCGAGCCTCGTCGGCCCAATAGGCGGGGTTGACGAGCCATTTGCCGGGCTGATGCCACGGCCGATCTTCTGGTGCTTTACTCATGCTCGAATTCCTATTGTTTCGTGCTGCTTGCCGCAGAGGAGCCGCCACTGCGCACCAGGTCCATGATTTCCTGCATGTCATGCAGCTCTTCGAGCTGCTCCACGAGCTCGACCACGCGATCGGCTGCGCGCACATTCAGCACACGCCGCGCACAGGAATGGAATTTCTGCAGCCGCTGTTCGCGCGTCAGCGGCTGCCCAATCCAGCCCGAAAGCCGCTCCATGCGCTTCGACAAGCGCTGGCCATTGCGCAGCGTGACAGTCACTATCGCATGCATGCGGTCAAAATCGGGCGGGATCGCATCATCGACTTCAAGTGTGGTGTGGCGCAGCAGCGTCTCGATGTCGGGTGCGAAGCGGCGCTCATTGGTAAACGAATCGATCGTAACTTCACCATCGAGCAGCGCGATCGCCGTGGTGTACTGAACGCTGAATTTGCCGTCGAGACCCGTATCCGGAAACGGTCTGTTGACGTACTCGAAACGTGGAAAAAGGATGTCTATCTTTTGGATCTGCGATGGATCGATTGCGTGTTCGGCGCGCAGCGCAAGTGCAGCGTCGATCGGGCGGTGGGTGAAGTAATTGCTTGGGTGTTTTTTGAAACCGACGCCCGGATCGATCATGCGTAGCGGTTTTGCAAACCCTTCGACGAGGCGATGAGGTTCACCTTGTCCGTGAAAGAACGTGTCGAAGAAACCTTTGGGTCCGAACAGATCTGCGCTCGCCGTCCAGCCCATCCGCGCGAGCACCGCGCACTCGACGCCCATGCGGGCGGCGTGACCCGAGTGTGATGATTTGGTCATCGTCCCGGTGTTGATGGAGATACTGCCCGCGCGTGAGCCCGCAAGACCCAGCGCCATCTGCATCTGGGTTACCGTCAGATCGAGCGCGCGCCCGACGCCCGCAACGGCGCCCAGCGTACCCGTCATGCCAGGTTTATGAAAGCCGGATCCGGTTTCCATTCCAGTCGCGGCGAGTCTTACGCGCCCCTGCACTTCGAATGCGGCCACGATCGCTTCGACGACTTTCGTTCCCGGCAAACGCTCGTGCTCTGCGATCGCCAAGATCGCAGGAAGCGTCGGTGACGTGGGATGGTTCAATGGATACCACGTGTTGTCGAAATCGAGTGCGTGCGCCATCGTGCCGTTCGCGTACGCCGCGTTGAGCATCGACGTCTTGAAGCCTCCCGCGATCACGCTTGCCTGTGGCGCGCCCCCCATTGTCTTCACGTAATCTATCGAGATTCGACCAACGCCGAGCGGTTCAGTCGAGCCCGCCAGCGTCACCGCGAGTCCGTCGAGCGTGACCTGTTTTGCCACGGCGATCGCTTCCTTTGGAAGCGCGTCATAGCGAATGTCGAGGATATGCTCAGCGAACTGCTCGGTCAGCGATTTGCTCATGGCACTTTCAGGGGACGTAAACCCACAACTCGAGCATGACCGAGCAGCCTGGAACGGGAAGGAACGGCACTTCGATTGCCGAAAACGGAAGATGCTGCTCCGGCAGATGCTTCTCCCACACCTGATATGCAGGGTAGAAGGTGTTCAGGTCGGTGTGGTACTGCTGAATGCGGACCACATTCGCGAGCGATGTGCCCGCGGTGCTGCAAATACGCTCCGCGTTGCACAGCAGATACTCCATCTGTTCCTGTGTGCTCGAACCGAAGAACGGCTGCTGTGGATCGTATCGCGCGGCGTCGATGACTCCGCCGCCGCCGAGCGCGAGCATTCCCGACAGAAATAACAGATCACCAGCGCGCATAGCCTGAATATGGCCATCGTACGAAGGCATGACGCCGGCGTCGATCACCTGCGCTGTAGTTTCCGCGTTGCTGCGAAGAGCAATGACGTTGATCTCGAGCCGCAGGTCGCGATGCGAAAATCCCGGAGTCGCTGTCGGAATCAACGTCGTTGCTGGAGGGCGTGCAGGGAACTTGGAAGCCCACACTTCATTGAAGGGTGCGAAATCCTCCAGGTCCCGCAAATACACCTGGCACTTTAGCGCGCTGCTCAGCGAAGAGCCTGACGCTTCGAGGGCGGGCACGATCTTTTCTTCGATCACGAACTCTGCTTCGAGCTTGATCGGCATGCCTTTCCACAGGTAGCCATCCGGCATTCGAGCTGCGGCTGCGACACCTGCGCCGAATTCGAAAGCGTCAGCCATGCGACCTGCAACGAACACGAAATCACCTACGGTAAGCGCGAGGCTGTACCCCGAAGTGGGGTGCACTTCAGCTTGCTGCTTGGGCCGCACATGCACAGGACGAAACGTAGAGTCTGGCACTACGCCGATCATGTGAACTTCGATCGCCTGGTCTGCGAGCAGCAAGCCTTTCGTGATCGTCGAGGTGCTGGGTGGCACGTGATCCCCGAGCACGGCACGACGTGCGTCGTGGTACGGCTCGACTGCGGACGGTGTCGTGTAGTGCTGATCGAGACGAACGACGTTCGCGAGATTGCTGCCGCCTGCCTGCATGAGCTCGCCGAGGTTCCTGAAGATCTGGTCGGCTTCGCGTCTCAGCTTCGGCTTGCCCCAGTGCGGAAGCGCCGGCTCAATCACGCTCGCGCCCATACCGCTGACGTAGTCCGAGGTGCCCTTGTGTCCTGTTCCGAATATCCAGCGGCCCGCCTTGACGCCGGGCGCATAACGTATCCCGCCTTTCGGGATGGTGACCGGCAGCAGCGGCTCGACCGTCCTGTAAACGTGGGCATCCATCAGTCGATCTTCACGCCGGCATCTTTGACAATCTTTGCGTACTTCGCCAGTTCCGCTGTGATCAGGGCGCCGAACTCTTCCGGCGTGCTGCTCCATACCTCCGCCCCGATATTGGAGAAGCTTTTTTTCGCTTCCGGGAGCGTCAGCACCTGCTTCACCTCCGCCTGCAACCGATCGAGGACTCCTCGCGGTGTGCCACTCGGTACGACAAGGCCGTTCCAGATTCCGATTTCGTATCCGCGAACGCCGGATTCCGCAACAGTCGGCAACTCGGGCGCGGCGCTCACACGCTTCGCGCTCGTGACCGCGAGTACGCGCAGCTTACCCGCGCGCGCGTGCTCGAGAGCAACGGGCATCGCAGGCAACATGATCTGTGTCTCACCGGCCAATGTCTGCGTGATTGCCGGTGCGCTGCCGTTGTAGGGCACGTGACGCATGTCGATGCCGGCCATCGTCTTCAACATCTCCGTTGCGAGTTGCACGGTCGAACCGTTGCCGCTGGACGCATAGATCAGCTCTCCGGGACGCGCTTTCGCCAACGTGATCAGCTCGCGGATGTTTTTCGCCGGCAGCGATGGATGGACGACAACGATCAACGGTGTATTGGCTACCAGCGACACCGGCGTGAAGTCTTTGAGCGTATCGTAGGAAAGTCTCCGATACAGGTTCGGGTTGATCACGATCTCCGTATTCGAGCCCATGAGCAGGGTATAGCCGTCTGCCGGTGCCCGCGCGGCCATAGCGGTGCCGATGGTGCCTCCCGCGCCCGGATGGTTGTCGACCACGATCTGTTGGCCGAGGCGTGGTGACATGTGCTGCGCAACGATGCGCGCCGCGGTATCCGATGCGCCCCCGGGAGAGAAGGGTACAAGCATGCGGATCGGACGGGCTGGATAGGATTGCTGAGCGCCAGCCGTTCCTGCTGCGAGCGCGAGTGCCAGCGATAGCGCAACTTTTCCTGCGAAACCGCGCACGCCGCGTTCCAACAAATACGGCCGAGGGCGGCTCGCCCGCACGGCTGCGTTGCGATCGACATTCATTGCCCGGAGCTCACGGGCCTCAGCTCTTCATCGCTGAAAGCGTTTTTGCTTCGCGCTGTTTGATCGCTTCATGGCGCTTGATCAGCTTTTGCGCGCGCACGATGATCGGGATATCGATCATCGTGCCGTCGAGCGCGAAAGACCCACGCCCCGACTTCGCCGCCTCTTTGTCCAGATCGATGATCTTGCGCGCGTAAGCGACCTCTTCTGAGGATGGCGAATATTCTTCATTTACGATCGTCACCTGCCCCGGGTGTATGCAGCCCGCGCCATCGAAACCGAAGCGGCGCGAGCGGCGCACCATCTGACGAAATTTCTCCCAGTCGCCGAAGCCTGCGATGGTACCGATGAAGCCGAGGGGCATGACCCCGGCGGCACGCGCGGCAATGATCATGCGCTGCTTGGGATGCAGCAGCACGTCATCGTCAGGCTGCATATCGCAGTCGAGCGCGAAGTCTTCGCCCCCGATGTTCATCGCGATCACGCGCGTGCTTGCGCGAGGAATCTCGTCGATGCGGCCGAACGCGTCGGCAGTTTCGATCATGGTAATGAATTTCGTGTGACCGACGGTCATGCCGCGTTTTTCCTCGAGCTCGCTCACGAGCTCATCGAGCAGCTTCACGTGCGAGGCGCTATCGATCTTCGTGCACGCAATGCCGTTGACGTCGGGCGTGATCGAATGTTCGAGATCGCGCACGGTGAGCGATAGCGGCCGGTTGATGCGCACGATCACATCCGCGCCGCCGCGCTTCACCCGGGCGGCCGCTTTTTCCACGAGCGTTCGCGCGCGCTCCTTCTCCGCCGGCGGCACGCTATCTTCGAGGTCGAGCTGAATACAGTCCGCGCCGCGGGTATGCGCCTTGTCGACGTATTTCTCGACGTTCACCGGGACATACATCAGCGAGCGCCAGACAGGGAGGTCGAGTGACATGGGATTCCTTATTGCGAATGATGAATGAGAATGCGGAACTACGAATTGGCGATGTCAGTGCCACGCGCAAGGCGTGTCCGATGATCCGAACGCGCCAGAAAGGATTGCCAATTCAGATCATGCCTGCTCAATGGACACGCCAGTACCGGTTTCTATTCATCATTCATCATTCATCATTCATCATTCCGCATTCATCATTGAGTTATTCAAGCTGCAGTCCCGCATCCTTCACCACCTGCCGCCAACGGTTCACTTCGCCGAACACGTACTTGCTGAATTCCTGAGGCGTCATTGGAATGGGCTCACCGCCTTCACGGGCGTACTGCTCTTTCAATTGCGCTGTCTGCATTGATTTGCGCAAGCTGTCCGACAGACGGCTCACGATATCGGCGGGTGTTTTTGCGGGCGCCGCGAGTCCCCACCACAGTTCGCTGACGTATGGCACGCCGCCTTCGTTCACCGTCGGAACCTCGGGCGCAAAGCTTGAACGCTGGGCGCTCGCGACGCCGAGCGCCTTCAGCCGGCCTGCTTTCACCTGCACCAGGGCGGAGGGGAGACTCGTGATCACCATCTGCACCTGTCCCCCGAGCAGATCGGTAATGGCAAGGCTGATGCTCTTGTACGGCACGTGCACGATCTTGATATTGGCGGTCTTGGCAAACAGCTCGGTCGCAAGGTGGTTACTGCCGCCTGTGCCGGAAGAGCCGTAATTCAGTTCACCCGGACGTTTTCGAGCGAGCGTGATGAGCTCTTTCAGCGTTTTAACCGGCATCGATGGATGTACGACGACGATCATCGGACTCTTCGTCATCATGCCGATGTAGGCGAAATCCTTGAAGACGTCGTAAGGCATCTTCGCGCGAATCGCGACGTTCGTCGCAAATGACGCCTGCACGATGAGTATCGTGTAGCCGTCAGGCTCTGCGCGCGCCACGTACTCGGCGCCGATCATGCCGCCGGCGCCGGGCCGGTTATCGATCACGATCGATTGACCGAGCAGAGGCGACATGCTTTGCGCTGTGGCGCGCGACAGCGTGTCATTGCTCGCGCCGGGCGTGTAGGGCACGACGAGCCGAACCGGTTTGGAGGGGTACGCAGGGGCCTGGCTCAAAGCGCTGCCACTCGCTGTAGCGGACAAAGCGATGAACGCGATGCGCAGCACCCGGGCGATCATGGGGCTCCTCGAGTATTCTTGGTGGGGGAAAACGGGACAGGCAAGATAGCAGCAATGTTCCTGCGGCCGCAATCGGCCGCACCGCGGACTTATCGGCGATCGCCGTTTGCGAGCTGCTTCTCGACGAAACGCGTTTCGTTTTTGAGCAACGCAGCGAGCTCCGCGACGCGCTTTTCACTCATGCGGCTGGAAATTGCGGATACCGACAAGGCGGCGAAGGCGATGCCGCTCTGATTGTGCAGCGCCTGCCCGACGGACCTCACGCCCGCGAGTGTCGGCATTTCACGCACCGCGTAACCGAGCTTCTGGGCGCGCTTTACCTGCGCCTGCAGGCTCGTCGGCGTAAGACCGTATTCGGACAACCGCGGGGTGTTGCTCACGATGACGTGCTTGACCTCTTCCTCGGACAAACCCGAAAGGATCGCCAGACTGCCGGTGCCCACGCCAAGGGGCCTCCGCATCCCGATTTCGAGCGTGAACGTCTTGATCGGGAACGTACCCTCCTGACGGTCGACGCACACGGAATCGAGACCGCTGCGTTGCGTCAGAAAAACGGTGTCGCCCGTAGCTTCCGCAATGCGTGTCATGGCCGGATGGCAAATCTCGCGCAGATTGAACCTGGGCGCGGCGGTGAGGCCGAGCTCGAACACCATGGGCCCGAGAAAATAGCGATGCGTGTCGGCGTCCTGCAGCACCATGTCCTGAACGGTCAGGCACTTCAGCATGCGGTGCACGGTAGGGCGCTGCAGGCCGGTACGGCTGGCGAGATCGAGCAGCCGGGAGCCGGTCCGGTTGTGCGCGGCGATCTCGCGCATGAGAAGCAGCGCCCGCTCTATACTCTGTGTGCCCGACAGGCGTCCGTTTTCCTCGCTCGTGGCTTTTTTTGGCATGAAGTTTTTGATAAAGTCCGGATCGTGAGCTATGCATTGTATTATGCCATCGCTCCATCCGTAGCGGAAGAATGCCCCTCATGCTATCGTGGCGCGCCGTTTTCGGACTGCCTGAATGAGCTGCTGGTCCATATTACGGACGGTGTGACCTTCCTTAATCCATCCGGCGGCGGGAGTCGCTGGCGCGTCGCTGCGCAGCAAGCAGCGACGGCATGTTTTCTGTAGGAGCCCATCATGACTGATCTATCCTCTGCCGCGGGCGTTGCGCTTGCCTCGCCCGGTGCGCGTTTTCGGAAAGCCGTCGCTCAGGAAAAGCCGTTGCAGATCGCCGGCGCCATCAATGCCTATGCAGCGAGAGTGGCGCAGCGCGTCGGTTTTCGCGCGATCTACCTCTCGGGTGGAGGTGTCGCCGCGGGTTCACTCGGACTGCCCGACCTCGGCATCAGCACGCTCGACGACGTTCTGATCGACATCCGGCGAATCACGGACGTATGCGACCTGCCGCTGCTCGTCGATGTCGATACGGGTTGGGGCGGGGCGTTCAACATCGCACGGACTGTCAAATCACTTACCAAGTTTGGCGCCGCGGCCATGCACATCGAGGACCAGGTCCAGCAGAAGCGCTGCGGGCATCGGCCGAACAAGGAGATCGTCAGCAAGGACGAGATGGTCGACCGCATCAAGGCCGCTGTGGATGCGAAGATCGACCCGAAGTTCGTCATCATGGCGCGCACCGACTCGCTCGCAGTCGAAGGACTCCAGGCAGCGATCGATCGCGCGTGCGCGTGCGTCGAAGCCGGTGCGGACATGATATTCCCCGAGGCGATCACCGAACTCGGCATGTACAGGAAATTCGCTGACGCCGTGAAAGTGCCGATCCTCGCGAACATCACCGAGTTTGGCAAAACGCCGCTCTTCAGCACCGAGGAGCTTGCGAGCGCGAACGTCGCAATGGCGCTTTACCCGTTGTCAGCCTGGCGTGCAGCGAACGCGGCGGCGCTGAAGGTCTATCAGGCGATCCGCAAAGATGGGCACCAGAAGAATGTCGTCGATACGATGCAGAGCCGCGACGACTTGTACGATTATCTCGACTATCACAGCTACGAGAAGAAGTTGGATGCACTGTTCGCCAAGAACAAGTGATCACCCGTTCCGTTCACGGAGGCTTGATGATTGGCAGCGGTGAGCCGTACATATAAGGCCGTCAGCGTCAGGCGTCTAAGGTTCGGGGGTCTTTGCCGATTCGACATCAGCATCATCGCGGAACTTGAGTATGGGCCGATCATCTGACCACTGACGCGCTGACGGTCTTCTAAGTCCTTCATAACCCTCGCGTTCTCGATTGAGGCGGATAGACCGGGCGTATAATAAGCGACCCTCTCTTTCCATCCGCGCGATGCAGCTTTTTACTTTCGGCCTGAATCACCAGACCGCTCCGCTCGATGTGCGCGAGCGCGTGGTTTTCCATGCCGAAAGCCTCGTGCAGGCGTTGCGGGACCTGGTGGGGCAGCAACGCGTTAAAGAAGCGGCAATCATCTCGACGTGCAATCGCACGGAGGTGTACTGCAGCACGGACGAGCCGGGCCGCGCCGTGGGGTGGCTCGCCGACTACCACCGGATCAAGCCTCAACAGCTCGAGCCTTACCTCTACCACTTTCCGCAAGAGCGCGCGGTCAAGCATGCATTTCGCGTTGCCAGCGGTCTGGATTCCATGGTTCTGGGCGAGCCGCAGATCCTGGGCCAGTTCAAGCAGGCCGTGCGCAGTGCCGAGGCGGCCGGGACGCTCGGCTTCGTGCTCAACAAGCTTTTCCAGCGTACGTTTTCAGTTGCTAAAACAGTGCGAACCGAAACCGAAATCGGTGCGAGCACGATTTCGATGGCGGCAGCCGCCGTTCAACTGGCGGAGCGCATTTATCCGAGCATCGCGGGTCAGAACGTCCTGTTTATCGGCGCGGGCGAAATGATCGAGCTGTGTGCAGCCCACTTTGCCGCGCACCACCCGAAACACCTGACATTTGCCAATCGCACGGAAGCGCGCGGGCAGCAGCTCGCAGGCCGCTTCATGGGTCGTGTCATTTCGCTCAACGACCTGCCGGCGCAGCTTGCGCTGCATGATGTGATCGTTACTTCGACTGCAGCGCCGCTGCCGCTGATCGGAAAAGGTCTGGTCGAAAGCGCGCTCAAAGCCCGCAAACACCGTCCGATGCTCATGTTTGATCTTGCCGTGCCGAGGGACATCGAAGCGGAAGTGAGCTCGCTGGGTGATGTGTTCCTGTACACAGTGGACGACCTCGGCAAAATCGCTCGCGAAGGCCTCGACGTGCGGCAGAACGCCGTGGCGCAGGCCGAAGTCATCATTGAAAACCACGTAACCGACTTCATGCACTGGCTCGGCACCCGCGAAGTCGTTCCCGCCATACGCGCGATGCGCGACGCTGCGGAGCGCTCACGCCGGCACGAGCTCGAGCGTGCACAACGCCGGCTCTCTCGCGGAGAGGACCCGCAGCGCGTGCTCGATGAGCTTTCACGTGCGCTCACGAACAAGTTGCTGCACGCGCCCACGCACGCGCTGAACCATGCGAGCGCGGATGAGCGTGACACGCTCGCCGCGACGCTCGCGCGGCTTTACCACACCACGAGACGCGAATGAAAATGACGCGGCTTACACGGGGCAGCAAAGCTGCGCCGTACGGCGCAGCGTGTTGCTCATGCGCCTCGCGGCGCTACAAAAGATGAAATCCAGTATTTCGACGAAGCTTACGCAGCTCACATTGCGCCTGGACGAGCTCAACGCCCTGCTCGGCTCGCAGGATGTGACGAGCGACATGGACAACTATCGCCGCCTCACGCGGGAACACGCGGAAATCACGCCGGTGGTAGAGCTCTACCGCGCGTACCGCAGCGCTGAGGACGACTTCAAGACCGCGCAGGAAATGGCAGAAGATCCGGGCAGCCGCGAATTCGCGGAAATTGAAATGCGCGAGACGCGCGAACGGCTGGAGCGCATCGAGTCGGAGCTGCAGAAGCAGTTGCTGCCGAGAGATCCAAACGATGATCGCAACATCTTTCTGGAGATCCGCGCCGGCACGGGGGGCGAAGAGTCCGCGCTGTTCGCGGCCGATCTATTCAGGATGTATACGCGGTTTGCCGAACGCAACCACTGGCCCGTGGAAGTGATTTCCCAAAGCGCTTCGGACATGGGCGGTTATCGTGAAATCATTGCGAGAATCACGGGCGACGGCGCCTACTCGCGCCTGAAGTTCGAATCCGGAGCGCATCGTGTGCAGCGTGTTCCGGACACCGAAACGCAAGGGCGGATCCACACCTCGGCGTGCACCGTGGCCGTGCTGCCCGAAGCTGACGAAGTGCAGGATATCGTGCTCAACCCGGCGGAGCTGAAGATCGATACCTACCGCGCCTCAGGTGCGGGCGGCCAGCACGTGAACAAAACGGATTCTGCCGTGCGCATAACGCATCTGCCGACCGGCACAGTGGTCGAATGCCAGGATGACCGTTCGCAGCACAAGAACAAAGCGCGCGCCCTGGCTGTCCTGGCCGCGCGCATCAAGGATAAACAGGTGCGTGAGCAGCAGAGCAAGATGGCGGCGACGCGCAAGTCGCTCGTCGGCAGCGGAGATCGGTCGGAACGCATACGCACGTATAACTTCCCGCAGGGGCGTGTGACCGACCATCGGATCAACCTGACGCTTTACAAGATCGCGGCGGTCATGGACGGAGACCTCTACGAGCTCACCGATGCTTTGATCGCGGAGCATCACGCCGAACAGCTCGCGCAACTGGGCGAAGACGCGGCGGCAGCCGCATGAGCGCAGTGACTCTGGGAGAGGCTTTTCGCACCGCACGCACCCGCATCCACTCCACCGACGCCGGCGTGCTGCTGTGCCACGTGATTGGCCGGGATCCCGCGTACCTGATTGCGCACCCGGACATGCGGCTGCGCGCGGACGAACACGAATCGTTTGCTTCACTCGTCGAGCGGAGGGCGCAAGGTGAGCCGGTCGCCTATCTGACCGGCGAGCGAGAGTTTTACGGCCGCGCTTTCAAGATCTCGCCGGCGGTACTCATTCCCCGCCCCGAGACCGAGCTCCTCGTCGATCTCGCACTCGAGCGGATTCAGCGTTCTCCTTCAGCGCGAGTCCTCGACATGGGTACCGGCAGCGGGTGCGTCGCTGTGGCGATTGCGAGCGAGCGCTCACATGCAAAAGTTCTCGCACTGGATCAGTCACTTGAAGCGCTGGCAGTCGCGCGGCGGAACGCGGTTCGACTGGGCGCGGGGAACGTGGCCTTTCTTCAAAGCGACTGGTTTGATGGCTTGGGCCCCGAGCGCTTCGATCTAATCGTTTCGAATCCACCGTACGTCGCGAGCGGCGACCCGCACTTACAGGAAGGAGATGTCCGCTTCGAGCCGCGCAATGCGCTCGAGGCCGGCGGTGACGGGCTGAACGCGATCCGTCGCATCGTGTCGGGGGCGGAACGTTATCTCGTGCTGGCCGGTTGGTTGTTGTTCGAGCACGGCTACGACCAGGCCATGAGCGCACGCAAGCTACTTCAGGCGGCGGGCTACCAGGACGTTTTTTCGGCCCGCGATCTCGCCGGGATCGAACGGGTTTCTGGCGGTCGGTTGACGATGGCAGCGAGCGACCGGTAAAATACCTGACAACATTACTCGGGTATGTACCAACTATGAGCATCCAGGACGTCATCAAGGACCAGGTCAGCAAAAACAAGGTGGTGCTGTACATGAAGGGCTCTGCAGATTTCCCGCAGTGCGGTTTCTCGGCTAATGCGTGCAACATCCTGCGCGCGTGCGGCGTCGAAGATTTCTATACCGTCAACGTGCTGGAAGATCCGGATATCCGCCAAGGGATCAAGCAATACGCCAACTGGCCGACTATCCCGCAGCTGTATGTGAACGGCGAATTCGTCGGCGGCTCCGACATCATGATGGAACTGTATCGGAGCGGCGAGCTGAAAAAGGTGCTGCAGGGCTAGCTGCCCGTAATCTGCGCACTCGATACGGCCGGCGTTTGCCGGCCTTTTTTTCGCTTGTCGAAGATCCACGGTCGCGCCGAAGCTCATACTTTGCCATGTCGCCGTGGTTCAACTACGATCGATTCAAACCACCAGGGGGTGCGCATGGCCGTGCAAGAGCGATATGAGAACGTGACTCCGGGTGACAGCGCTCTTTCGAGTCCGGACACCGCCTCAGGTGGATACATCGAAGGCGGCCGCAAGGTCGAGGCGAATCTTGCGTGGAACTGGATCCGCGAGGGCTGGCGCTATTTTCGGCGACAGCCCGGTCTATGGGCGCTTCTGACGCTGATCTTCGGCGCGTTTCTGATGGCATTGAAGTTCGTGCCCGTCATCGGTCCGCTTGCAACGATACTGCTCGTGCCAGTGCTGGCAGCGGGGCTGATCTCCGGGTGTCAGACTATCGAGCGCGGTGGCGAACTGGAGCTTGCTCACCTCTTCTCGGGATTCCGGCATAACGCGGGGCAACTCGTGCTTGTGGGCCTGATCGGATTCGCCTTGACGTTTGCGGTTTTGGTCCCCGCGGTGGTCCTAATGGGGGCGAACGAGTTCATGACGGTCATGGGTGGCGGGCCTGCGACGATGGTCGACGTGCCGGGCGCGCTCGGCCTCCTCATCGCTCTCGCCTTGTTCGTTCCGGTCAACATGGCGCTGTGGTTTGCGCCGGTGCTGGTCATGTTGCAGGGTCAAAGCGCTCCGCGGGCAATCGCCGAGAGCTTCAGAGGATGTCTCAAGAACCTCGTGCCGTTTCTGATCTATGGCATCGCTTTGTTCGTGCTCGCGATCCTCGCGTCCATCCCGCTCGGTCTCGGATGGCTCATATTGGGGCCGGTAGTCATCGGCTCGGTTTACGCTGCCTACCGCGACATTTACGTGCCGCCTCGATAAGCGACCCCGACGAGGCAAGCGGGCTCATCGCCAATCTTGCTGCATCTAGCGCGGCATTCGAACGGGTGCTTGCACGCGCCTTGCTCACGACGCGATAATCCACGCCATTCTGCTTTATTGGCCGATTCGCTGCGGGAAAGCCGCGGGTGTATCCGTCAAACCAACGCCCCGCCGCCCCGACACCCAAGGAGAGATTTCCATGAACATCATGGTTGAGAGCAAGAACATCGCGAAGAGCGCCACAGCGGGCGGTAGGATCAAGATGACCCCCAGCGAAGCGTTCGTCGAAACGCTCGTCGCGCAGGGTGTCAAAGAGACCTTCGGCATCGTGGGCTCTGCGTACATGGATGCGCACGACCTTTTTCCGCTCGCCGGAATTCGCTTCGTTTCGGTTGCGCACGAACAGAACGCGGCACACATGGCTGACGGTTATTCACGCGTCACGGGTAAGCACGGTGTGTGCATCGCTCAGAACGGCCCCGGCATCACGAACTTCGTTACCGGCATCGCGGCGGCATACTGGGCGCACTCGCCTGTCGTTGCGATCACGCCTGAATCCGGCAGCATGACGATGGGACTCGGTGGCTTCCAGGAGACCGAGCAGATGCCGATTTTCTCGAAAATCACTAAGTGGCAGGTGCATGTGAACTCGCCGATGCGCATGGCGGAGCTGACTTCGCGCGCATTCGATATTGCCATGGCCGAACGCGGACCGGTGCAGGTCAATATTCCGCGCGACTACTTCTATGGCGAAGGTGATTTCGAGATACCTCAGCCGCAGCGTGTCGAGCGCTCGGCGGGAGGTCCCGAAGCGCTGGACACAGCCGCCAGAATGCTCGCTAAAGCGAAATTCCCGGTGATCATCTCCGGCGGCGGCGTGGTGATGTCGAACGGCATCAAGGAATGTGCGGCGCTTGCCGAATACCTGACGGCACCCGTGGTGAATTCATACCTGCACAACGATTCCTTCCCCGCGAACCATCAGCTTGCGTGCGGCCCACTCGGCTACCAGGGGTCGAAAGCTGCGATGAAGCTTATTTCGAGGGCCGATGTCGTGCTGGCGCTCGGCTCGCGCCTCGGACCTTTCGGCACGCTGCCCCAGCACGGACTCGATTACTGGCCGCAGGGCGCGAAGATCATTCAGGTCGACGTTGATACGCGCATGCTGGGGCTCGTCAAGAAAATCTCAGTCGGCATCTGCGGTGATGCGCGCGCGGCGGCGCTCGAGTTGCTGAACCGCGTGAAAGCCCAGGCGAAGCTCACGCTCAACAAGCAGCGGCTCTCGGAAATTCAGAAAGAAAAAGAAGCGTGGAAGCAGGAGCTCGCAAACTGGCCGTCTCCGAACGAGAAAGGCCGCATCGGACCGCGCCAGGCGCTTGCTGCGCTGGCCCGCGCAATGCCAAAGAACGCGATGGTCTCGACGGACATCGGCAACGTGTGCTCGGTCTCGAACAGTTACCTGCAATTCGAGACCGCGCCTTCATTCCTTGCTGCGATGAGCTTCGGCAACTGCGGCTATGCGTACCCTGCCGCGATCGGCGCCAAAGTAGGCCGTCCTGACAGGCCATCGATCGCGTATGTCGGTGATGGCGCCTGGGGGATGAGTCTGAACGAAGTGATGACCTGCGTGCGCGAGAACATTCCTGCCATTGCGATCGTATTCAACAATGGACAATGGGGTGCGGAGAAGAAGAACCAGATCGATTATTTCGAAAAGCGTTATCTGGGAACCAACCTCAAAAACCCCAACTTTGCGGATGTGGCCGAGTCCATGGGTGCACACGGCCTCACCGTCGAGCACGTGGATGAAATCGGCGATGCGCTGCGCGGAGCCGTGAAATCGAACAAGCCGACCGTCGTCAACATGATGCTCACGCAAGAGCTGGGAGATCCGTTCCGGCGCGATGCATTCCGTCAGCCGAAGCGGCTGCTGGCGAAGTACCGCAAATACAGCGCGAAGGAGTTTCGCTGAGCTCGCCGCCGCGCGGCAAGCCGCTCCCTCCTTCGGGACGGTAAACGAACAGAGGGAAACCAAGGTTTCCCTCCGTAACCTCCCCTTCCTTCGGCGATCTGCCGATCGTTCCGTTTCATAGATCTGAGAATGCGGGGCAGCCGAAGGAAAGAGTTCGTTTACCGCCTCCCGAGGGGAAAAACCTTGGGTTCTGCCTGTTCCTTTATCCTCTCATCGAATCTGCGCCAGCAGGCAATCGATCATTCGCTCTGCTTGGCGAAGATAGCCGCTGCCGAAGAGGTTGAGATGGTTGAGGACGTGATAAAGGTTGTAGAGATCTTTGCGCACCGCATTACCCGCATCCAGAGGGTACGCATCTCGGTAGGCGGCGTAGAACGTAGACGAGAAGCCGCCGAAAAGCTCCGTCATCGCAATGTCCGCTTCGCGGTCGCCGTAGTAGACGGCGGGATCGAAGATTACCGGCACGCCGGTCGCATCACACGCTGCGTTGCCCGACCATAAGTCACCATGCAGCAACGAAGGCGCCGGCGTGTAGCTCTCGAAGAACGCCGGCACGTGCTCGAGGAGCTGGGCGCCTTTTGTCTGCACCTTACCGCCGTAGCCACGCTCCTCGGCGAGCCGAAGCTGAAACGCCAGCCTCTGATCGCGCCAGAACGTCGGCCAGGTCGAGGAGCGGGTATTGGGCTGAGGCGTCGAGCCTATGGTGTTGTCGCGCAGCCAACCGTAATGTGCGGCAGTATGGCGATGAAGCTCTGCGAGTTGCGATCCGAGCGCTGCGTCGCTCGCCCCAGTTCGTGCGCCGAGCTGAATGTATTCCAGCACGATCCAGCTGCTTGCCAATGCCACGCCGTGGCAGATCGCCTCGGGTACGCGAACAGCGCTTGCGCGTTGCAGCTCTGCGAGCCCTGCCGCTTCAGCCTCGAACATTGCCGCGCGGCTCGCTTCGTTTACCTTGACGAAGTAGCGTCGACCACTGCCCTCGATCGCCCACGCGGCATTGATACAGCCGCCGCCTGCCGAGCGCTGCGCTATAGTGAATGCGGCTCCGGTGGCCGCACCAATGTCGCGCTCGATGTCATGCCACGGAATCAAGTGTGCCCGCAAAGGTCGCGTAGCTGACGGATCAAAACAAGGTTCCCGAGACCGAAAGCGCTTGCGCTTATGGCTAAGGATGGCGTTAAAGACTCTTACGTGCCTTTGCGATCGCCTGCTTGACCCGAACCGGCGCTGTTCCACCGATATGACTGCGGGCCGCAAGCGAGCCTTCGAGCGTGAGCGCGTCGAAAACATCGTCGGCAATCAGCGCAGAGAATTGCTGAAGCTCTGAAAGCGGCAGCCCGGAAAGATCTTTTCCTCGGTTCTCGGCGTGCCGCACGGCCTGTGCAACTGCCTCGTGCGCTTCGCGAAAGGGCACGCCCTTCTTCACCAGATAGTCTGCGAGGTCGGTCGCAGTTGCGTAACCCTGCTGCACCGCCTCTCGCATCGCATCCCGGTTCACTTCCAGGCCGCCGAGCAGCTCAGTGAACACAGCCAGGCTCATCGTGAGCGTGTCGACGGTATCGAAAAGCGGCTCTTTGTCTTCCTGGTTGTCCTTGTTGTACGCAAGAGGCTGCGCCTTCATCAGCGTCAGAAGCGCGACCAAATGGCCATTCACGCGTCCCGTCTTGCCGCGGATCAGTTCCGGCACGTCAGGATTTTTTTTCTGCGGCATGATGGATGAGCCGGTGCAGAATCGATCCGCGAGATCGATGAAGCGGAAGCGCGGGCTCATCCACAAAATCAGCTCTTCCGAAAATCGCGAGAGATGTGTCATCAGCAGTGCTGCGCACGCGCAGAACTCGATCGCGAAATCGCGATCGGACACAGCGTCGAGCGAGTTTTCGCATAGGCCCTCGAAGCCGAGCTCTTTCGCTACCATCTGACGGTCGATCGGGAAAGAGGTGCCGGCAAGGGCTGCCGCGCCGAGCGGCAATTTATTGACGCGCTTGCGGCAATCGATCAGCCGCTGCGCATCGCGCGAGAGCATTTCGAAATACGCGAGCAGGTGGTGGGCGAACGAGACAGGTTGCGCGACCTGCAGATGCGTAAACCCAGGCATTACCGTGTCCGTGTGTTTTTCAGCGACATCGAGCAGCTTCCGTTGCAGTCCCTTGATGAGAGCGGTGATCTGATCGATGCCTGCACGCAAGTAAAGGCGCACGTCCGTTGCGACCTGATCGTTGCGCGAGCGGCCGGTATGCAGCCGTTTGCCCGCATCGCCCACGATATCGGTAAGCCGTCGTTCGATATTGAGGTGTACGTCTTCAAGATCGATCGACCATTCGAATGCGCCGCCGCGTATCTCCTCGCGGATCTGCGCAAGGCCGCGCTCGATCGCGGCGACATCGGCTTGGGTGACTATGCCGACCGCGCCCAGCATGTGGGCGTGGGCAAGCGATCCGTCGATGTCGAATTGGGCCAGGCGCTGATCGAAGGAGACCGAGGCCGTGAACCGCTTCACGAGATCCGTTACCGGCTCGTCAAAACGGCCCGACCACAGCTTGCCTTTATCGTCCGGCTTCCGACTGGATGACATATGCGCTGCTAGAATTCCGGCGTATATTCGGACGAAGCCGGTTGTACTCGCGGAGACCCGTGAGGTTCGATGAAAAGGAGCGATGTCTAGTATAAATCAAAACGCCTACACGAGCGCTTTACCCAACTTCCGCAACCTCGGGATTCTGCTACGCATACTGCTGATCGTGAACGTGCTGGCGATCGCGGCGGCCGTCGTAAAAGCGCCCGTGCTGTCGGTTGCGTGGCGTGAGCTCGTCGAAGTGTCCGCGGTCGTGCAGCCGTTGCTGATCATTACCCTCCTTGCGCTGGTTCTGCTGAATGGCTACCTGCAGCGTCTGCCTTATCACCTGGGCGTAATCGCCGTTTTTGCGCTTACCCTTGGGCTCAGTCTGCTGGTCCTTTCAATCACTCTGGGCGCGTATGGCGACGCGGCCCTATCGATGCAGCGTTACGGGCTCCTGGTGGTGCTGACCACGGCGCTGCTTCTCGCCTACCTGGATTTTCGCGGTCGTGCCTTATCGCCGGCGCTCACTGAGGCTCGTCTGCAGGCGCTGCAGGCCCGCATACGTCCTCACTTTCTGTTCAACAGTCTGAATGCGGTACTGTCGCTCATCCGTCAGGACCCCAAGCGTGCAGAGGTGGTGCTGGAGGACCTCGCGGAGCTTTTTCGAGTCGCTATGGGCAACGAGCGTGAGCTTTCGCCGATCTCGAAGGAAATCGAGTTGTGCCGTCAGTACCTCGAGATCGAGCAATTGAGGCTGGGCGATCGGCTGAAAGTCGTCTGGCACATCGACAACATGCCTCCGGATGCGCTGGTTCCGCCGCTGCTGCTGCAGCCTTTGCTCGAAAACGCGGTTTATCATGGCATCGAGCCACGCGTGGAACCGGGCGAGATCGTTATCGATATCTACGTCGCGAGACAGCGAGTCCACGCTGTCCTGCGCAATCCTTATTCACCTCAGGGAACTCACCATTCCGGCAATAAAATGGCACTGAATAACATCCGTGAACGATTACAGCTGCACTTCGACGCCGAGGCGACACTCGACATGCGCGTGAGTGACGACACGTATCAGGTGCACATCGTGCTGCCGTACGTGAAAGCGAGAGCGGCGTGAGCACCGAGCGACTGCGTGTACTCATCGTTGATGACGAGCCGCCCGCGCGCGCCCGGCTGCGTGATGTGCTTGCTGACTGCGCCGCCGAAATCGAGCTCGACATCGTGGGCGAGGCATCTACCTCGCGCGCGGCGCTCGACATGCTGGAGACCAGTAATGTGGACGTCGTCTTGCTCGACATACGAATGCCCGAAATGGACGGCATCGAGCTCGCTCAACACCTGCAGAAACTGGAGCGGCCGCCTGCGATCGTATTTACGACGGCATACGATGTCTATGCCATCCGTGCATTCGAAGTTCATGCCGTCGACTATGTGCTTAAGCCGATAAGGACCGCGCGCCTGGTCGAGGCATTGAAGCGAGCCCGCTCTGCGCGTCCGCCCACTGTCGAATCGTTGCGAGGGATGAGTAATCGGGCGCCCGCTTTTCTCTCGGCCCAGGAGCGCGGCCGCATCCATCTGATTCCGATCGAGGACGTGCTCTATCTGAAAGCAGAGCTCAAGTACGTGACGGTGCGAACCGCCGAGCGGGAGTACCTGATCGAAGACGCGCTGGGCCGCTTGGAACAGGAGTATGCCGAGCGGTTCGTGCGCGTGCATCGCAATTGCCTCATCGCGCGTGGGGCGATTCGCGGTTTCGAGCGCAAAAGCGGCGATGGCGAGGCGCAATGGCAGGTTGTCCTCGAAGGTTGCGAAGAGAAGCTCGCTGTCAGCCGTCGCCAGCAGCATATCGTCCGCGAGTTCGGGAGGCCGTGAAGGTTCAGGTACCCGATCGGATCGTGATCGCTACGCGCGAATCGGCGCTGGCGATGTGGCAGGCGCGGCACATCGAGTCAAGACTGCTGCAGCTCTACCCGCGACTCGATGTGCAGATCCTGGGGATGACGACGGAAGGCGACCGCAAGCTCGGCGCTTCGCTTGCAAAGATCGGCGGCAAGGGGCTCTTCGTCAAGGAACTGGAAGAGGCGCTCGCCCGCGGTGAAGCCGACATCGCCGTGCATTCGTTGAAGGATGTTCCGATGGACCTTCTCCCGGGTCACGTGATTGCAGCAATTCCGGAACGTGCCGATCCGCGTGACGCGTTCGTATCCCAGCGCTATCCCAACATCGCCGCGCTGCCAGCGGGCGCACGCGTGGGCACATCAAGCCTCAGACGAGAAAGTCAGCTGCGCTCACGCTGCCCAGGCCTCGAGATCAAGCCGCTCAGGGGCAACGTGCCCACGCGTCTGCGCAAGCTCGATGAGGATCAGTACGACGCGATCATACTGGCCGCCGCCGGGCTCAAGCGGCTCGGTCTCGATGCGCGCATCACTGCTTTGCTCACGCTCGAGGAAAGCCTGCCCGCCGCCGGCCAGGGTGCGCTGGGCATCGAGTGTCGCGGCGACCGGCCGGATATCATCGAGTTGCTCGCGCCGATAGATCATGCTGCGACGGCTTCATGTGTGCGCGCCGAGCGCGCGGTCGCGCGCACGCTCGCCGGCTCGTGCAACGTTCCGCTCGCAGCGTTCGGGCAGATTGCGAATGGCACGATGAGTCTGCGCGGATACGTGGGCTCTCCCGACGGATCGCACGTCGCCCGCGCGGCCGTATCCGGCGAAGCCGCAGAAGCCGAGGCGCTCGGTGTCGCGCTCGCGGCACGGTTGCGCGATGCGGGGGCTGACGAGATCCTGTCCGCACTCGCGGATGGGCACGCCGGCGCGTGAGCGCTCGCGCTGCGTCGCGATAAGCATGACCGCGCCAGCCTCGTCTACGCACGCCCTTGCTGGACGCGGCATCGTGATCACGCGACCAGCTGAGCAGGCCGATCCTCTCGCGCAACTCATCCGGGAGCAGGGCGGACGATCCATACTCTTCCCTGTGATCGTGATCCGGGACGTCGCAGACGAGACGCGTCTGAGCGCTCTCATCGAGCGGCTGGAGACCTTCGATGTCGCGATTTTCATCAGCCCCAATGCGGCGAGCAGGGGCATTCGTGCAGTCCGCGCGCGACGTGACCTGCCGGATACTTTAAGCATGATTGCGATTGGAGGCGGCACCGCCCGCGAGTTGCAGCGGCAGGGCGTTGCGTCCGTGACGGTTCCACCCGGGCGCTTCGACAGCGAGTCCCTGCTGAAGCTTCCACAGCTGCAGACGGTAGACGGCCTGCACGTCGTGATCTTTCGCGGGGAAGGCGGGCGCGCGGTGCTCGGCGATACGCTTGTCGCACGCGGGGCAATCGTCGAGTACGCCGAATGCTACAAACGCGACAGGCCCGAGATCGATCCTCGATCGCTGATCGAGGCGTGGTCGCGCGGCGAAGTGGACGCGATCGTCGTGACCAGCAGTGAAGGGCTGCGCAACCTTCACGCGCTGCTGGGCGACGCGGGTCAAAGGCACCTTGCGCGAACGACAATATTCGTGCCTCATCCGCGAATTGCCTCCACTGCGCGCGATCTGGGACTGGACTCGATCGTTGTGTCGGAACCGGGTGAGGCTGGCCTCGTGCGCGCAATCGGCCGGCACTTCGCTGATGACCGCTAACGCTGCCCCATGTTGCGGCTCGCGGCCTATCCTCGCATACTGTCGACCCTGTCGAAGAGCGTGATTTGTGCCAGACGTGTTGAGCTGAATCACCGAACGGTTTGAATGAACGACACTACCCCCAGTTCACCTCCCGCAAGCACGTCCACCACGCCGCAACCTGCGGCATCCATGCCGGCATCGAACGCGGTTTCAGTAGCGCCGGTGCGCGAACGAATGCTGAGTGCCACTGGATTCATTCTCGCAGTGCTCGCGTTGCTGCTGCTCGCATGGCAGTGGTACGACAGCCGCGGTTCGGTCGATGCCCTCCGGCAGGAGCTGGCGAAGAAGCTGTCCGACGCCGATGCGCTCAACAAGGGCAGCCGCGCGATTGCGGACCAGGCGCGCGAAGCGAGCACTGATCTCCAGGTCAAGCTTGGCGTTCTCGAGAGCCGCGTCGCTGAATCTCAAAGCCAGCAGATAGCGCTCGAAGCGCTCTATCAGGAGCTGTCGCGCAACCGGGACGAACAGGCGCTCGCAGAAATCGAGCAGTCGCTGCTGATCGCGAACCAGCAACTGCAGCTCGCGGGTAATGTCAAAGCGGCGCTGATCGCGCTTCAGAACGCCGATTTTCGGCTACAACGGATGGATCGCCCTCAACTCACTGCGCTACGCAAGGCGATCAACCGCGACATCGAGCGGCTGAAAGCGCTGCCTTACGTCGATACAGTGGGGATCAGCGTGCGGCTCGACAGTGTCATCGGCTCGGTGGATGCACTGCCGCTCGCGATGGAAATGCGCCCCCCGCTCGCTTCCGGCAGTGATGCCCCGCGCGAAGCGGACTCTAATGTCTGGCAGCGCTTTATGCGCGAAGCCTGGGCTGAGGTCAAGCAGCTCGTTCGTGTTCAGAACATGAACCAGCCCGAGGTGCCGCTGCTCGCGCCGCCGCAGGCATTTTTCCTGCGCGAAAATCTGAAGCTGCGGCTCATTGGCGCGCGCCTGGCATTGCTCTCACGCGATCAGACGAGTTACAAGGCGGATCTCCAGGCCGCACGCGACTGGCTCACGAAATACTACGACACGCGCGAAAAATCGATCGGCAATGCTTTGTCGACGCTGCGCAATCTGCACGACAGCGACATCAGCATCGAAATGCCGGATATATCCGCTACCGTGGATGCGCTGCGCAATACGCGACTCGGCCGCGAACGGCCGGTCCGCTGAAGAGCGCGACAAACGATGAGCGACGGCACAAGGGTTCCGCTGATGCTGCAGCGTGCGCGCCGCGAAGGTAAGCCCGCGTGAAGGCCCTGTTCTGGACCATCGCAATCTTTGCGTTGGCGGTCGGGCTCGTGGTGGCCGCGCGTTATAACGATGGCTACGTGCTCGTGGTGCTGCCCCCGTATCGTGTGGAAATCGCCCTCAATCTGCTTTTACTATTGTTGGCAGGCGCCTTCGTTCTGTTCTACAGCTTAGTGCGGCTCGTGACGACCGCGGTGCAGATGCCCGCCCGCGTGCGAGAGTACCGGCTCGCGCGCCGCCGCGAGACCGCTCAGTCGACGCTGCTCGGTGCGCTGCAGGCCTACTTCGAAGGGCGGTACGCGAAAGCCGAGCAGTCTGCGTCACAATCGATCGAGCTTGGCGCGAGCGATCGCCTCAGCCTGGTGCTCGCCGCGCGCGCTGCGCATGAGCTTCGTGCGTACGAGCGGCGGGATGCGTACATAGAACGGATCGCGCAGGATGCGGCCGAAGATGACGCGTTGCGCATCATCACCCAGGCTGAGCTTCTGGTGGCAGAGCGTCGAGCGAAAGAAGCCTTGGAAGTGCTGCAGGAATTGCCTCGCAAACATACGGCCGCACTCAAGCTCGAGCTCAAGGCGCAGCAGCAGATGCGCCAGTGGGAGCAGGTTGCGGTACTGGTCGGCGAGCTCGAGCGTCGTGGAGTGTTCGACGCAGACCAGGCCTCGAAGCTGCGCACACACGCTCTTGCAGAGAGCGTGCGACGTAAAGCGCTTGATGTTCACGCGCTGGATGAAGTCTGGCGGAAGCTGCCGGACGCGCAAAAGCGTGAAACGCCGCTCGCAGTGGCCGCAGCGCAGAGCTACATCGCGGCGAATCGCAAGGCTGAAGCGCAGCAGATCATCGAGCAGAGCCTGGAACACGCGTGGGACAGCGAGCTCGTGGCGCTTTACCCCGACTGCCTCGGCACGGACACAGTAAGGCAGATAGAGCGAGCTGAGACGTGGCTCGAGGAGCATCCGGGCGACGCCGCTTTGCTGCTCAGTCTCGGCAGGCTCTGCGCCCGGCAGGGATTGTGGGGCAAGGCCGAAAGTTATCTGGAGGCGAGCGTGTCAGTCGAACCGACCTACACCGGACACGTCGAGCTTGCACGCCTGCATGAAAAGCTCGGGAATACGGACGCCTCGCGCCGGCATTATCGAGAGAGCCTCGATCTTGCGCTTGCGGAGCTCAAGAAAAGAGCGCAGGCCGCCGTTCGCGACAGCGCAGAATCGAGGACGTTGCCGTCGAAACGCACCATCGACCCCATGGAAATCGAACAGAGACGCTAGCTGACGGCGGCAACGCACGCGGCATGCGCCGGCATGCTCACGGTTGCGGCGCGGCGGCCGGTGTCGCCGGCGTGAATGCGTCAGAGTAGAACTCGTCCTCGGGCAGGCCGCGGTGCGCCTTGAAATCCTTGTGTGCCGCCTCGACCATGAGGGGAGCTCCGCACGCGTAGACCTGATAGCCCGTAAGCTGCGGAAAATCTTCCATGACCGCGCGATGGACGAAGCCGATGCGGCCATTCCACTGATCTTCAGCCTGGGCTTCGGACAGCACCGGCACATACCTGACGCCGTATTCGCGCTCCCAGCTTTCGGCGAGATCGTTCAGATAGAGATCGGTCCGTCTGCGCCCGCCCCAGTACAGCGTCATCGGACGCGTTACGCCATTGTGCAGCGCATGCTCGATCATCGCTTTGATGGGCGCAAAACCGGTGCCGCTCGCGACGAAAATGATCGGCTTGGAGCTTTCGTCCCGCAGGAAAAACGTCCCGAGCGGCCCCTCGAAACGCAGGATGTCCTTTTCCTTCATCTTGTTGAAAACGTGTTCGCTGAAAGGCCCGCCGTAGTTGCGCAGGTGCAACTCGAGCAGCGCGTCGTCATGCGGCGCGTTTGCCATCGAGAGGCTGCGCCGGATCCCCCCTCTCATGAGAATGTCGATGTATTGCCCGGCCAGAAACTGCAGGCGCTCGTTCGCCGGCAGCTTCAATTGAATGCGCATGACGTCCGGCGCAAGCCTGTCGATTTTCTGGACGCGGCAGGGTAAGGTCCTGACCTGGATATCCTTGACCGCGCTGATCTCGCGGCATTCGATCACCAGGTCGCTCAGGGGTTTCGCCTGACAGAACAGCGCGTAACCTTGTGCTTTTTCGGTCTCGGGCAGCGTCTCCGGCTGATAGACGCCGTAATCGACGCTGCCATCGACCACTTTGCCCTTGCAGGTGCCGCACGCGCCGTTACGGCAGCTGTAGGCGAGCACCAAGCCTTCACGCAGCGCGGCTTCCAACACGGTGTCGTCGGGCTGCGCGTCGAAGGCATTGTTGCTCGGCTTGATCGTTATCCGGTAGGACATTGGCGCTTTACATGCAGGTTGGGGCTGACAGCCCATAAGGCCCTAAAATCGCCGTATGCGACGGCTTTCTCACGATCGGCTGCAGACACGTAGCATTGAGCATGATTCCGCTTGTGCGAAAACGTCAAGCAGACTCCAGGCGCTGATACGCAGTCGTGATCGCGCAGACTCACTGCGCGTTCGGAGGTTAAACCGGGACGGGGCGATTTGGCTCACCCTGACCGCGCTTGGCCGCGCTGCGGCACGATGTGGTGCACTTCGTGCGCCGGCTACCTCGGACCTGCGCGACGCGCGTACTGCGCACCTCCTCGCAGCCCTCGCGAAGGTAAAAAGTGTACCACAGCAACTCGTCTACGTCGGCACGAGCCGTTTATGGGGATTGGGAAGGCGCTTGCTCATGAGCGCGAGCTGTGCGTTAGTCGGCGGTACCCGTTTGTGCACGAAGGCGTAGCATGGGCGCGTGATATACAGGATTCTGCAGACCTCACTCGAGGAGCACAGATGTACGGAGATGAAGGCGGCGCATTGCTCGTATTCACGAATCTTCCCGACCGTGACGCTGCCGTGAAGCTTGCGCGGGAGCTGGTGGCGAAGCGGCTTGCCGCGTGCGTGAACATACTATCCGGCTGCACCTCCGTGTATCGCTGGGAGGGCGCCGTCGAACACACCGATGAAGTCCCGGTGCTCATCAAGACGCGCGCGTCCCGCTATCCCGAAATCGAAGCGGCGATCCGCCGCTTGCATCCTTACGAACTCCCGGAAGTGATCGCGGTCCCAGTGGTGCGCGGTCTTCCTGACTACCTGGAGTGGGTGGCGGAAGAGACCGCCATTCCGATCGGCTGACGAACAGGCCGCCCCAACCTGCATTCAATGCGCTTATTACTGGTCCTGCTGGTGCTGCTCGCCTGTCCGGCGAGCGGGGCTTCTCCCGACGATCTGCTCGAGCCTGATCAGGCATTCCGCTTCGCTGCGCGCGCGATCGGTCGGGATACGATCGAAGTGCACTACCAGATCGCGCCCGGTTACTACCTGTATCGCGACAAGTTCAAGTTCGCTGTCGATCAGGCCTCCGTGGATCTCGGTCCGGCGGATCTGCCGCCCGGAAAGCTCAAGAAGGACGAATTTTTCGGCGACGTGCAAACGTATCGCGGGGAAGTTCGGATTCACGTGCCCGTGCGCATTGCCGGAGACGCGGGCGCGGCAACGCTCACTGTCACCTCGCAGGGTTGCGCCGATGCGGGCGTGTGCTACGTGCCGCATGAGCAGAAGACGCTGGTGAGCTTCGCGGGAACTCCGTCGTTGGGGACTTCCGTCGCAGCCGAGTCCGGGCTGCTCTCGGGTCCCGGCGAGCCGCCGAGTAATGATCGCGTTATCGCTCGCCTCTTCAAAGCTGATCTCGCCGTTCTGATCGCAAGCTTTTTCGGATTCGGTTTGCTACTCGCGTTCACGCCGTGCATGTTGCCGATGATTCCGATTCTGTCGGGCATCATCGCCGGGAGGCGCGGTGCGCGGCTGACGCGCGTGCAAGGGTTCGTGCTGGCGGCTGCATACGTGCTTGGTATGGCGATTACCTACGCGATTGCAGGCGTGCTGGCCGGGCTATCGGGCACGCTGCTGTCGGCCGCTTTGCAGAACGCGTGGGTACTCGGCGCTTTCGCTGCGATCTTCGTGCTCCTTGCAGGCGCGATGTTCGGCTTCTACGAGCTTCAGCTGCCTTCTTCATTGCAAAGCCGTCTCGCCACGGTCACGGGCCGGATCCGCGGGGGACACCTCGCAGGTGTATTCGCGATGGGCGCATTGTCGGCGCTCATCGTGGGGCCTTGCGTCGCGGCGCCGCTCGCCGGCGCTCTTCTGTATATCAGCCAGAGCCGCGACGTGGTGCTCGGAGGCTCGGCGCTGTTTGCGATGGCGCTCGGGATGGGTGTGCCGCTGCTCGTCCTCGGCGCCTCCGCTGGCGCGCTCCTGCCGAAGGCTGGGCCATGGATGGAGACAGTGAAGCGATTCTTTGGCGTCGTGCTGCTGGGCGTCGCGATCTACATCGTGTCCCCGCTTCTGCCGGCCGCCGCCGCGATGCTCGCGTGGGCTGTCCTGTTTGCTGTCACCGGCGTCTGTTTGCGCGCGATTGATCCATTGCCGGCATCTGCGCGGCCTGTCGACCGTGTGGCCAAAGCGATCGGCGTGCTGTCGCTGGTTGCAGGCGTCGTATACCTCATTGGCGCACTCTCCGGCAGCCGCGATATGCTTCAGCCGCTTTCGGGTTTTCTCGGCACATCAGCGCCGCCGTCCTCTTCTGGACGAACCGCGTTCGTGCGCGTTGACTCGCCCGCAGACCTCGATCGAGTTATCGCCTCGTCCACTGGAAAGCCGCTCATGCTGGATTTTTATGCGGACTGGTGTGTCTCGTGCAAGGAGATGGAGCGCTACACGTTCAGCGATGCGACAGTACAGCAACGACTGGACGGGCTCGTCAAAGTGCGGGCTGATGTCACAGCCAATGCCCCGGAGCATCAGGCGCTGCTGCAGCGGTTCCGGCTTTTCGGCCCACCCGGTATCATTTTTTTCGATCGCGAAGGCCGCGAGATATCGGCACTGCGCGTGATTGGTTTCGAGCGTGTGGACAGATTCGCTGCCGTGCTCGACAAGGTGCTGAGTCAGTGACTTTCCTATGGCGCCGGCCCCTCACGGAACCGGGCAAGTGGCGCCGGGCGCGCAGTTGCGTGGATAAGCACGTGCCCGATCAGCCGTGAGTCGCCCGCGCGAGTGGGCGCTAGTCGCCCTTGTTGCCATTGCAGCCGGCGCGGCAGGTTACGTCTACCACGCGGCACGCACTGCTCCGGAGCTGAGCCAAGCGAGCACTGCAGGTCTGGAAAGGCTGATGTCTATGCGGCTTCCGGATCTCGACCAGCAGCTCCAATCGATCGATCAATGGCGCGGGAAGGTCGTGGTGGTGAATTTCTGGGCCACATGGTGCGCGCCGTGCCGCGAGGAGATTCCGATGTTCGTCCGGCTTCAGGAGGAACACCGTAATCGCGGGCTGCAGTTTGTCGGGATCGCGATCGACCAGTCCAGTAAAGTGCGCCCCTATGCCGCCGAGCTTGGTATGAATTTTCCTGTACTGATCGGAAGCGTGGACGCGATCGAGCTGACGCGTGCCTTGGGAAACAGGGCTGGGGTTCTGCCCTACACCATTGTCATCGACCGGACGGGCCGCATCGCAGCGATCGAAGTGGGGGCGGCTAAGGAAAGCAAGCTGCGCCCTTTGCTCGCAGCACTTCTCTGAGAGCGTTGTCGTCGCAAGCTCCGGTAACGCCGTACATCTCCACGATACGCGCTCACTCCGGCCACGACCGTTTTTGCGCCTGAATCGGCGCCTGGAGCTTAGTCGAAGCCGCGGTTTAGTCAGCTTCTAGGCAACCTCACCACTACCGTTGGGCTCGACAAACACCGGGAATTCCAGCAAAACACTGGACAACTCCCGGCTATTTGCGGCAAACTCCGCGGCGCTATGGGTGCCGCGTCGCCACACAGCTTGTTATCCGACAACGCTTAGAGAACCCTGATGGCGAAGAACATCCTGTGCCTCAGCGGCCCCAACCTGAATCTGCTGGGTAGCCGGGAACCTGACAAATACGGCACGGCGACGCTCGGAGCAATTGAACAGAAGCTCGGCGTGCAAGCTGCGATGGCAGGCTCAAAACTGACCTGTTTTCAAAGCAACTCGGAATCTCAATTGGTTGACCGTATACAACAGGCCGCCCAGCAAAGTGTCGATTTCATTTTGATCAACCCAGCCGCTTACACGCACACAAGCGTCGCAATTCGCGATGCACTGGCGGCGGTCGCTATCCCGTTCGTAGAGATTCACCTCACTCACATCCGCGCGCGGGAGCCGTTCAGGCACCGCTCCTACTTCAGCGATCTGGCGGTGGGCGTGGTCAGCGGTCTCGGCCCGCAAAGCTACGAACTCGCGCTCAGTTACGCGCTCGATCACGCCGGGAAGGATTGAAGTCATGGATTTGCGCAAGCTGAAAACGTTGATCGACCTCGTTCAGCAATCGGGGATCGCCGAGCTGGAGATCACCGAAGGTGAAGAGAAGGTTCGTATAAGCCGCGGTGTTTCCGGCGGCGCAGCCCAGGTCATGGCACCGCCGGGGACCGTTTATATGACGGCACCCATGATGCAGCCGCCTGGTGCCAGCGCTCCCGCTGCGCCTGAAGCACAGACACCGCCCGAGCCCGAAGGACACGTCGTCAAAGCGCCTATGGTCGGAACGTTCTATCGCTCGTCAGCCCCGGGCGCCAAGCCTTTCGTGGAGCTTGGACAGGCGGTGAAAGCCGGCGAAACCGTCTGCATCATCGAAGCGATGAAGCTGCTCAACGAGATCGAAAGCGACCGCGACGGGATCATCAAGGAAGTGCTGGTGGAGAATGGGCAGCCCGTCGAGTACGGGCAACCGCTTTTCCTCGTAGTCTGAAGTGTTCGAAAAAATCCTGATCGCCAACCGTGGCGAGATCGCCCTGCGCATACAGCGCGCGTGCCGCGAAATGAGCATCAAAACGGTGGTCGTGCACTCGGAGGCTGACGCCGAGGCGAAGTATGTCAAGCTCGCCGACGAGTCGGTCTGCATAGGTCCGCCCGCTTCGAGTGGCAGCTACCTCAACATTCCCGCCATCATCAGCGCTGCCGAAGTCACCGACGCTGAAGCGATCCACCCCGGCTACGGTTTTCTCTCTGAGAACGCCGATTTCGCCGAGCGCGTGGAACAGAGCGGCTTCGTCTTCATAGGGCCCCGGGCTGAAACGATTCGTCTCATGGGCGACAAGGTGAGCGCCAAAAACGCCATGAAGAAAGCCGGTATACCGGTCGTACCGGGCATCGACAGCACGCTGCCGGACGATCCGAAGGAGATCATCAAGATGGGTCGCGAGATCGGGTACCCGGTCATCGTGAAGTCGGCGGGTGGGGGGGGCGGCAGGGGAATGCGGACTGTGCACACCGAAGCCGCGCTCCTCAACGCGGTAAACACGACGCGCGCGGAGGCGCAGGCTGCTTTTGGCAATCCGGCCGTGTACATTGAGAAATTTCTGGAAAAGCCGCGGCACATCGAAATACAGGTGCTCGCGGACAAACATCGAAATGCGATCTATCTCGGTGACCGCGACTGCTCGATGCAGCGCCGCCACCAGAAAGTCATCGAGGAAGCGCCTGCGCCGCACATCAATCCGCGCGCGCGGCTCCGGATCGGCGAGCGGTGCGCCGAGGCATGCCGCAAGATCGGCTATGAAGGTGCGGGCACATTCGAGTTTCTGTATGAAAACGGTGAGTTCTACTTCATTGAGATGAACACGCGTGTTCAGGTCGAGCACCCGGTTACGGAGATGATTACCGGCATTGACATCGTGCAGCAGCAGATCCGCATTGCCTGCAACGAAAAGCTGCCGGTCAAACAGCGTGACGTGCAGCTGAGAGGCCACGCCATCGAATGCCGCATCAACGCCGAAGACCCGTACAAATTCACGCCTTCGCCCGGGCGCATTACCTCTCTGCACATGCCGGGCGGCCCTGGGATCCGGGTGGATTCCCACGCGTATAGCGGCTATTTCGTTCCGCCGTACTACGACTCGCTGATCGGCAAGATCATCGCGTATGGCGACACCCGCGAGCAGGCGATCGCCCGCCTCCACGTCGCACTCTCCGAGACGGTGATCGAAGGCATCAAGACCAATATCTCGCTCCATCAGGACCTGCTGCACGACAGCGCCTTCGTTCGCGGCGGCACCAGCATCCATTACCTCGAAGAGAAGCTCGCGAAGCTCGCCACCAAGCAGTGATACTCGTTTCGTCATGCCCTGGCTTTCCGCCACCTTCGTTGTCGATACCGCCCTGGTCGATCCTCTGTCGGACGCCCTGATCGACGCCGGCGCAATAAGCGTCGATGTGTCCGACGCGGATGCGGGAACCGCCTGGGAACGGCCCGTCTTCGATGAGCCGGACTACCCGGCGTCCTCGACCTGGTCGAAGGCACGCCTGTCCGCTCTCTTCGGCGCTGACGCCAACGTATCCGCGGCAATGGCATCTGCCTGCGAGCGAGCAGGTGTCACACCCGCAACCGCGTTCGAGGTCGCGCGTGTCGAAGACGACGACTGGGTCCGCCGGACACAAGCGCAGTTCACGCCACAGCACGTGACCCAGAGACTTTGGATCGTCCCGAGCTGGCATGAGGCACCGGAGCCCGATGCGCTGAACATCGTGCTCGATCCCGGGCTCGCTTTCGGAACGGGCACCCATGCCACGACGCGGCTGTGCCTCAGATGGCTCGACCGCGTCGTGCGCGGCGGGGAATCGATGATCGATTTCGGCTGCGGCTCGGGTATTCTGGCAATCGCTGCGCTCAAGCTTGGCGCGGCGCGTGCTTCGGGTGTCGACATCGATCCGCAGGCGATTGTCGCTGCGCGTCGCAACGCCGTGCAGAATCGCGCTGCGGCAAATTTCGTCTCAGCTGCGGACCATCTGAGCGAGCCGGCAGATATCCTCGTCGCCAACATTCTCGCGCAGCCGCTGATCGTTCTGGCGCCACTGCTTGCGGAACTGACGCGGCAGGGCGGCCGGCTCGCGCTTTCGGGCATACTCGTCGAGCAGGCGGCGGAGGTGCAGGAGACTTACGGAGCATGGTACGATTTCGAGCCTACGCAGGACGAGGACGGGTGGGTGCTCATATCCGGCGTAAGGCGCTGAAGGACGCGGGCAGGATGATCAGCCATACCAGCTGCCCCCGGAGCCGCACGGGGCACGGATGAGTCTCGTCACGCGCTGTCCGCGGTGCAGGACGCTATTTCGAGTGACCCCCGTTCAGCTGCAACAGCGCTCGGGTACCGTGCGCTGCGGGCGCTGCATGCAGACGTTCGATGGATTCGAGGCGCTCGCGGTGGAACAGTCTGCCCCCGCCAGCGCGCCGTTGCGGCTGGGATCAAGCGCCGGGACAGACACTGGAGAAATCCCCGCGGCTGCAGCGGCGTCTGCATCCGCTGGAACGCTGCCTTCCGCGACATCGGAGGCGACGAAAGCGCCGGTAACGCCCCAGCCGCGCCAGCTCCGAGCCACGCCACCGACTCCGCCCGTCGCGCGCGCGGCGCGGCAGCCGGCCCTCGAAGAGGCTACCTTGAAGGACCTACCCGCAGGCAGATCCTTTTGGGGTGGTGGCACGGTCGTCCTGATACTCTTGTTGCTGACCCAGGCCGCCTACGTTTATCGCAGCGAGCTTGCAGCCCGTTTTCCCGCGATCAGGTCTGCCTTTACCGGAATTTGCGAAATCACCGGTTGCACCGTGACTTTGCCCCAACGCCCTGACCTCGTGAAAATTGAAGCCTCCGACGTGCACGTTACCGACGTCACGAAACCGGGCTTGATTCAGCTCACCGCAACGCTTCGAAGTTATGCAAACTACGATCTCGCGTACCCCGCCCTTGATCTGGTGTTGACGAACACGAACGAACACGCACTCGCGCGCCGCATTTTCGTGCCTGACGAGTATCTCGACCCGACCCGCGATCCGAAACGCGGCATATCGCCCAACGCCGAGATTACCGTGGCGCTCGACCTCGATACGACCGATCTGAATGCAGCTGGGTTTCGGCTGGATCTTCTCCCTGCGCCCGCGCCCTAGCGTTGCACATGACAAACGGGCTCAAACATACTCCGCTCTACGCCGTTCACCTCGAAATGGGTGCAAAGATGGTGGACTTTGCAGGCTGGGGCATGCCCGTACACTACGGCTCGCAGCTCGAAGAACACACAAGCGTCAGATGCGATGCCGGTATGTTCGATGTATCGCACATGCTTGCGGTCGATGTGCGAGGAACTGGCGCAAGCGACTTTCTTCAGCGCGTGTTTGCGAATGACGTGGCGCGTCTGCAGAAGCCGGGCAAAGCGCTGTACACATGCATGCTCAACGAACAGGGTGGTGTGCTCGACGATCTGATCGTCTACATGCGTGAGATCGGCAGCTACCGAGCGGTGGTGAACGCAGGCACTGCAGAGAAGGACTTGGCATGGCTCGACGCCCAGCGCCTAGAGTCAGGGGCGCAGGTCGAGATCCTGCCACGCCGTGATCTCGCAATCGTCGCCGTGCAGGGTCCGCGCGCACGGGAAAAGTTCTGGACTGCCGCGCCGCAACTGCGCGCCTGCAGCGAGCAGCTTGCGAACTTCGAAGCGGCGCAGGCAGGCGACACGGTCATTGCGCGTACAGGCTACACCGGTGAAGACGGTTTCGAAGTCATGCTGCCGGCCGCAGAAGTCGAGGCGCTGTGGCGCGTTCTCGCTCAGCACGGTGTGAAACCGGCGGGTCTGGGAGCGCGTGACACTTTGCGTCTCGAAGCCGGCATGAATCTGTACGGCCAGGACATGGACGAGCACGTCACGCCGTTGGAGTGTGGACTTGCCTGGACCGTAGATCTGAAGACTGGCCGCGACTTCGTCGGCCGCAGCGCTCTGCAACGCGCCCATCCTGCGAGGAAGCTCGTCGGGGTCATCCTGCAGGACAGGGGCGTCATGCGGGCACACCAGCACATCCGAACGCCGCGTGGGGCGGGCGAAATCACGAGTGGAGGATTTTCGCCCACGATGAACCGCTCGATCGCGCTCGCGCGCGTACCTGGCGACCTCGAATCACGCGCAGAGCTCGAAGTGGAGATACGCGGTAAGTGGCTCAAAGGAACTGAGGTCAAACCGCCGTTCGTGCGGCACGGCAAAGTGCTGGTCCAGCCGTGAATTTAGAAGCAATGCTACCAGCCTCTACGGGACCTACTGAAAGGCAACGCAGGAAACCAGCTTTCGTTTATTCGACCGCTGAACCGCTGACGAAAGGAAATGCATGACACCCGACAATCTCAAGTACACCGACAGCCACGAATGGGTGAAGACCGAAGCCGATGGCACGTGCAGCGTGGGGATCACGTTCCATGCGCAGGACATGCTCGGCGACGTCGTCTTCGTGGAGAACCCGGTGGTAGGCCGCAAAGTAAAGAAAGGGGAGGAGTGCGGTGTCATCGAATCGGTAAAGGCCGCCGCCGATATCTATGCACCGCTTAGCGGCGAAATCGTCGCGACCAATGGCGAGCTCGCCGAATCGCCGGAAAAAATCAATGAAGATCCTTATAGCGCCTGGATGTTTCGGATCAGACCTGAAGATCCGCGCGAGCTTGCGGGTTTGCTGGATGCGGGAGCGTATGACAAGGTCGCTGCGGCAGAAAAACACTGACAGGCAACGAGGTGACGCGGTGACGCACGGAGCGAAACCATCGTCCATGTTCGTCATTCCATCCCTTCATCACTGCGTCCCTATTTAAGATGCCCTTCATCCCTCATACGGAAGAAGACGTGCTCGCGATGCTCTCGTCGATCGGTGTCGACAGTGTCGACGCGCTGTTCGATGAGATACCCGCCGAGCTTCGCGCGCGGGGGCTCGAAGGTGTGCCGGACGGAATGAACGAGATGCAGGTGGCGCGGCTGATGGGCGAGCGCGCCGAGGCGGACGGGACGTATCTCAACTTTATCGGGGCAGGCGCCTACGAGCATCATATTCCCGCTGCCGTGTGGCAGCTTGCGACGCGCGGCGAGTTCTATTCCTCCTACACGCCGTATCAAGCGGAAGCGAGCCAGGGCACGCTGCAGCTCATATACGAATATCAGACGATGATGGCGTCGCTCACAGGGCTCGATGTGACGAATGCCAGTCTCTACGAGGGCGCATCGGCACTCGCAGAAGCAGTCCTGATGGCGGTTCGTGCGCACAAGGGCGCGCGGCGCGTTCTGGTCCCCCGCACGGTAGATCCGCGCTGGCGCGATGTCGTTCGCTCGATCGTGCGCAATCAGGGCATCGAGCTGACAGAGCTGCCTTATGATCTGGAAAGCGGGCGGCTTGCCCCTGACGCACTGAAGAACGTGCAGTGGGACGCGCATGCGGCGCTGATCATTGCGCAGCCCAATTTTTTCGGTACGCTCGAGCTCGTCGACGAGCTTACCGACAGCGCGCACGAGCACGGCCTACTGGTGATCGCGGTGGTGAACCCCACGGCGCTTGCGCTACTCAAGGCGCCCGGCACATGGGGAGCAAAGGGCGCAGACATCGCAGTCGGCGATGGTCAGCCGCTGGGCATCCCACTTTCGGGTGGAGGCCCTTATTTCGGTTTTCTCGCCTGCCGTCAGGCGCTCGTGCGGCAGATGCCTGGCCGCATCGTTGGACGTACGCTCGATGTCGACGGCCGTGTGGGCTACACGTTGACGCTGCAGGCACGCGAGCAACACATCCGCCGCTCGAAAGCGACCTCCAATATCTGCACGAATCAGGGGCTCATGGTCACTGCGGCGACCATTTACATGGCCTTGGTGGGTCCGGAAGGCCTGAAAGAAGTCGCCTACGCAAGCCACGCAAACGCGATGCGACTCGTCGAGCTTCTAGTCGAGATTGACGGCGTCGAACCTGCGTTCGATACGCCTGCGTTTCATGAGTTCGTGGTGAGGTTCGAGAGGCCGGCCGACGCGGTGTTGCAGGCCCTGAGAGCAGAAGGCATACTCGGCGGCTTCCATCTGGCGCCGTGGTATCCGGAACTCGGCAGCGCGCTGATCGTGTGTGCGACCGAAACAAAAAGTGCCGCCGATCTCGAGCGCTATGCGAAAACCATGGCGCGCATCCTTTCGAAGGCGCCGTCGCGCGCTCGTCGAGTCATAAACCGTAAGCCGTAGGCCGTTTGCTTTTGTCGTTTCATCTTGCCACGAGCGTCAAAACCCCTTACGGTTTACGGCTTTCTGCTTACGCCTTATTCAACAAAGGAGTCACACATGGCCAACGTCACACTCGGCGGCAATCCTGTCAGCGTCAACGGCAACTTTCCGAAAAAGGGCGACAGTGCGCCCGACTTTTCGTTGACGGGTAACGACCTGAAAGAGGTCAGCCTCAAAGACTACGCCGGCAAACGCAAAGTGCTGAATATCGTGCCGAGCCTCGATACGCCGGTATGCCAGACGTCGACTCGCACGTTCAACCAGAAAGCATCCGGACTGAACAACACGGTCGTGCTCGTGATCTCCGCTGACCTGCCGTTCGCGGCGAAGCGTTTCTGCACCACTGAAGGCCTGAGCAATGTCGTGTCGCTGTCCACTTTTCGCAGCCGCGACTTTCATTCGAAGTACGGCGTAGACATTGGGGACGGACCGTTGAAGGGTCTCACCGCGCGCGGCGTTGTCGTGCTCGACGAAAACAACAAGGTGCTGCACTCGGAGCTCGTACCAGAGATCAAGGAAGAACCGAAGTACGATGCGGCCTTGGCAGTGTTGCAGAAGTAATTCGTCAGTGGTCAGCCGTAACAGCTCTCAAATGTCCGTGTCTTTCACGAATTCAAGGATCCTTCGAGCCTCTTTCCGCTGACCGCTAATGCTGATCTTCGAACTCTCCCGACCGGGCCGACGCAATCGCGCACAGATACCGACCGTGGAGCAGAAAACGCCAGCTATACCGGCTAGTTTCCTGCGCCAGGATCAGCCGCTGCTGCCCGAAGTTTCAGAGCTCGACGCAGTGCGACATTACACCGCGTTGTCGCAGAAGAATTTTTCGATCGACACGCATTTCTATCCGCTCGGGTCGTGCACGATGAAATACAACCCGCGCGGCGCGAATGCGGCTGCGATGCTGCCGCAGTTTCTCGCGAGACACCCTGACGCACCGGACGACACGGGCCAGGGCTTTCTTGCGTGCCTGTACGATCTGCAGGAGATGCTGAAAGCGGTGACCGGTATGACGGCGGTGAGCCTAGCGCCGATGGCCGGCGCGCAAGGCGAGTTCGCGGGCGTCGCGATGATACGCGCCTACCACGATTCTCGCGGCGATACGAGCCGTAACGAGATACTGGTGCCCGACGCGGCACACGGGACCAATCCGGCCACTGCAGTCATGTGCGGCTACAGCGTGCGCGAAATCCCGACCGACGTGGAGGGCAATGTCGATATGGCCGCACTGAGGGCCGCCGTGGGTCCTCACACCGCAGGACTCATGCTCACGAATCCTTCGACGCTGGGTGTGTTCGAGAAAAACATACTGGACATCCAGCGCATCGTGCACGACGCGGGTGGGCTGTTGTATTACGACGGGGCAAACCTCAATGCGATTCTCGGGACCGTCAAACCGGGAGACATGGGTTTCGATGCCATTCACATCAATCTACACAAAACTTTTTCGACGCCGCACGGCGGCGGCGGTCCAGGCGCGGGACCTGTCGGAGTGAACGCGAAACTTGCACCGTTTCTGCCGCTGCCCATCGTCGACAAGGCAAATAACCGTTATCGGCTGCTCAAGGAAGAGGACCTTCCACAATCGATTGGGCGCATGGGCGCTCACCTCGGCAATGTGGGTGTCCTTTTGCGGGCCTATGCCTATGCGCGCATGCTGGGCGGAAGCGGCATGCGACGGGTCGGAGAATTCGCGACGCTCAACGCCAACTATCTGATGACGGAGCTGAGAAAAGCCGGATTTGAAGTGGCATTTCCCGGCCGTCGCGCAAGCCACGAGTTCATCGTGACGCTGAAGCGCCTCAAGGCCGATACCGGCGTGACCGCGATGGACGTGGCGAAGCGGTTGCTCGACAAGGGTTTCCACGCACCGACAACGTATTTCCCGCAGCTCGTGCCAGAGTGTCTGTTGATAGAGCCGAGCGAAACGGAATCGAAGCAGACCCTCGACGCATTCGTGCGCGCGATGAAGACGATCCTGGAAGAAGCGCATGCGCAGCCGGAGACCGTCAAGACGGCGCCCCACACCACTCCGGTACGGCGTCTGGACGACGTCAAGGCGGCGCGCGAGCTGGATCTGAGGTGGACGCGCCCGACTGCGGGGTAATGCTACGATTGAGGCTTCGGAACAACATCTCTGCGAGGCATGAAGAGTCCGCTGAAGGGTAGGTCCGGTTTATCCCGCCTCTGGAACGCCTTGTTTTACTCCCTCGATGGCTTGTCGGCTGCATTCCGCCATGAAGATGCCTTCCGGCAAGAGGTCCTCATGGCTCTCATTCTCATACCCATCGCGATACACGCGCCCGCGAGCGGCCCCGGTAAAGCGATGATGGTGGCGAGCGTGCTCCTGGTGCTGATCGTCGAGTTGCTCAACTCCGGCATCGAAGCGGTGACCGACCGCATCTCCCTCGAAGATCACGTGCTCGCGAAGCGTGCGAAGGACATGGGCAGCGCTGCCGTGATGCTTGCGCTTGTCAATGTGCCGGTCGTCTGGTTGCTCGTGCTGATCCCCTAGCGATGCAAGGCCGGCTTTTCTATGTTGTTGGCGCATCCGGCGTCGGCAAGGACACGCTGATGCAGTACGCGCGCGATACGCTCCACGACGAGCACGCGGTGCTGTTCGCGCATCGCTACATCACGAGAACGACAGGCGCAGGCGGAGAGAATCACGTCGCGCTGACCGCCCTGGAGTTCGAAATTCGTAAGCGTCACGGGCTTTTTGCGATGAGCTGGCAGAGTCATGGTCTGCACTACGCCATTGGAATCGAAATCGACGTGTGGCTCGAAAAAGGACTGACCGTCGTCGTCAACGGGTCACGCGCGTACATTTCCGCCGCGCGCCGGCGCTATCCCGCAATGACGGTTGTATGGATCAGCGCAGGACCGAAGCTGCTCGCTGCGCGGCTCGCACGACGGGGCCGGGAGTCGCGCGCCGAAATTGCGAGGCGGCTCGCGCGCAATGCGCGAGTCGATGCAGAGCCGCCTGGCGGGGCTTTGCACATCCGAAACGATGGGCCGCTCGAAAGCGCGGGTGGCCGACTTGTTGCGGTGCTGGCGGGTGAGAACCCGCTATAATCGCGGCCACTTTCAGGCTCTGAAGCGCGATCTCAATGTCCACGCTCATCTGCGGATCCATTGCGTACGACACGATCATGGTGTTTCGCGATCGATTCAAGCACCACATTCTTCCCGATCAGCTGCACATCCTCAACGTCGCCTTTCTCGTTCCCGATATGCGACGCGAGTTCGGTGGTTGTGCCGGGAACATCGCCTACACGCTCAAGATGCTGGGCGGCGATCCGCTCATCATGGCGACCGTGGGTGACGACTATGCAACGTATGGCGAGCGCCTGGACAAGCTCGATATTTCGCAGCGGCACGTGCGCAAGGTAGCGGGCACGTTCACGGCGCAGGCGTTCATCACCACCGATCTGGACGACAATCAGATCACGGCATTTCATCCCGGCGCCATGAACCATTCGCACGAGAATCACGTGCAGGATGCGAAAGGAGCGAAGCTCGGCATCGTCGCTCCGGATGGGCGTGACGGCATGCTTCAGCACGCGCGTGAATATCGCGAAGCGGGTATTCCGTTTATTTTCGATCCGGGTCAGGGATTGCCGATGTTCAATGGGGATGAGCTGCTCGAGTTCGTGCGCCTCGCCGAATACGTGACGGTGAATGACTACGAAGCGCAGATGCTGCAGGAGCGCACCGGTCAGCCGGTGGAACAGCTCGCGAAACTGGTCAAAGCGTTCGTGGTCACATTAGGGGCTCGCGGTTCTCTGGTTCATGCGGGCGGTACGCAGATAGAGATTCCCTGCGTCAAGGCGACCGAGGTGGTGGATCCGACCGGCTGTGGCGACGCGTTTCGCGCCGGTCTTCTCTACGGACTTGCTGAAGGATTCGACTGGTTGACCACCGGGCGGCTCGCATCGCTGCTCGGATCGATCAAAATAGCGCAGCGCGGCGGGCAGAATCATCGCTTCACGCGCGATGAAATAGCGGAGCAGTACCGCGCTGCGTACGGTTCGCGTATCTGGTGAAAGGAGAAAAAGTCATGAGATGGATGATGTCGATCGTGGGAGTAGCCGCCATCGCTGCGGTTCTTTCCGGCTGCGCAGCGCCGGGTCTCGGCAGCGGCTCTTATTCGCGTGAGCAGGCCCGGCGCGAGCAGACCGTACGCATGGGTTACGTCGAGAGCGTTCGCGAAGTGAAGCTGGAAGGTACTCGCAGCGGAATCGGCGCCGGCGCCGGTGCGATCGGCGGCGGCATTGCGGGCAGCGCTATCGGTCAGGGCCGCGGGGCGGCTCTCGGTGCGCTCGGCGGCGCAGTCGTGGGCGGTATAGCGGGCCAGGCCGCGGAGCAGGGCTTTACCGGTAAACGCGGCGTCGAGGTCACGGTGAAGCTCGATAGCGGGCAGATGGTGGCCATCATGCAGGAAGCCGACGAGACGTTCCGTCCGGGCGATCGTGTGCGGATACTGTCTGACGGCGCGACATCGCGCGTCACGCGCTAAAACATTTTCCGCGCGCACCATCGACTGCATGAAGAGGGCACGCCCTTCGGCACGCCCGTCGTTGCGATGAACGATGAATGCACGTCATACGACGAGGCTGTTACGGATTACGCGCCTCGCGCTGCACGTTGCGCGAGGGCTCGCAACCGCTGCATTCGTTTTTCCTCTTCAAACGTCAGAAGCTCGTAAGAGCACAATCCGGCGCTGGTCCGCGCGGCTGCTGAAAATTCTCGCCGTGCGACTGCACGTGCATGGCGAGCCCGCAGCGTGCAATCCGCTGATGCTGGTGGCGAATCATGTATCGTGGCTCGATATTTTCGTCATCAATGCAGTGATCCCTGCGCGCTTCGTCGCGAAATCGGAAATCCGCGGCTGGCCGTTGCTGGGCTGGCTGAGCGAACGCTCAGGCACACTGTTCATTCAGCGAGCCCGCCGTCGGGACACGGCGCGCATCAACAGCGAGGTCACGGCCGCGCTCTCGTCCGGCGACGTGTTCGCGGTCTTTCCGGAAGGCACGACCACGGACGGCTCGACCGTGCTCAAATTCCACAGCTCGCTGCTCGCGCCTGCATTGAGCGCAAACGCTGCAATTCAACCCGTTGCCATTCGCTTTGCGCGCACTGACGGAAGTTTGTGTGTAGAAGCCGCGTACGACGGTGATAAGTCCTTCTGGGATAGCTTGCGCGAGATGACCACCCAGCGCTCGATCGACGCGCATGTCTGGTTCTCAGCTACCGTATTGCGCCCGGCGCAGCATCGTCGCGAGCTCGCCGCCACAGCGCACGAGACTATTGCTCTGATCCTGTCGCCTGAAGCTCGACGCAATCACATTGAACAAGCTGACGATCTTCGAGTCTCAGCGCGCTGAGCTGCCGCCCCCATACGCAGCCAGAGTCGATCGCGAACAAGTCCTCGCGCAGCATTAGGCCGAGCGCAGCCCAATGGCCGCAAACGACGGGCGTTTCGGCGCTCGCGCGGCCCGGCACGTCGAACCACGGCAGATAACCGGCAGGTGCGTCGCGCAGTGCGGTCTTGTGGCTGAATTCCATGCGCCCGTGCACATCGCACAGCCGCAAACGCGTCATGGCGTTGACGATCACGCGTAAACGGTCGTATCCGCTGAGAACATCGTTCCATTGCGTAGGCTCGTTGCCGTACATGTTCTGCAGCAGCTCGAAGTAGCGGTCACCTTGCAGCGTGCCCTCGACCTCGTGCGCGAGCGACAGCGCCTTCTCGATCGTCCACTGCGGCAGCAGTCCCGCGTGCACCATTGAATATCCGGAATCGACGTGCATCATCTTGCGCCGTCGCAGCCAGTCGAGGAGCTCATCACGATCGTGCGCGCGAAGAATGTCATCGAGCGTGTCGCCGCGATGTGGCTTGCGCACGCCGGCGGCGACGACGAGCAGATGAAGATCGTGGTTGCCGAGGACGGAGATCGCACGCTCTCCGAGACCTTGCACGAATCTCAGCGTCTCCAGCGACTGCGGTCCCCGATTTACCAGATCGCCGACAAACCACAGCATGTCGCTGGTGTCATCGAACCGCAGCGTATCGAGGAGTCGGCGCAGCTGATCGTAACAGCCTTGAACATCGCCGATGGCGTAGGTGGTCATATCGATTCGTCAGCGGTCAGCCGTTACAACTCTTAATTTTGCGCGTCTGGGATAATCGAGGTTAAGCGTTTAGTACAGAACTTAAGTACGGGTCGATCATCGATCCGCTGACCGCTGACCGCTGACCGCTGACCGCTGACCGCTGACCGCTGACCGCTTACTTCACTAATCCCACCATGTAATCCACCGCGGCCTGAACGTCCGCATCAGACAGGGATGTGTTGCCGCCCTTGGCGGGCATGGCGCCTTTACCGTGCAGCGCTGATTGATGCAGCGTGTCTATCCCTTGTTTGAGCCGAGGCGCCCACGCCTCTTTGTCCCCTGCCTTCGGGGCGCCCGCGATGCCCGCGCCATGGCACACTGCGCATGTCTGATCAAAGACTGCTTTGCCTCTGGCAGCGCCGCCTTTTTCTGCGCCCGCGGGCGCACTGCTTGTTCCGCTGGCAGCAGCTGTTGGCGCAGCTGCTGCTGAGGGCACGACTCCTCCAGACGCAGCCGCGACCTGCGCAGGCGCCGCAGCTTGCACCGGCGGCTCTTTGAAGTTCGCACCCGCCTGGTTCGCCATGAAAGCGACCGCGCGAGCTACTTCGGCGTCCGTAAGATCAGGACTCCCGCCGCGTGGTGGCATCTGACGTATGCCCTTAATGGCTGCCTGCGTGAGCTCATCGTGCCCTTCGGGGATGAGCTTGCTCCACGCGGTCTTATCGCCAATTTTGGGCGCGTTCAATGCGCCCGTTGCGTGGCACGCGGAGCACACAGCGTCAACGATTTGTTTCCCGCTGCGCTGCCCGGGAACATCGCTGCCTTCCTCAACCACGACCTGACCCACCGGTTTCAATCGTTTGGTTATCGCTTCTTCCGATTTGACCTTCGCGCTCGGATCGACGCTTCGCGTGGCGATGCTCGCGAGCATTGCAATGAGGAGTATTGGCACCACGAAAGCAAGTACTACCACGCCGATCAGCTGCTTCGGAGTCTTGATGAATGAGGTATGTTCTTTGGGATCGTGCTCGCTCATGCAGAATTCCTAGGAGGGACAGCAGACGAAAGCGGGTGATTATAACGGCAATCAAAAGTAGCGTAAAAGCTTGATTTGAGGCATGTTAGAATGGAAACGCACCGCGCCCGTAGCTCAGTTGGATAGAGTGTCGGTCTCCGAAGCCGAAGGTCGCCCGTTCGAATCGGGCCGGGCGCGCCAACGCTTCAAGCAGTTACTTAGCGTTCCCTAAATCGTCGACTTCGAGTTGTGCCGCACTTGTGCCGCCGAGAAGACCTGCGACGACTTCCGCATGAGCTGCGAGGTGCGCCGGGGCCAAGTGCGCGTATCGCCGCACCATGCCCTCGGATTCCCAAGCCCCCATTTCCTGCACGACGTTGAGCGGTGTTCCATGCTGCACAAGCCAACTGGCCCAGGTATGGCGCAGGTCATGCCATCGAAAGTTCTCTATACCGGCACGCTTTAGTGCGTTGTGCCACGCCTTGGTGTTTACCTGCCGGATCGGATTTCCCCGAAACGTAAACACTCGCGTACCGTGCTCACCGATCTGCCGCTGCAAAATTTGCACTGCGACCGAATTCAACGACACGTGGATCGGCTTACCCGCCTTTGCTTGGTCAGCGTGAATCCATGCCACGCGCCGCTTCAGGTCAACCTGCGACCACTCGAGGCCGATAACGTTTGACTGTCTCAGACCGGTCGCAAGTGCAAACTGTGCGAGAACGCGCTGATGCTCAGGTAATTCTCTAAGCAGCACGCTGGCTTGCTCAGGGGTAATCCAGCGAATCCTTCGCTTTGCTTCGCGATATAGCTTGATTCGCGGTGGACTTCCGATCCATTCCCACTCATAGGCAGCCTTCCTTAACACCGAGCGTATTAGGCCCAGAGTCCGGTTTGCTGTAGCGGCACTCGTTTCCTTTGCCTTGGCCTCGCCGATCGCATAAACGAACTCGCGATCTATTTCATCTAAGGCTCGACCTCGCAGATACGTTTGCAACCACCGCAGCTTGCCTTTTGACTCTTCGTAGGTCGCGTTGTGTTGCGACTCCGCAAGCCATCGGATCGCCGCCTCGTCCCATGTGCGCCGAGGCTTTTCGCCCAACTTGCTGACGCGCCAAGCCTCATATTTCAGCTTGTCGTGGAGTTCTTTTGCTTGGGCTTTGTCCTCTGTGCAAGCAGAGCATCTAACGCGCTCGCCGCTTGGTGTGGTGAAGTCAATCCACCACGTGTTTCCGCGTTTAAAGAGTGACATTCGTCTATCTCCTTTCTCCAAGTCACTCGCAACGCTTGCCGAGGTTCAGCATAAAGCGAACGCAAATACTCGACAAGATCGTCGTCGATGAAAACCCAGCACCGACCGGCCTTGGCACCGGGTAGCGCTCCACACTTTGTGCGGCGGCGAACTTCCTCTGGATGCATGTGGAGGAACGCGGCTGCAGCTTTTAGATCGAGCGTATTCACGGCGTTAAACCTCGTTGCATGAAGCGACGGAGAGCCCCCTTGTTAGCGCTGGAGCCATATGGTCACCGCCCCAAGTACACCGCGGTG
>JAQGNH010000270.1 GCA_028291945.1 Betaproteobacteria bacterium
AGTCCGGCAACTCACGTATTATGCGGTCATTGCGAGGAGCACGGTGCGAAGCACACAGCAGATCGTGGACTCACGAGATCCCCACGTCGTATCGCACTCGCCATGACACTTGGCTCGCGACTCCCGACTTCTGTGTTTGCGCACATCACTACTTGCCTTGCCACGCCCGTAAGATCCTCCGGCATAGCCTATGACATTGGAGTTTTTGCACCGCTTCGACGGCCCCGTAAGACTCTTCGCACTTTTTATGGCCGCGGCCGCCGCATCCGACGTGCTCGCACAAGTGAACGTCACAGGCTATCCGGCGAAGTCGATACGGCTCGTGGTGCCGTTTGCAGCCGGCGGTGCGCTCGATGTCGTCGGCCGTGTCGTCGGCGGGAAGCTCACTGAAAACTGGGGCAAGCAGGTCGTCATCGACAATCGACTCGGCGCGGCCGGCAACATCGGCGCCGAGTACGTAGCGAAAGCGCCGCCCGACGGCTATACCTTGCTCATGTCCTCTGTTACGACTCAGGCGATCAACATGAGCCTGCTCGCGAAACCGCCGTATGACTTCGTGCGCGACTACGCGCCGGTCGCGCTCGTTGCCTCGGCACCCCTCGCGCTCATCGTCCATTCGGCCCTGCCGGCGAAATCGGTCAAGGACTTCATTGCGCTCGCGAAAGCGCGCCCGGGCGAGCTCAACTACTTTTCGTCAGGGACCGGCAGCGGCACTCATCTCGCTGCAGCCATTTTCGATCAGCTCGCAGGAATCAGAACGACGCACGTGCCGTACAAAGGCGGCGCGCAGGGTGTCGCCGATCTCCTGTCCGGTGAAATTCAGTTTGCATTTTCCACGATCGGCCTCGCGATGCCGTACGTAGAATCGGGCCGCCTGCGGATGCTTGCCATCGGATCGCGAAAACGCTATTCGCGTTTGCCTAACATTCCGACGGTCGCCGAAAGTGGTGTCAGAGGTTACGAGGCCGAGCAGCTGTATGGCGTTGTCGCGCCTGCGGGCACGCCGCCGCCCTTAGTGAATAAGCTTGCCGGCGAGATCAGCGCCATCGTCGCGCAAGCGGATGTCAGGGAGCGTTTCTACGGCCAGGGGATCGAGCCTCTGACTTCGACGCCGGAGGAGTTTGCAGCCTCGATCAAGGCCGCGGTCGCAAAGTATTCGAAGATCGTGAAAGATCTGAGACTGAAGCCGGAATGACGCCGGGCTTCAATCCACGCGCACGCCCGCGCTTTTGACGACTCGCGCCCACTTTTCAATCTCGGTGCGGACGAACTGCCGCGCTTCCCCTGGCGTATTCCCAATGGCGACGATGCCGTCGGCTTCGAACTGCTGCCGAATGGCGGGCGTGCCGAGTGCCTTCACGAACTCGGCATTGAGCCTCGCAAGGATTTCTTTGGGCGTGCCCGCAGGTGCGGCAACGAGATACCAAACTTCTGATTGATAGCCCGGCACGACCTCTGCGATCGCCGGCACCTGCGGCAGAACCGGGCTGCGCCTGGCCGTCGTCACACCCAGAGCGCGCAGCTTGCCTGCTTTGAGGTGTCCGATCATCGAGGGATACGTCTGGAACGAAACGGGCACCATGCCGCTGAGCAAGTCGATCAGCGCAGGCGCTCCGCCCTTATATGGAATGTGAGCGATGTCTATGCCGGTCATCGTCTTCAGTAATTCCGCACCGAGATGTTGCCCGCTGCCGTTTCCCGCCGAGCCGTAGGACAGCTTCCCCGGCTGCTTTTTAGCGAGCGCGATCAGCTCCTGCAGCGATGCCGCCGGCAGGCTTGGATGCGTAACGAGAACGTAAGGGGCAATTGCCAGCGTCGAGATGGGATCGAAATCCCTGACCGGGTCGTAAGGCAGCTTGGGATAGACGCTCACATTCACAGCGAACTGCGCGGTCAGCGCGAAGATGAGCGTATACCCGTCTGGTGCGGCTTGTGCGACCTGCCGCATGCCAACGTTGCCTCCTGCTCCGCCGATGTTCTCCACGACTACGCTCTGACCGAGCTGACTCGTAAGCTCCTGCGCGAAACGCCGCGTCATCGCGTCGCTCCCGCCGCCGGGCACGTACGGATTGACCATCCGTATAGGGCGCGTGGGATAGCTGGTGGGCACCTGTGAGGTTGCGACACCCGCGACAAGTGCGAGGACTACGCCGGTCGCAAACCGCACAGACACTATCAATCGCCGGGTCTGCAGCTGCAATACAACCGAACCGCTCTGCAACGCTGAAGGGCTACGATGCGTACGTCGGCTGCTCGCGATCGAGCTTGCGCAGCAGCGCTTCCCACATCAGTCTGCCGCCGGCGGCCCGTCCCCCTTTGGACATGATCTCGGCACCCTGTTGCGCCGTATGGTCGATGACCTCCTGCGGAAGACCCCGGAGTTTTGCGTCGCCAGACATCGCGAGGATCTGAAACTTGCATGCGGTTTCGAGCCGATACATGCGCGCGAACATTTCACCGACCGTCGAGCCGACCGTCAGCGTGCCGTGATTGCGCAGGATCAGCATGGCCCCGTCGCCGAGGTCTTTCAGCAGCCGTTCGCGTTCGGTGAGGTCGTGCGCGACGCCTTCGTAATCGTGATAACGCAGTTGGTCGAACGGCATCGTCAACGCCTTCTGCGTGATCGGCAACAGGCCGTCGTCCTGCGCGGAGACGGCAACGCCGTAGCCCGTGTGCAGGTGCATGACGGCGTGCGCGTCATGGCGCCCCATGTGAACCGCGCTATGGATCGTGAAACCCGCGGCGTTGATCTCGTACGGCGAGTCTGAAAGCTTGTTGCCTGCCGTGTCGCACTTGATCAGCGATGACGCCGTGACCTCCTCGAACAACAGGCCGTACGGATTGATCAGAAACTGATCTTCCGTATCCGGCACCCGGCAGGAGATATGCGTTCCGAGCATGTCCGACCATTCCATGATGGCTGTGAGACGGTAAGCTGCCGCAAGCTCGACGCGCGCATTCCATTCTGCCGGACTGACCTTGTTGCGCAACGATTCGATACCGGGGATGGATAGCGTATTCAGCCGTCCGAGGTCCTGCGCCAATTGGTTCATGGTTACTCCTCGAGCAAAAAAGGGATACAGCTTACTTCATCCGCGAAGCTCAGGCACGACCCACCGCGGCGCCTCGCCGCGCGCGACGCGCTCGACATTCGCATAACTGTTGCCGAAGCGTTTGGGCCAGCTTTCCCACGTCGGGCCTGCCGCGTGCGGCGTCAACACCACGTTCGTCAGCGTGAACAGCGGATTCTTCGGATCGGGTGGCTCGCGATCGAACGTGTCGAGACCTGCCGCCCAGATCCGGCGCTCCTTGAGTGCACGATACAGCGCATCCTCGTCCACCAGCTCCCCGCGTGCGCAGTTGATCAGGATGCTCTCGCGTTTCATCAGCTGGAGCGTGCGGTCACAGATCATGTGATGCGTCGAGCGGTCGAACGGCGCGTGCAGCGTGACGATGTCCGCTTCCCGAAAAAGTGCATCGGGCTCGACATAAGTCACTTTCAATCGCGCTTCTTCCTCTGCTGAAGGCCGCACCGGATCGGTGTAGAGGAGCTTCACTTCGAATCCGCTCAGCCGCCGCGCAAGCGTCTTGCCGATCATGCCGAGACCGATGATGCCGATCGTCTTGCCGGCCACCTCGTGCTCTTCCTCCTCACCGAACTTGTTCGACTTCCACTTGCCCGCTTTCAGCAGACCGTGCAGATCGGGAAGCTGACGGTATACGGCGAGCATCAGCATGATCGCGTGCTCCGCCACGGCGTACGAATTCGCGCCACCGTTATTGCTGAGCGGAATTCGCAATTCGCGCAGCTTTTGGAGGTCCATGCCGTCGTAGCCTGCGCTGAGAAACTGTATCAGCTTCACCTTGCGGAAGTGCTGATAGTCAGCCGCCGCGAAACCGCTGCGAAAACCCATGAGGAACTCAGCGTTTTGAAGCTGCTCGCTGCGGCGCCCCTCGTCCTTCGAGAGTACCTCGATCGAAAAACCTTGCGGAAGCAGCGACTCTCCAATAGCCCAAGCAGCCGGGGCGATCGTCGGAGCAAACACGATCTTTTTCATAGATGTTTTCCTTTCACCTTAGCATGACCGCGTCACGACTCTCATGACGACGACCTCAGCGCCGTCACCCCGTCACCCCGTCACTGCGTCCGTCGGTCTCACTTCGTCACTTCATCACTTCGTCACTTCATCACCACGTCACCCGCCACTCCTCCGTCTCTTCGTCACCAGCCCTCACGCCAGCTTCTGCACATTGAGCATCGGCTCTCCGCGCACCCAGTGGCCCATGTTCGCAATGAATATCTCTGCACAACGTTTTTCGTTGCCGTTAGAGGCCGAAGCATTGTGGGGCGATACGATGACGTTCGGCAGGTCCCACAACGGCGAATCAGCAGGCAGCGGCTCCTGCGTGTGCGCATCGAGCGCGGCGCCGGCGAGGCGGCCGCTTCGTAGCGCTTCGATGAGCGCCTCCTCATCGACCACTTCCCCACGCGCAATGTTGATTAGCCGCGCGCCCTTGCGCATGTGCTTGAAGGCGTCGGCGTTGACGAGATTTCGCGTCTCTTTGGTCAAAGGGCACGCGATCACGATCCAGTCCGCCCGCGGCAGCAGCTCGGGAAGTTTTGAAGGATGATGCAGCTCATCGACAGGATCGTCCGCCGCGCGGGGACTGCGGCGCACGCCGATGATCTTCAGCCCGAACGCGCGTGCGTAGCCAGCGAACGTTTTTCCGATCGCGCCGACGCCGATGAGCAACACCGTCTGGCCCCGCAGGTCGTCGGGCAGCGAAGCCCCGCGCATCGGCCGCCACTCATGCTTGCGCTGGCCCTGGATGTAATCTGGAAATCCACGCGCGAGCATGAGAAGACCGGTAAAGCCCGTCTGCGCTACCGGTTCGGCATTCGAACCCGTCGAGCTCGTGACGGTCGCGCGTCTTTCGACCATCGCCGTAATGAACGGCGAAGGCGTCACGCCCGAGCTCGCGATGTGGAGCCATTTGGAGTTTTTCGCCGCCACGACGGCGTCGCTGAACGCCGCAAACACCTGATCGTTGAACCGGATGTCGCGATCGATAAACGCGCAATCGATGCGGTCGCAATCCGCCGGGGAGAGCCGTGCGCCCTGCTCTTCAGGCGGAGTGATGAATTGAACTGTCTTGCCGCCGCGCTCGGCGACGGTCTTTAGGGGATCGCCAAAGCCGGCGACGAACTGTTTCGATACCAAAGCTGTGATCATGAAGTCTCTTTCGGAAAGTAGCGACCGGCGGTGCCGGTCCCAGTAAACTCATCATTGTAATCACGCCGCGGCCTGGGTACGGAGCAGTTGTAACATCCGCCTCCGGATCGTGTGTAGCCGCGATGGACAACCCGCCAGGAACACGAGCTTGATCGACAAAGCGCTAACACCCAGCACGATCGTACGGTATCTCGACCAGTTCGTGATCGGCCAGGACGATGCCAAGAAGGTCATGGCTGTCGCCGTCTACTCTCACTACAGGAAAATAGAACAGTCGAAGCAGGATACCGTCGAGATCTCGAAGAGCAATGTATTGCTGATCGGTCCTTCAGGGACGGGCAAAACCCTGATGTGCGAGACCTTGGCCCGAGTGCTGAAGGTGCCGTTCGTCACTGCCGACGCGACCTCACTCGCGCAGAGCCGCTACGTCAACGAAGAGATCGAAGCCATCCTGCAGAGGCTCGTCGATAAGGCAGACGGCGATATCCAGCGCGCGCAGAACGGCATCGTGTTCATCGACGAGATCGACAAGCTGAAGGCGCCCGCGGGCCAGGCCCGCAGCGTGTCGGGCGAGAGCGTGCAACACGCGCTTCTGAAAATCACGGAAGGCGCGCCAGTCAAACTGCAGAACAATCAGTACATCGATACGTCGAACACGTTGTTCATCTGCGGCGGCGCGTTCGTAGGGCTCGAAGAGATCATGTCGAAGACGCACGGCTACGGTTACATTTCAACGTCGGGCGATGACAACAAGAACATTCTCGACAGACTCAATACCCGCGTGAAACCCACGGACCTGTTCCAGTATGGGTTGATTCCTGAATTCACGGGCCGCCTGCCGATCGTCGCGAGCTTTCAGGACCTCACCCGCCCGTTGCTCGTACGCATCCTGACCGAGCCTAAAAACTCGATCTATAACCAGTTCCGGCAGATTTTCAAGAACGAAGGGGTGGAGCTCGATATTCAGAGGAAAGTGTTCGAGCAGATCGCGGAGATCGCGTTCGAGTACAAGACCGGCGCGCGCAGCCTGCGAGGCATATTCGAAGAGATGATTACGCCGATACTCTATATCGTGCCGGACCGCCCCGAAGTGAAGAAGGTGGTCATCGAGTCATTGTTCACTGAACCCGCGTTCGTGCCGGCGGCGCAAGCCTGATCAAATCGCGTCATCTGATTTCCACGAGGCCGATTCGGCAGACGCCGCTACACGCGGGCCCGCTGTTGCCGTCTCGCCTCACGTCCATGTTGCGCACGACGCCAGCCTCGCTGGCACGATCTACTTCGCGGCGCCGGTAGCCCCGTATGCGAAGTCATCGAATGCAGTCACGCTGTCCGCCTTCGTCCACATACC
>JAQGNH010000278.1 GCA_028291945.1 Betaproteobacteria bacterium
TCGTACGGCGCTCTGAGTACGAAGAACGAGGTACTGAGAGCCGGGAGCGAGAGTTCGAGCTCAACACCGACAACGCCGCACTGAACTCAACATAGAAGTGCGGGCCGGCTGAGCATCGTTCGATCGAAAGGTAGGCTAAACCGACGGGCCTTCTTGGCTCCATCGCGCCACCTTTTGCGCATGGATTTCTGCCTGCGCGATCTCTGGATTTGCCAGTGATTTGCCAGTGGAAGGCACCACCGATTCGGATTTGTACGTGTAATCAAAGAGGTACGTGGCGGAGAGGGCGGGATTCGAACCCGCGGTACGGCTTTCACCGTACACACGCTTTCCAGGCGTGCGACTTAAACCACTCATCCACCTCTCCGGGCGCCGAGATTTTAACATGAGGGCCCGGAGCAGCTCGCCGATGTCCGACAGCAGTTCACCCCGACCGCGAAAAAGAGAAAAGCCCGCGTATGCGGGCTTTTCAATAACTGCCGTGGCGGCGCTGCGACTCGCTAACGTGCGCCTGCACGTAACGGCACGAGATCCTCCCGTACTACGCGATCCTTCGTTTCTCGCAGGAACAGTGTGCCGATGATGACCGTGATGATCGCGACAACGATGGGGTACCAGAGTCCGTAATAAATGTCGCCGGTCGCAGCGACCATTGCAGTGGCCGTCAACGGCAGCATGCCGCCGAACCAGCCATTGCCGATGTGGTAAGGCAGCGACATCGACGTATACCGGATTCGGGCAGGGAAAAGCTCCACGAGGAATGCGGCGATCGGCCCGTAAACCATGGTGACATAGAGGACCATGATCACGAGAAGCAACTCTGTCATGACCCAGTTCACCTGTTTCGGATCAGCGTTTGCCGGGAAGCCCGCCGATTTCAGAGCATCCTTCGTTTGCGATTCGTTCCAGCCTTTGATCTCTGTCGAGCCGATCTTTGTTATGACGCTATCTGAGCTGCCCGCCGGCAGAGACGTGGAGGTGAACGAAACCCCCTGCTTCGTGAGGAAGTCCTTGGCTTTGTCACAGTCCGAAAACTTCGACCATGGGCCAACGAAGAGGTGGAAATTGCAATCTTTAGCGGCAACCGAGATAGCGGTTTTGGCGCTGGCGGCTTCCAGCGCCGGATTGACGTAATGCGTCAACGCCTTGAACAGCGGGAAGTACGTGAGCGCGGCGATCAGACAGCCCGCCAGGATAATGCCTTTGCGGCCGATCCTGTCCGAGAGCCAGCCAAAGAATATGAAGAACGGCGTACCGATGATCAAGGAAATCGCGATCAGGATATACGCGCTCTGGAAATCCAGTTTGAGCGTAATGATCAGGAAGAACAGCGCATAAAACTGACCCGTGTACCAAACGACGCCTTGGCCCGCCGTGGCGCCGAGCAGCGCCAGAAGCACTATCTTCCCATTGCCCCAGTTCGCAAAGCTTTCCTTCAAAGGCGCTTTCGAGATCCTGCCTTCTGCCTTGATTCTCTGGAACACTGGCGATTCTTCCAGCTTCAACCGGATGTAAACGGAGAATATCAGCAGGAAGAGCGAGACCAGGAAGGGTAGGCGCCAGCCCCATTGGGAAAACTCAGCCGGGGCCATCGTTGTGCGGCATATCAGTATGACGATCAGCGCGAGGAAGAATCCCAGCGTTGCTGTAGTCTGTATCCAGCTTGTGTCATAACCGCGGCGATGCTCTGCGGCGTGTTCCGCAACGTATGTCGCAGCGCCGCCGTATTCGCCGCCAAGCGCAAGACCCTGCACCAGTCGCAGTGATACGAGGATGACCGGAGCCGCCCAGCCTATGCTCTCGAACGTCGGCAATAGACCTACTGCGAAAGTGGCGGCGCCCATACATACGATCGTGATCAGAAACGTGTACTTGCGTCCGACCAGATCCCCTATGCGCCCGAATACGAGCGCGCCGAAAGGTCGCACCAGAAATCCGGCCGCGTACGTCGCGAAGCTCGAGAGCAGTGCCGCAGTCTCGTTTCCTTTGGGGAAAAACAATGCCGCAAAGAAAGGTGCGAGCGTTGCGTACAGGTAAAAGTCGTACCACTCGAACACCGTGCCGAGAGAGCTTGCGAAGATAACGCGCTTCTCCTCGGGCTTGAAATCCTCGTGCGGCAGTGCAGTCGACGACGTTGCCATGCTTCCTCCTGTAATGAACGATGCATCGTATTTACCGCTTATTTTTCTGCGATATTCACTTGGCATCCTAAAGCTAAATACTTACAAAATCCTGAACCTCGCCCTAAAATGGTGACGGGCAACGACGGACCACCGACCACCGCGTTGCTGCTGAATCGGCGCTAAGGTGTGTTGCACTGCGGTAGGAGGGGTGTGCGAATACTGATCGCAGAAGACGATTCTTCGATTGCCGAAGCGCTTCGCTTTGCGCTCACTCAGGTCGGATACGCCGTCGATGCAGTAACGGACGGCGCCGCTGCCGACGAAGCGCTCAAGAACCAGGGTTTTGGATTGGTCATACTCGATCTCGGCCTGCCGCGAATCGATGGGCTTGAGGTTCTGCGCCGTTTGCGGCGCCGGAACGCGGGCATTCCCGTGCTCATACTGTCCGCTCGCGAGAAACCCGAGGAAAAAGTGATGGGCCTCGACCTCGGTGCCGACGACTATATAGCGAAGCCGTTCAGCGTGAACGAGTTGCAGGCGCGCGTGCGGGCGCTGCTGCGACGCGGGCAGGGCGGCGCCGCTCCCGTCGTGACTTACGCTGATCTCACCTTTGATACGATCGGTCGCACTGCTTCGCTCAAGGGACGGACACTGCCGTTGTCATCACACGAGACGGGGGTCCTGGAAGTTCTGCTCAATCGCTTCGGTCGCGCGGTCAGCAAGGAGCAGCTCCTGGAGCAGCTTTATAGCTACGATAAAGATGTCGGCCACAACACGATCGAAGTCTACGTCCATCGCGTGCGCAAGAAGCTCGCCGGAGCCGGTGTCACGGTTCGCACGCTTTACGGGCGCGGCTATATGATCGACTACGTCGACCAGTAGGTGTGCGCACCGATCTTATAGAGCGGCGCGCGCGTTCGACGTACGCCATTCAGTCACGAGTACTAACAGGATCAGGATAACGATTGGGTAGTGGATCCTGTCCGGCTGTCTGCTCCTAGTGCGGAAAGCTTGGATCAGGTGCCGCTTCTCGCCCATACCGGAGTAGCCCCCATCACATGGCCTGGCTGCCGCCTGCTGTCTGTCGTGATGGGCACGGTGAAGCAGAAGGCGGCGCCCCGCTCGAGCTCGCTTTCAACCCACAGATTGCCGCCGAAGTGAGCGATGATCTGGCGGCTGATGGGTAATCCCAGACCTGTTCCCTCGGGCTTTCCCGTTAGCGTATCGCCTGCCTGTCGGAATTTTTCGAAGATGATCCGCTGATTGCTCCTCGCGATGCCGGGCCCGTTGTCGCGGACGTTCACTCGCAGGCAATGGCCTTCGTGGACGAGCTCGATATGTACACGCCCCCTCCCGCTGTCGCAGAACTTGACCGCGTTGGAGAGCAGATTGATGAGCACCTGCAGCAGGCGGTCGGCATCGGCCGTGATGGTCGGGACTACGTCCGGCAGGCTCGTCTCCAGAGCAATGTTCTTGTCTGTAAACAGCTGACTCGTTGCCGCGACCGCGTCTTCAATCGTTTCCCGCAGGTCCAATTCGGACATGCGCCATTCGGCGCTGCCGGATTCGATTTTCGATAGATCGAGGATCTGATTGATGAGACGCGTCAGCCGCTCGGATTCCTTGATGATGATGCCGAGAAAGCGCTTGCGCTCCGCGGCGTCGAGCTGCGGGTTGTCATTGAGGATCTCCGAGAATGCCCGTATCGAGGTCAGAGGGGTGCGCAGCTCGTGGGACACGGTCGAGACGAAATCGTCCTTCAGACGGTCGAGCTCCTTCAGCCTGTCATTGACGTCGCGTAACTCCGCACTCGCGCGCTCGAGCTCGCGCGATTTCTGCTCGAGCTGGCGGCTATACGCCAGTACCTGGGACGCTTCGTCGATGATTTCCAGCACTTCGTCGAGCCGCAACGGTTCCTCTTCAACGACAGACGCCACCATGATGCGCGCCGACGCGCTGCCGATGGTGCCCGCGAGCAGCGACTCGACGTGGTGCACAAGCGCCGCATCGGCGGCCGCATCATTGATCTCGCCGTGAGCCGCGGCGTAGGCCGCCAGCGCGTCATGCGCGCGGTCCGGCCCCAGAAAACGTCCAAGGAGCTCTGAGAGGTCGCGCACGGACGCTCTGCCGCGCCAGAAGCGGGAGCCCGTTGCCGAAGACTGTTTCAACGTGTCTACGAAGAGCGTTGCCTGGCTGTGCTCAACCGCACCGGGTCGCCGGATCAGTGAAAAGCCCACATAGCAGCCGATATTTGCAAGCAGACTCCAGAAAACGCAATGGGTAATGTCGTCCAGACCGGTGAGGCCGAACAGCTGCTGCGGTTTCAGCAGGTCGACACCAAACATCCCGTCTGCGAGGAACATGATCGGCAGCCATCCGGATTTCGCGAAAGAGGGAAGAAGCAGGGTGTAAAGCCACACGACGAAGCCCGCGGCAAGGCCGCACGCTGCGCCCAGGCGTGTGCCTCCTTTCCAATAAATGCCGCCGATGATTGCAGGTGCGAATTGAGCGACTGCCGTGAACGATATGAGGCCGATGGAGACGAGCGCGTACGCTTCGCCAGCCAGATAGAAATAGAGGTACCCAAGTACGAGTATGCCGACGATCGCGCCGCGCCGTATGCCGAGGAGCAGCCCGGACAAATCGCGGCGATCGGTGAGGCGCAGCGATTTCCATCGCAGGAGCACCGGCATCACGAGGTCGTTGCATACCATCGTGGAGAGCGCGATGGTCTCGACGATGACCATTCCCGTTGCCGCAGACAGCCCGCCGATGAACGCAAGCAATGCCAGTGCCGGCTGACGTTCGGCAAGCGGCAGCGTCAGCACGAAAGTATCTGCGTCGACTCCGCCTGCCGAAAAGTGCAACAGTCCGCCAAGCGTAATCGGCAGGACGAAAATATTGATCGCGAAGAGATAGAGCGGAAACAACCACACGGCTTTGGCGACATGTCGCTCGTCCACGTTTTCGACGACGGCCACCTGAAACTGCCGCGGCAGAAAAAGAATCGCGAGCATCGATACGAAGGTGAGCGAGGCCCAGGTCGTATAGTTGCCTGACGCGCCGCCGAGCATGAGCAGCCCGTTGAGCTCGGGCACTGCGGCAGCGCGCTCGAAAATATCGGCGAAGCCGCCATACATGCGGAAGGTCACGAACATGCCGACGGCGAGAAACGCGAGTAGCTTCACGACCGACTCGAAAGCAACGGCTGCCACCAGGCCTTCGTGGCGTTCGGTTGCATCGAGGTGGCGGGTACCGAATAGGATCGTGAATGCCGCCAGCAGCATCGCGATGTAAAAGGTATTGTCGCCGAGAAAGAGCGGGGCGCCTTGCTTGTCGGGCATGGCAACTTCGGGATACTGCAGCACGATCGAAAAACTGGTCGAGATCGCTTTCAGTTGAAGCGCGATGTACGGTACGACACCGAGCACCGCGATGATCGTTACCAATCCGCTGATCAGGTGACTCTTGCCGTAACGCGAGCCGATAAAGTCCGCGATGGACGTGATGCGGTTCGCCTTGCTGATGCGAATGATCTTGAGCAGCACGTACCACCACAGGGCGGCCGTCAGCGTGGGACCCAGATAGATCGGCAGGAAACCGATGCCGCTCGTCGCTGCTCGACCTACGCTCCCGTAAAAAGTCCACGAAGTACAATAGACCGCGAGGGAGAGCGCGTAGATGTACGGGTTGGCGATGATGCTGCGGCCCGCATCGGCACGCTTGTCACCGTAGTATGCAATGGCGAAGAGCAGCCCGACATAAGCAAACGATGCGAGCACGATGAGGGTTGCGGTGAACACGTGGTATGTGCCGCTCGTTCAGTCGCTCGATCGCTCAACGATGATCGCCATCAAACCGATGAGAAGTGCCCACGCGAAAAAAACGTACGCGTAGACCACGGGGATTCCCAGCACCTGAGTCCGGCTCTCGAATAGCCAGAACACCGGGTAATTGAACAGGAGGCAGCCGAGCAGAAACACGGCTACGAGCCGCT
>JAQGNH010000316.1 GCA_028291945.1 Betaproteobacteria bacterium
AAGTTCGTGATCTTCCTCTGCTCCTTCGGGTTTGCCTTCCCAACGCTGCTAAATGACTGAGCAATTGCGCTCAGTCATTTGCGCGTTGGATCCTAACAAACAGAGAGGAACCTAAGGTTCCTCTCGCACCGCGAGGCGGGCCGGTAAATGAACAGAGAGGCACCGAGGTTCCTCTCCGTAACCTCTCTTCCTTCGGCGATCTGACGATCGCATCCATCTCATCGAGCCCGAAGCCGAGGCAACCGACCCGTAGGAAAGGGGTAACGGGGAGAACCTTGGGTTCTCCCTGTTTGTTTACCGCCTCCCCCGGAGGGGGAGAACCTTGGGTTCTCCCTGTTCGTTATCCGCCTCCTCCCGGAGGGAGGAACTCCTCGATCATGCGGGCGAGCTTCCGCGGTTGATCGTGATGCATCATGTGACCGCAATCTTCGAGCTCGGCTTCTCGCAAGTCGCGGAACGCTGACTTGCGCTCGGCAAGTTGTTCGGGCCGCTCTTTGAGCCAGCCCGGAATGTGCGATTCTTTCCCGTTGACGAGCAGCACGGGCGCGCTCACGCGGCGCCAGCATGCGAGCGCTTCCTCGACCCGGAACAAATAAGGATTCGCTGCCTTGTGTCGCGGATCGCTGCGCAGCTCTACCGTTCCCGCGTCCGTTTCCCGGCCCCAGTGGCGGGCGAGGAACTGCGCCTGGTCCTCGCGTAATCGCGGATTCTTGCGCATGAGACGCGCAGCCAGCTCGGCAAAAGAACTGTACGGTGCGAAGCGCGGCGGCTTGACCTGTGCATCGAGCCAGTCGCTCAGCCGCTTCGGTGCAGCATCGGGTTGCGTGCGGGCCATGCCGAGTCCTTCGAGACTCACGAGCTTCGCGATGCGCTGCGGCCGCAGCCCCGCGTAAACGCCGGCGATGTTGCCGCCCATACTGTGTCCGACCAGCAATACAGGCGCATCCGGCTGGTAGAGATTCAGAAGTGCATCGAGATCGGCGTAGTAGTCCGGAAACCAGTAGCCGTCTCGCGCCCACTCGGTGAGCCCGAATCCACGCCAGTCGGGCGCGATCACATGCCATTCGCGCTCGAAGCTGTCTACCAGAAACTGGAACGACGCCGAGACGTCCATCCATCCGTGAAGCAGAAACAGAGCGGGGTTGCTCGGCTCGCCCCACGTTCTTACGTGATAGCGTAGACCGCGGATCGTGAAAAAATTGGAGAGACTTACCTGCATGACACGTTATTCTGGGGGCTCGACAGCGGCGGCATTATGCGCCACTTCCCCACATCGACAAAAGAGCGCAGCGCTATGAGAACGCATAGAGGCAAATGGCTGTTGCTGGCCGCCGCACTGACGCTGGCGCCGGCCATATATGCGCAGCCGGCGCCAGCGCGTGAAAGCGCTGCCAGGCAGGACCGCTCATACGCCCAGGGTTTGCTGTGGAAAATAGAAGGCTCATCGGGCCAGCCAAGCTACGTCTTCGGCACGATGCATGTTGCCGATCTGCGTGTTGTCGCGCTGCCACCGGCGGTGCGGGCAAGCTTCGATGACGCAAAAAACTTCGTTAGCGAAGTGACGCTGGATACTGCGAACCTCACGCAACTCGCTGGCCGTATGGTCTTGAGCGACGGTCGTGATCTTGCTGCAGTGCTGGGGCAGCCTCTGTACGAAAAGGTCGCTGCTGTTGCGCCGAGCACAGGTTTGCCTGCGGAAGCGCTGCGGCACTTGAAACCGTGGGCGATCGCGGTGATCCTCATGATGCCGCAAACAAACGGCGAGAACGTGCTCGACGACCGGTTGTACCAAATGGCGCTCGAGCAGAAGAAAGGTATACACCAGCTCGAGACGATCGACGAGCAGGTCGATTTGTTCGACAGTATGGCTGAAACAGATCAGATCGCGATCCTGAGCAGTGCGCTGGAAGACCGCGAGCGCCTGCCAAAGCTGATCGAGAGCATGATCGTGACGTATCTCAAGCGCGATCTCGCCGCGCTCTACCGCATCAGCGAGGCGCAAGGCGAGGGGGATGCCAGGCTCAGCCATCTGAGGACCGCTTTCATGCGGCGCCTTCTGGATGAGCGCAACGTCCGTATGGCGGAGCGCGCGGATGCGCTGCTCAAAACGGGACGCGCCTTTGTGGCCGTGGGTGCCTTACATCTGTATGGCGAGCACGGCGTGCTGGCGTTACTCGCAAGTCGGGGATACACGGTTACTCGCGTGTATTGACGAGCCGTGCAGCGGCCAACCAAAGGCAAACCGCCGAAAGCGTCGACATCAGCTGCTGAGCTGTAGGCAGAAAAGCGCGCCGCGTCAAGTCCAGGGCCAAGTGATTCCTTAGAAGAACGAGCCGAGCTCACGCAGGCCGTTCGAGCGCGCGGTTCACAGTAAAATGAACGCATGAGTGAGCCCGCGTTCGTCCATCTCCGACTGCACAGCGAATACTCGGTCGTGGACGGCATCGTGCGCCTCGATGAGGCTCTGGATGCAGCGCTCGCTGATCGGATGCCCGCCCTGGGCCTCACCGACCTCGGCAACATGTTCGGCCTCGTCAAGTTTTACACCGAGGCCCGCTCCCGCGGAGTGAAGCCGATTGCGGGCTGCGACGTTTGGCTTGCAAACGAAAGCGACCGCGATAAGCCTTTCCGTCTGCTGCTGCTGTGTCAGAACTACGCGGGTTATCTCAAGATCTGCGAGCTGCTGACGCGTGCCTATCGCGCGAATCGCTACAGAGGCCGCGCCGAGCTTCGCAAGAGCTGGTTCTCCGAAATCGGCACCGACGGGCTGATCGCGCTATCCGGCGCCCATCAGGGCGACGTAGGGCAGGCTCTGCTCGCCGACAATACGACGGCTGCGCGGGCGCTCGCGTGCGAGTGGCAGGCGCTCTTTCCAAACCGTTACTACATCGAGCTGCAGAGAGTGGGTGCCGGGGCTGTGACGAGCGGAGCCGCGGCCGTGCCGCTGGAAGTCCATGTTCAGCGTGCCGTGCACCTCGCATCGGAGCTCAAGCTGCCTCCGGTCGCCACGCACCCCGTCCAGTTCGTCAGGCCCGACGACTTCCGCGCGCACGAAGCGCGCGTTTGTATTTCCGAAAGCTATATCCTGTCGGACAAGCGCCGTCCCAAGACTTTCAGTCGGGAGCAGTACTTCAAGACGCAGGCGGAGATGGCGGAGCTTTTCCGGGACCTTCCGGAAGCCCTGCAGAACAGTGTGGAGATCGCGAGGCGCTGCACCCTGAAGCTCACGCTTGGCAAAAGCCAGCTTCCTCGGTTTCCGACGCCGAATAATGTCGGACTCGACGATTACTTGCGCACCCGCGCGCTGGAAGGGCTCGAGCAGCGGCTCGAAGTCTTGTATCCGAATCCCAATCATCGCATGAAAGAGCGGCCACGCTACGTCGCGCGCCTCGATTTCGAGCTCAACACGATCGTGCAGATGGGTTTTCCGGGGTACTTCCTGATCGTTGCCGACTTCATCAACTGGGCGAAGACGCATGGCGTGCCGGTCGGACCGGGACGCGGCTCCGGCGCAGGCTCTCTGGTGGCGTATAGCCTCGGCATCACCGATCTCGATCCGCTGCTGTACAACCTGCTCTTCGAACGCTTTCTAAATCCGGAACGCGTGTCGATGCCCGACTTCGACATTGACTTCTGTCAGGACGGCCGTGATCGCGTCATCGATTACGTCAAGAGCAAGTACGGCGCCGACAGCGTGTCTCAAATTGTCACGTTCGGCACGATGGCTGCGAAAGCGGTCGTGCGCGACGTCGGGCGTGTGCTCGATCTCGGCTACAACTTTTGCGATCAGCTCGCGAAGCTCATTCCGTTCCAGCCGGGCAAGCACATCACGCTCGCCGATGCGCGCGAGATGGAGCCGCAGCTCAAAGAGCGCGAGAAAAACGAGGAAGAGGTGGCCGAGCTCCTCGCGCTTGCCGGAAAGCTTGAAGGCCTCACGCGCAATGTCGGCATGCATGCGGGCGGCGTGCTGATCGCACCGGGCAAGCTGACCGACTTCTGTCCCCTGTACGTGCCCGACGGGTCGGACGCGGCCGTCAGTCAGTTCGACAAGGACGACGTCGAGGCGATCGGCCTCGTCAAGTTCGACTTTCTGGGTCTGACCACACTTACGATACTCGACTGGACGCTGCGCTACATCGAGCAGCTCGATCCTTCGTTGCGGCTCAAGCTCGAGGCGCTTCCGCTCGACGATCCTGCGTCATACAAGATATTTTCGAGCGCCAACACGACCGCCGTATTCCAGTTTGAATCGCGCGGCATGCGCGATATGTTGAAGCGCGCGAAACCCGACCGCTTGGGCGACATCATCGCGCTGGTCTCACTGTATCGCCCCGGCCCGATGGACCTGATCCCGTCGTTCTGCGAGCGCAAACACGGGCGCGAGCGCGTCGTCTATCCCGATCCGCGTGTCGAGCCGATCCTCTCCGAGACCTACGGCATCATGGTCTACCAGGAGCAGGTGATGCAGATGGCGCAGATCATCGGCGGCTACAGCCTCGGCGGCGCCGATCTGCTGCGCCGTGCGATGGGCAAGAAAAAGCCCGAAGAGATGGCGCAGCATCGCGAGCTGTTTCGCGCGGGCGCAGCGAAGAACGGCCTCTCGGAAACGAAAGCCGACGAGCTTTTCGACTTGATGGAGAAGTTCGCAGGCTACGGCTTCAACAAATCCCACGCCGCCGCGTACGCGCTCGTCGCCTACCAGACCGCTTACATGAAAGCGCACCATGCCGCTGCGTTCATGGCCGCGAACATGTCTGCAGTCATGGCGGACACGGACAAGGTGCAGCAGCTCTTCGATGATTCGGTCCAGAACGGGATCACGATATTGCCGCCGGACATCAATGCGAGCGATTACCGTTTCCTGCCGCTCGATACGAAGTCGATTCGGTATGGGCTCGGCGCCATCAAGGGAACCGGCGAAGCGGCTATCGGGCACATCGTCGAAGAGCGCACTCGCAACGGCGTCTACAAAGACCTTTTTGATTTCTGCCATCGCGTCGACAAGCGCATCGTCAACCGGCGCGTGGTGGAGTCCCTCGTGCGTGCAGGCGCATTCGACACGGTCAACGACCACCGCGCGAGTCTGCTCGCGTCCGTTGGACTCGCGCTCGAAAGCGCCGAGCAGGCGAGCCGCGCCATCAACCAGGTGAGTCTGTTCGGGGGCATGGAAGAACCGGGTTCGGCCGTGTCGCTCATCGACGTTCCGCGCTGGAGTGACCGCGACCTGCTGCAGCACGAGAAGGCCGCGGTCGGATACTACCTCTCGGGGCATCCGTTCCGAACCTACGAGCGTGAGCTCCGCAGTTTCATCACGACACGTCTCGATCAGCTCAATCCGCAGCCGCATCCCGTGCTGCTCGCAGGCATCATGCACAGCCTGCGCATTCAGATGACGCGCCGTGGCCGCATGGCTGTCGTCCTGCTCGACGACGGCAACGCGCGTATCGAGCTGACCGTATTCAACGAGCTGTTCGAGCAGCATCGCCCGTGGCTCAAGGAAGACCAGCTGCTCATCGTCGAGGGAAAAGTCGCACATGATGAATTCTCGGGCAGCCTCAGGATTTCAGCTGAGAAGCTGTTTGACCTGCCGACGGCGCGAAACCTTTACGCCCGCGGCTTGCGCATTACGTGCAATGGCGACTCGTCGGGGAGAAAACTCCAGGAAGTGCTGGGGCCTTACCGCGCTGGAAAGTGTCCGGTGCAGATCGTCTACTACACGAAGGGGGCGACGTGTGAGATCGAGCTTGGAGACGAATGGCGCGTGAACCTGCACGACGACTTGATACAGTCGCTCTCCGAGTGGCTGAAGCCGGAGAACGTGCAAGTGTTGTATGGTGTGCGGGCGCCGCAGTACGCCTGAAGGCCGTGATTCGTGAGCCGTGATTCGTGAGCCGAGGATTCGCGAGCCGTGATTCGTGAGCCGAGGATTCGGCGCGAGCGTGAGGCCTCGAATCACAGAGCACGAGTCACGCATTTGGGTCGCGGCCTTATCGGCTCACGAGTCATGCACTTTCAACCGAGCTACTCCGTCGGCCGCTGCTCGAAGCTCGTGTACTCGCCGCCGCCATCAGTTACCTGCACATCCGTGACTTTCGCGGTCGCGGGTCCGTGGCGCAGCCATTGAAGCAGGCCGTCAACCGCGTCTTTGGGACCCTGAATCGTCGCCTCGACGCTACCATCCTTGCGATTGCGGACCCATCCATTGACGCCCCGCCGCCGCGCTTCGCGCTGCGTGTAATGCCGGAATCCAACGCCTTGAACGTGTCCGAAAATGCGCAAGTGGAGTGTCACAGTCATGATGTTTTATGCTTGCAGTTCGGGTGGCCGCCGGCGTGCCGGCGGTATAGCGTAGCGGCCTGCCGCTGATGTGTTCAACGTGCCGCAGCCAAAATTGAGGCGATAGCAGTGTCTATATCAAAAAGATTCGGGTTAATCCTCTCAGCCTTCGCATTGTCGGCGATTACATCGATGGGTGTGGTGCAGGCCGCAGCCGACAATCGCGCCGACACACCCGGAGCCTCTTCGGTCAAAGCCGCGAAGGAGCGCGTGGTTATTCAAGTGAGCGACGGTGACCCTAAAACCTGGAATCAGGCGCTCAACGTCGTCAACAATCTGAAAAGCGCCTACGGCAAGAACAAAGTAGAGGTAGAGATCGTGGTTTTCGGCAATGGGATTGGCATGCTCAAAGCGGAATCCGAAGTCGGTAACCGCATCCACGAAGCGCTGGAGTCCGGCACGTACGTTGCGGCGTGCATGAACACGATGCGGGGACGCAAGCTTCAGAAGGACGACATGTTGACGGGTCTTTCGTACGTCGAGGTCGGCATCATCGAAATCATTGAGAAGCAACGTCAGGGCTGGGCGGTTATCCGGCCGTAGCCGTCCGGCAGCGCGACGTCGCGCTCGCGGCGTCGTCCCTCAGTGCCTGTCTTCTTTGACCTGCTTGATAATGAGCACTTGATCGGCGGGGGTCGCATCTGCCTTGGCGGGTTGCATGTCCGGAGAGCCGGATTCCATCGGCAATCGCACCGTGAACTCTGCTCCGGCTCCCAATCCCGCGCTCTGCGCCGTGATCGTGCCGCCATGCTGCTGCACCAGACGGTGCACGAGTGCGAGTCCGATGCCGAGACCTTCACGCCCGCTCGACTGCGGCTGATCGACGCGCGCGAAAAGGTCGAACACGCGTGTCAGCATGTCGGGAGCGATGCCGATGCCGTTGTCGCGGACGCGCACGACGGCCGTGTTGTCCTCGGCGTCGACCGTAAGCCATATCTGGCCACCGGGCTCTGTATATTTAACGGCGTTATTCAGCAGGTTCGAGACGATCTGCGTGATGCGATGCGGGTCGGCTTCGAGATACAGCGGCGTCGCCGGGATCGACAGATCCAACTGATGCCCTCGGGACTTGATCAGCGGCTCGTTCATCTGCAGCGCTTGGTCGATTGCAGTGCGCAAATCGATGCGCGTTTTGCGCAGCTCGAATTCCCCGCGGCTGATGCGGCCAATGTCCAGAAGGTCGTCGACCAGGCGGCCGAGCTGCTGACTCTGCCTGTCTAGAACATCGAGCGACTTGGCCACCGCCGATGGACTGTCGCTGAGAAGCTGGCGCAGAACGACGACCGAATTCCGGATCGGTGCAAGCGGATTGCGCAGCTCGTGCCCGAGTATCGCGAGAAACTCATCCTTGCGGCGGCTCAAATCCTCCAGTTCTTTAGCCCGCGCGAGCGTCAGGTTACGCAGGTGATCCTCACGATGTGCGACGTAGCGAGCAATGCTTGCCGCTATGGCATCGTCGATGAATACACCCACTGCCATCGACTCGCGGTAATACAGCGGCCGACTGAGGTTCTCCTCGAGATATTCGAGCACGACCAGCCGCATCAGCTGATAATCCCGCACGAGCTCCGTCAGCGACCAGCCGCTGTCCCACCTTTGCTCGCCGTGCTCGCTCGCTTTCCAGTGGGGTTCGGATCCGGGGCGGCCCGAATGCTTGAGTGCTATGCCCATCGCGCCCAGGAATTCGGTGAGCTGATCGCGCAGCACTTCGTGGTATACGCGCTTCGCTGTGGGTTGCTCTTCCCGAGCCACTTTGCACCAGCGCTCGACAATGACGCCCGCGTCTTGCTGGAGTAAGCTGCCGATCTCGGTGTGCGGTTCGGCGCGTATGACCGCGGGGGCGATGTTCATGAAAGCGAGTTCCTGAGCAGCTGCGCGTGAGCAACGGATAGGGAAACGGGCCGCGCAGTATATCATCGCAGCCGAAACAGGCGCTTTGCAGAGGTCCAGGCAAGGTCGCTTGCGAGCACCGGGTCTTGACTCTGGTTTGCGCGGCCCTGACGCCCCCGCTTACAATTCGACGCTGGAACGCTCCTCGCTCAAAACAACTATAAAATGACATTGCCTGCAGTGCTGCCGCTCGACATTGTCGTCGGCGTCGTGCTGTACTGGCTGGTACTGGGCGTGGCAGGCCTCGTTCGTCCGCAGCATCTCGTCTTCGTAAGCCGAGTGCTGTTCCCGTTGAGCGTAGCCGGAGCGCTCGCATTGACAGTTGCGGCGGCGGTCTCGGTGACGCAGCCGCCTGCTGCGGCCGTGTTGCCGCTCGGCCTGCCGGATTTACCGTTTCATCTGCGCCTCGACGCACTGTCGGCCTTCTTCATCGCGCTGCTGGGATTTGCCGTCACGGGCATTTCATTGTTTTCAAGCGGCTACTTCCGGCATGGGCAGGGCACCGCGCCGGGGCTTCTGTGCCTGCAGTACCACGTTTTCCTGAGTGCGATGGTGCTCGTCCTGCTGGCAGACGATGCGTACCTGTTCATGGTCGCGTGGGAAACGATGGCAGTGTCTTCATACTTCCTCGTGATTGCGAGTCATCGCATTCCGGAAATCCGCAGCGCCGGTTTCCTGTATCTCCTGCTCGCGCACCTTGGTGCAATCGGCATACTGCTCGCATTTGGCGTGACGCACGGGGCGGGCGGCGACTACACGTTCGATGGGATGCGGCAGAGTCAGCTCTCGAATTTCTGGGCAAGCACCGCTTTCCTCCTCGCGCTGTTCGGCTTCGGCGCCAAAGCGGGCCTGCTGCCGCTGCATGCTTGGTTGCCGGAAGCGCATCCGGCGGCACCGTCTCCGGTATCAGCGCTGATGAGCGGCGTCATGCTGAAGACCGCGATTTACGGCATGTTGCGCGTGACGTTCGATCTGCTGCCGTTTCAGCTCTGGTGGTGGGGTGTGGTGGCGCTCGTGCTCGGCCTGCTCACCGCGCTCTTTGGCGTGATGTTCGCAGCCGTGCAGACGGAAATGAAACGGCTGCTCGCTTACTCGTCGATCGAACACATCGGCATCGTCGTCGCCGGATTCGGGCTGACCATCATTTTCCACGCCTACGATAATCCGCAACTCGCGGCACTCGCGCTTGTAGCGACCCTCTATCATTGCCTGAACCACGCGTGCTTCAAAAGTCTGCTGTTCCTTGCGACCGGCTCGGTGCTGCATGCCACACGCGAGCGGCGTCTGGGCAAGCTGGGTGGCCTCATCCAAAGCATGCCATGGGTTGGGGCGCTTGCGCTGGTCGGGACGCTCGCGATAGCCGGTTTGCCGCCTTTGAATGGTTTCGTCTCGGAGTGGCTGCTTTTGCAGGCCTTTCTTTTCTCGCCCGGCCTGCCTAACCCTTATCTCAATATGCTGGTGCCGCTGGGCTCGGCGGCTCTCGTGCTCGCTTCTGCGCTAGCTGCGTACGTGATGGTGAAGTTCTATGGTGTGATCTTTCTGGGTCAACCGCGTGATCCCGGCCTGGCGAAAGCGCACGATGCAGGCGGCTGGGAACGTGCCGGCCTTGCGTGGCTTGCTGCCGCGTGTGTGCTGCTCGGGGTGTTTCCGTTCGGCGTGATCGCGCTGCTCGATCACGTCACCTTGCCTCTTGTGCGCTATGCAGTCGGCGCCAATGCGGGAGAACACGGCTGGCTGCTGCTCGCTCCGGTGAGCGCCGCGCGGGCGAGCTATGCGCCGCTCCTGTTTCTGCTCGGGATCGCCGGCGGAGTGGGGGTGACGTTTCTTGCAGTGCGCAAGTTTTATCACGGCCGCGTCAGGCGGGATCTGCCGTGGGATTGCGGTTATCTAGCGCTCACCCCACGCATGCAGGATACCGCGGAAGGTTTTGGCCAGCCTATCAAGCAGATCTTCGAGCCATTTTTTCGAATCAAGCGCCACATGCCGGGTCCGTTCGACGCGCAACCCTACTATTCCGCGACCACTGAAGATCGCTTCTGGCACTGGCTATACGTGCCCGTGGTGAAATTCAACCACCGTGTGTCGGAGTGGGTGAGCGTGCTGCAGCACGGACGGATTTACCTCTATCTTCTGTACAGCTTCGTAACCCTGATCGCGCTGCTGCTCCTGGCTCGATGACTGGAAGCCCTCTCAAAAACGCGGTCGTGCTGAGCAGGGGTAGGGTACCCCGCAGTCGAAGTGTGGACGGCGTGGGTCAGGATGAACTGCGCGAAGGAGCGCCTTAGAGTTGTCCCCGTTCTTCGAAAGCATCCTTTCGCAGCTCACGCAAACCTTGCTTGTGGTGGTGCTCGCGCCGGCATTTCTGGGTTGGCTCAATCAGTGTCGCGCGTGGCTGCAGAACCGCAGTGGCGCAGGCGTGCTGCAGCCCTATCGCGTCATGCGCAAGCTTTTCCACAAGGATGCGGTGCTTGCAAAAAACGCATCGCCGGTATTCCGCGCGGCGCCTTACGTGCAGTTCAGTTGCATGGTCCTCGCCGCGAGCATCGTTCCGGTGATCGAGACGGATCTCGCGTTCTCGCCCGCCGCCGACGTGATTGCTCTGGTCGGCATCTTTGCGTTGGCTCGCGTGTTCGCGGCACTGGCCGCGATGGACATCGGAACCGCGTTCGGCACCATGGGTGCACGTCGCGAAATGCTTGTAGCCAGCCTGTCGGAGCCGGCGCTGCTGATGGTGTTTTTCACGCCCCTTCTGATTGCGCAATCGACGTCGCTCAACGCGATTGCAGACGCGCTCGCGCATCGGCAGTTCGCGATTTATCCAAGCCTTGCATTCGCCGCCGTCGCGTTCGTCATGGTGCTGCTGGCGGAGAACGCGCGTATACCCATCGACAATCCATCAACGCATCTCGAGCTTACGATGATTCACGAAGCGTTGATCCTGGAGTATTCCGCCCGCCATCTCGCCCTGATCGAATGGGCGACTGCGATCAAGCTGACGACTTATTGTGCGCTGGGTATCGCGCTCTTCGTGCCGTGGGGTCTGGCGCAAACAGGGGAGTGGCAGATGCTGCCCGTTTCCGTGCTCGCCTTTGCGGGGAAGCTTGCTCTCGCCGGCGCAGCGCTGGCGGTGCTCGAGACTGTCTCGGCGAAAATGCGAATCTTTCGAGCGCCGGAGTTTCTCGGGATGGCGTTTCTGCTGGCTGTGCTTGGCATGCTCACGTTTCTGCTGCTCGGTGCGTAACCGTGTCGCTTAGCGCACAGCTCATCAACCTGATGGCGGCCTTGCTGCTGCTGATCGCATTCGCAATGCTGTCGCAGCGCCGCATCCTGTCGCTGATTCATCTGTATGCCTGGCAGGGCGTGGTGCTGGCCACGAACAACATCGTGATCGGCTACTCTACCGGTCAGACACACCTGTACTACTCGGCATTGCTCACGTTCGCGCTCAAGGCGATCCTGCTGCCGTGGATACTTCACCGCCTGATCGTTCGTTTGAACATCCGGTGGGACGTCGAGACCCTCATCAACATACCCGCGACGATGCTCGTGGGCATCGCGCTCGTCGTGTTCGCGTTCAACCTTGCATTGCCGATCTCGCAGCTCGCCGGCACGATTACTCGCAGCACACTCGGGATTGCGATAGCGATCGTGTTGCTGTCGTTCCTGATGATGATCACGCGGCGCAAAGCGGTGCCCCAAGTGATTGGTTTTCTCGCGCTCGAGAACGGCCTGTTTTTCGCTGCAACGAGCGCGACCTACGGCATGCCGCTCGCCGTGGAGCTCGGCATCGCACTCGACGTGCTGGTGGGCGTGCTGATTCTCGGCATCTTTTTCTTTCAGGTGCGTGAAGCGTTCGACAGTCTGGATCTGCGGCATATGGAGAAGCTCAAGGAGACCGACCAGTGACCGAGATCCTGTTCCTTCTCGGTCTGCCGCTTGCGGGTTGCGTGGTGCTGCTCATTTTCGGCGCGCACCCGCGTGCGGCGGTCCTCAACGTCGCGTTCAGCCTGGCGGCGTTTGTCGCGGCCGGTTTTCTGACGACACGGGTCGTAGAGGTCGGTTCGCTGCTGGCGGCCGATGAACTTTTCTTCGTTGATTCGTTCAACGTGTTTCTCGTCGCGCTCACTGCGTTCGTTGCCTTTACGACGGCGCTCTTCAGCCGGCCTTACATGATGAACGAGCGCACGCACGGCCGTGTGACCGCCATGATGATGCGCCTCTATCACGGCATGTATCAGCTCTTCATTTTCACGATGCTGCTCGCGCTGCTCGCGAACAACATGGGTGTATTGTGGGTCGCGATGGAAGCGGCAACCCTCAGCACGGTGCTGCTCGTGAGCCTGTACCGCACACCGAAAAGTATCGAAGCCGCCTGGAAGTACTTCATCCTGTGCGGCGTTGGAATCGCGCAGGCGCTGTTCGGCACGATCCTGCTCTACTTCGCCGCGGAAAAGCTGCTCGGGGCAGGTGGGACGGCGCTTCTCTGGACGCATCTGAATGCGGTGAAAGGCGAGTTGGAGCCTACGGTCCTTTCGCTCGCATTCGTTTTCCTGCTCGTAGGTTATGGCACCAAGGTGGGGCTAGTCCCGCTGCACAACTGGTTGCCCGATGCGCACGCCGAAGGCCCGACGCCGATGTCGGCGGTGCTTTCGGGCCTGCTGCTCAATGTCGCGCTGTACGCGGTCGTGCGCTGCAAAGTGCTTGTCGAGGGCGCGCTCGGAAACAACTTCGCCGGCAACCTCATGATGGGCTTCGGTCTGCTTTCCGTAGTGATCGCAGCGTTTTTCCTGTCGCGTCAGCGTGACGTCAAGCGCATGTTTGCGTACTCGTCGATCGAGCACATGGGGCTGATGACCTTTGCGTTCGGCATGGGCGGTGCAGTCGCAACCTTCGCCGGGCTGCTGCACATGACGGTTCACAGCCTCACGAAATCCGCCATTTTTTTCGTGGTCGGTCACGCCGTTCAGAAGACGGGCAGCCAGGTGATGGACGACATACGTGGCCTTGTCGTAACCAATCCAACGATCGGGTGGGGCCTCATGCTGGGAAGCCTCGCAATACTGGGAATACCGCCCTTCGGCGTATTCGCGAGCGAGTTCCTGATCCTGACAACGGCGATGCAGCAGCAGCCCTGGGCGACACCCATACTGCTGGTCGCGCTCGGCGTAGCTTTCGCCGCCATATTTGCACGCGTACAAAGCATGGTCTTCGGGGAAACGACGGCAAAGCGTCTTCCGCATGCGCCTGCGTTGCTGCCGGTGTTCTTGCATCTCGCTATCGTGCTCATGCTGGGCCTCTACATTCCGCCGTATCTGGCCGAGTGGTATCGGCAGGCAGCGCAACTGATCGGCTGATCGATGAAGATTGGTAATCTGGAATTAGCCGCTGAAGAACTTCCGGGCGCCGTGCCAGCGTGGGGCGCCGAGGTAGATGCGTCTCAGTGGCTCGCGGCGAGCATCCACGCGGAGGCAAGCGGCGGCAGGCTCCTCGCGTTGTGGGGTAGCGATCGCAGCGACGGCGCGAAGCCGCGCTTTGCGGTGCACGCAGCGCTCGTCGTGCAGCCCGGCATCATCGTCATGACGCTCCCGCTGTCGGAAGAAACGTATCCCGATGTGAGTAATGTGTTCCCGGCAGCCAATCGCATGCAGCGGGCGGTGTTCGACCTGCTGGGCTTGCGCGCGACAGTCCCGGCCGACGAGCGCAAGTGGCTGCGTCACGCTGCGTGGCCACCCGATGTTTTCCCGCTGAGAAAGGATTTCCTTGGCGACGGGTCAGCTTTCGAGAGTTACGCCGCCGATCACATCGATGATTATCCGTTCGTGTCGGTTGCGGGCGACGGCGTCCACGAGATTCCGGTCGGGCCGGTGCACGCGGGCACGATCGAATCGGGGCACTTTCGCTTTTCCGTCGTAGGCGAACGCGTGCTGAAGCTCGAAGAGCGTTTTGGCTACAAACACAAAGGCGTGGAGAAGCGGTTCGAGCAGATGGATTGCGTGACGGGCGCCAAACTTGCCGGCCGCATCTCGTGTGATTCAACCGTCGCGTACGCGTGGGCGTATGCGATGGCGGTGGAGAGTGCATGCGGCGGCGAGGCGCCTTCGCGAGCAGCGTGGCTGCGTGCACTGCTGCTCGAGCGCGAGCGCGTGGCCAATCACCTGGGTGACCTGGGTTTTCTGGGCAACGATGCCGGTCTTGCTTTCGGTCTGACGCAGTTCTCGCGGCTCAAGGAAGACATGCTGCGCCTGAATGCTGCCATCTTCGGTCATCGCTATCTCATGGATCTCATCGTTCCCGGGGGTGTCCTGATCGACGTCAGCGCGGAGGAGTCGTCCCGCATTCGAGCTGAGTGTGATGCATTGGAGAGCGAGCTTCTCCTCCTGCGCTCCATCTACGACGAGCATCCGGGCCTTCAGGATCGATTCATCGGCACCGGCCGCGTCGCGCCCGAGCTGGCCGCGCGGCTTGGGCTCATAGGACTTGCAGGGCGTGCGAGTGCGCAGGCGTGGGACCTGCGGGCGCAGTTTTCATGTTCCCCGTACGATCGGCTTGACGTGCACATGGCGACACACCGCAATGGCGACGTAGCCGCCCGCGTCATCGTGCGTTTCGACGAGATTACGGAATCGTTGCGACTGATTCGCGCGATACTGGAGGCGCTGCCCACGCGCGCAACGCTCGCGCAATTGCCCACGGCGGCGGAAGGCGCCACTGGCATCGGCTGGGTGGAAGGCTGGCGTGGCGAAGTTTTCATGGCGCTCGAGCTCGGCCCCGCGGGCGCCATTCGCCGCCTGCATCCGCACGATCCGTCGTGGCAGAACTGGCCGCTACTGGAGCATGCGGCGCTCGGCAACATCGTTCCGGATTTTCCGCTGATCAACAAGTCGTTCAACTTGTCGTACAGTGGACATGATCTCTGAACCGGTCAGTGGTCAAGCGTTAGCGGTCAGCCGTGAGCTGCCTTCTACGCACGTTAATAACACGCTGCTTTTCACTTATACGGCTGACCGCTGACCGCTGACGAAGAAACCATGTTCCAACTGCTCAAACAAATCGCCATCATCGGTATCAAAACGGAGCCCGCGCCGGCGCCCGATGAGTCGCTGCGCGTCTCTAAAGCACTGAGCGCGCAGATTGCGAAACGATTTCACGGCGCACTCACGATCCGCCATGTCGATGCCGGCTCGTGCAACGGCTGCGAGCTCGAAATCAATGCCCTCAACAATCCCTATTACAACCTGGAAGGACTCGGTATCCGGTTTGTCGCGAGCCCGCGCCATGCGGACATGCTGCTCGTAACGGGGCCTGTGTCCCGGCACATGGAGCTCGCCTTGAAGCGTACGTATGACGCGACGCCTGAGCCGAAGCTCGTCGTCGCTCTCGGAGAGTGCGCCTGTACGGGGGGAATATATGGCGAGAGCTACGCGACCCTGGGGCGCGTGTCGAACGTGCTTCCGGTCGACATTTGCGTCTCCGGTTGCCCGCCCACGCCGCTCGCGATCATGCAGGGCATATTGACCGCGATCACTTAGCCTTGTGAAAGCCTCGATCTGGATCAACAGCGCGCTGGCTATCAGCGCGCGGTTCCCATTTTCGCGTCCGATACTGTAATCAGGCAGCGATCCGACTTACATCCCCAATATCCTGCCGATTTCTGCCAGATACTGACTGCCTTTCAGGCCGTCCGCGACCGCCGTATCGCGTGCAGTCTCAAAAACATCGCGGATACTCTGCAAGCCATCCCTGATCCAATGATGCCGGCGAACGGGAGAGCCGAGAACGTTCTTGAGGGTCTGCACTTCGTCTTTCAGTCGTTGGACGGCTGTGGAATCACTACGGATCGTTTCCAAATCACGCTCGAGTTCCTCCACCAGTTTGCCTACTTGTTCCAGATCGACTTCGTGCCTGGGTTTTGCTTTGCCGGTTGCCATCATGGAGCACTCCTTGGAGTTTTCGTCTCATCATTGAGCGGGGTCGACAGCCTGAGCTTTCTTTCCCGTAGTCACGAGGTCAACGGCAGCACACTGCGAAGACGGCGCGTCATCCGCTTCAACGTTTGCGACGAGTGTATTTTCAACATACGTTATGCCCTTTTAGGACCGAATGGAAATGGCGTCGGGAAGCGGTCGCACTGGGAAAACGATGGGATCCAGATAGCAGAATCGGCGCGAATCGGCCCGACGGCGGAGGTCTCTGCAGGCAATCCACTTAAGCTTCGACAGCGCGCGTGCAGACGAGCGGCGGTCATTCAGACTGCGGATCGTCTAAGATGTGCGGCTCGCCCGGAATGCATACATGAGTCGCGCCACCCAATCCGCTCTCAGCAATCCCATCCCTTGCTCCATTTCCAAAGAGGATCTCGCCAACCTGCCGATTCGGCGCTATGGAGGGGACGTGCGCATGGTCGCAACTGCGCAAGATCTGGAGCAGGCCCTGGAGGACATCAGCCACGAGAACGTGGTAGGCCTCGATACGGAGACGAGGCCTTCGTTCAAAAAGGGCGAGAGCTACCTGCCGTGTCTGGTCCAGGTGGCCACGGCTCGCGCGGCGTATCTGTTCCAGCTGAGCCAGGTGGATGCATTCCCGATTGTCACCGAACTGCTGGAGGCATCGCGCATCGTCAAGGCGGGCGTGGCGCTGGCGCACGATCTGCGTTCGCTCAAGGCGGTGTTTCCGTTCGAAGAGAAAAATGTGCTCGACCTGGGTCTCATCGCCCGAGGCTACGGCCTGAGCCAGACAGGATTGCGCAACCTTGCAGGGATTTTCCTCGGCATCCGAATTCCAAAGGGCAACCGCACGTCGAATTGGGCCGCGCGCCGCCTGTCCGACGCGCAGATTACCTATGCAGCAACGGATGCGTGGGTTTGCCGAGAGCTTTTTCTGCGCTTCGAAACGCTCGGGCTGCTCGCGGCGCCACGCTCCGGCCGTGCGGACAGTGACCCGGCCTCGAGTGTTTGAGCCGCTTTAGTTCACTCGGTAGCGTTGCACCAGGCCCGGGTCGAGCTGGATATCGAATCCGGGACCGCGCGAGACATCAATCCACCCATTCTTCGCCTGCGGCCGGTTTACCCACATCGACTGCCAAATCGGATCGCGCTCTGGATCGGCAAAGCACTCGGCATATGTGCCGTGGGGAACGGCTGACAACAGGTGCTGTGCGATCTGGGCCTCTTCGTGATGCGCCATCTCGACGCCCGCCGTGGCGCACAGCGCGGCGGCACGGCGCCAGTCAGTCACACCGCCGCCTTCAGAGACATCGTAGTTCACAAAATCCACCGCCCCGGCATCGACGAGGCGACGCACCGCATGGCTCGTTATTTCGGATTGACCTGCCGTGACCGGAATGCGGGTGGACTGACGAACGCGAGCCATCATTGCCGCATCGTCGTACCAGTGGCAGGGTTCTTCGAACCAGCGGATGTCCAGATGCTCGACGAGGCGAGCAAATTCGATGGCGTCGGTCGCATTCCAGCCACGGTTCGCGTCGACGGCAAGCACGAAATCATCGCCGGCCGCTTTGCGAGCCGCTTCGACGCGCTTTGCGTCTTCTCTGGGCGCGAGGCCGCCGACCTTGAATTTGCAGCCCGCCATGCCGGCATTCCGATAAAGCTCCATCTCGCGGCCGATGTCGGCGAGCGTCTTGCCTTCCATGTAATAGCCGCCGATGGAGATGATCTGCAGCCTGTCACGATAACCGCCGAGCAGCTCGCGCACACTTTTTCCGAGCGCTTTGCCGATGAGGTCGTACACAGCACAATCGAGGCACGCGATCGCTTCGAGCAGTGTCTTGCGGTCGCGGTTCGTGTGGGACAGGGCAAACATCTTCTCCCACATGCGCTCGCTTTCGAAAACGCTCATTCCCTTGATGAGCGGAAACAGCTCATCGGTGAGCAGACGAAGGATTTCACGGCCGTGCTCGCGGTTGTCGCCGTTATAGACCTCGCTGGTAAGCCCGTCGCTCGTGCGTAGCCGCGTCACCACGGTACAGCGCTTGAGGACGGCGTAGGTCGAGCCGCCAAAGTTTTTCTTCAGCGGTATCTCGACTGCGATTGCTTCGATGTGCTCCAGCTTCATGGCCTCACCACCAGTTCTTAAGTACCAAAAGCAGAATGGGAAGGACGCGAAGGTAACAAAGGACGCAAACGAAACCCTGTCACCTCGGCACTACGATTTGCATTTCCTCGGCGTCCTTGCTTCTTCGCTTCTTCCTTTGTGACCTTCGCGTTCCTGGTGTTGGGTTTTGACCGGTGCCTACTTCACTTTCATACCGGGCTCAGCGTCAGAGTCGGGCGAGAGAAGATAAAGCCCCGGCGCGTCGCCAGAAGCGGCGAGCACCATGCCTTCGGACATTCCGAACTTCATCTTGCGCGGCGCGAGATTGGCCACCATCACCGTGAGTCGTCCTTTCAGAGTGTCGGGATCGTATGCGGACTTGATCCCGGCAAAGACCTGCCTCGTGCCCAGCGATCCGACATCGAGCGTCAGCTTCAACAGCTTGTCCGCGCCTTCCACGTGTTCCGCGTTGACGATACGGACGATGCGCAGGTCGATCTTGGCGAAGTCTTCGATCGAAATAGGTTGCGGCTCTGCTGCGGCTGCCACTGTTTTCTCCTGTTTTGGGGTCGCGCTTTGCGCCGCCGCCCTCGCTGGCGCGGGCTGCAGCGTTTCGCGGTTCGCATCTACCAGCGCCTTAATTTGCTTGGCATCCACGCGCGTCATGAGATGCTGATACTCCTTCACCTGAACGATGGGGGTGCGTAGATTCGCCCACAGGAATGGCTGCGGAATGCCAAGCAAGTCTGCTGCCCGAGCCGCCGTTTCCGGGAGCACGGGAGCCAGGTAATACGTGAGGATCCGGAATGCATCCAGGCAATCGGAGCAGATCTCGTGGAATGCTTTGAGCTGAGTCGAATCTTTCGCGAGCGCCCAGGGTTTCGCCTTGTCCCAACGCTGATTGATTGCGTCTGCAACACGCATGATTTCCCGTATGGCTTTGCTGTATTCGCGCTGGTCGTACGCGGATCGAATCAGGTGTTCGCTGCCATATGCGATGGCAGTTGCTTCGAACGTACTTTTGCTCACAGGATCAACGGGCGCCAATTTCCCGGCGAAGTACTTGGTCACAAAACCCGCCGCGCGGCTGGCAATGTTGACGTACTTACCTATGAGGTCGCTGTTCACGCGTGCGACGAAATCATCGAGGTTCATGTCGATGTCTTCCATCGACTGGCCGAGCTTCGCTGCGTAGTAGTAACGCAGCCATTCCGGGTTGAGCCCCTGCGCGAGATAGCTCTCGGCGGTGATGAAGGTTCCGCGCGATTTCGACATTTTCTCGCCGTTGACCGTGAGAAAGCCGTGCGCATAGACGTGGCTTGGCGTACGGTGTGCTGAAAACTTGAGCATCGCCGGCCAGAACAATGCGTGGAAATACAGGATGTCCTTACCGATGAAGTGGATGAGCTCAGTGTCTGAACCGTCCTTTACGAACCGATCGAAGTCGACACCTGTGCGATCAGCGAGGTTTTTGAAGCTGCCGAAATAACCGATCGGTGCATCCAGCCATACGTAGAAATACTTCCCCGGCGCGTCGGGGATTTCAAAGCCGAAGTAGGGTGCATCGCGCGAAATGTCCCAGTCGTTGAGTCCCTGATCGAACCATTCGCGTATCTTGTTGCGCGCTTCCGGTTGCAGATGGTCGTTTTCCTGCGTCCACTGCTGGAGGAATGTCTTGCAGCGCGAATCCGATAGCCTGAAGAAATAGTGGTCGGAAGTCTTGCGGATCGGCTTCGCGCCCGAGACAACCGAGTAGGGATTTTTCAGATCCGTGGGGCTGTACGTGGATCCGCAGACCTCACAGGAATCGCCGTACTGGTCTTTCGCGCCGCATTTCGGACATTCGCCTTTGATGAAGCGATCCGGCAGGAACATTTCTTTCACCGGATCGTAGAACTGCTCGACCGGCTTCACATCGATCAGGCCTGCAGCTTTCAGGCGCCTGTAGAACTCGCTGGAAAGCGCGCGCGTTTCCTCCGAATGGGTGGTGTAGTAGTTGTCGAACTCGACTCTGAAACCCGCGAAATCGCGTTTGTGCTCTTCCAGAACGCGGGTAATCAGCGCTTCAGGGGTGATGCCTTCCTTCTCGGCACGTAGCATGATGGCCGTGCCGTGCGTATCGTCCGCGCAGACGTAATGGACCTCGTGCCCGTGCATTTTCTGAAACCGGACCCATATATCCGTCTGGATGTACTCGACCAGGTGCCCAAGGTGTATGGACCCATTCGCGTAAGGGAGCGCAGAGGTGACGAGAATGCGGCGCGTAGCCATGCTGCAGGGGAACTTAAAGGTGTGAATTCTAACCGAATTGATTAGAATGCCGCCCTTACGCGAGGTGCCCTCATCCCCGAGCCTTCTCCGAACGGAGAAAGGCGATTCGTGCCCGATCCGCTGATGCGCGTTTGAACCTAGGAATTCCTATGGACGTCACCGAGCAGCAAGTGCTTGACGCACTGAAAGAGCTGACCGATCCCAACACGCGCAAGGACTATGTGTCATCCAAGTCCGCGCGCAACGCCAAGGTCGAAGGAGACAAGGTCTCTGTCGACATCCTGCTCGGCTACCCGGCAAAGAGCCAGATCGAGCCCATCCGCAAGGAAGTCACTGCAAAACTCAAAAGCCTGCCGGGCGTTGGGTCAGTGAACGTGAATGTCACGATGAAGATCGTTCCGCACGCGGTCCAGCGGGGCGTGAAGTTGATTCCCGGCGTCCGCAATATCATCGCTGTCGCTTCGGGTAAGGGGGGGGTCGGTAAAAGCACGACTGCCGTCAATCTCGCGCTCGCGCTCGCGGCCGAAGGCGCATCGGTCGGCGTGCTGGATGCCGACATTTATGGGCCCTCGCAGCCCATGATGCTCGGAATCACCGGCCGACCGCAGTCGAAGGACGGCAAGAAACTCGAGCCGATGGAGGGCCACGGATTGCAGGCGATGTCCATCGGTTTCCTGATCGACACGGAAACGCCGATGGTGTGGCGCGGGCCGATGGTCACCCAAGCACTGGAGCAGTTGCTCAACGAGACCCAGTGGCGTGAAGTCGATTACCTGATCGTCGACCTGCCGCCGGGCACAGGCGATATCCAGCTGACGCTCGCACAGCGGGTGCCGGTCACCGGTGCCGTCATCGTGACGACGCCCCAGGACATCGCGCTGATCGATGCCCGCAAAGGCCTCAAGATGTTCGAGAAGGTGGGGATCCCGATCCTCGGCATCGTCGAGAACATGAGTCTCCACATCTGCAGCAGCTGCGGCCACGAGGAGCGCATTTTCGGTGAAGGCGGCGGCGAGCGCATGGGTAAGGATTACGGCGTGGAGCTGCTCGGTGCTCTCCCGCTCGATATCAAGATCCGCGAGCAGGCAGATTCCGGCATGCCCACGGTTGTCGCCGATCCCGACGGACGCACGGCAGAGATTTATAAGCGCATTGCGCGTCGCGTGGCGGTGAAGATCGCCGAGAAACAGCAGGACCATTCGGCGGCGTTCCCGAAGATCGTCGTCCAGAATACCTGACCGACCCGGAGCGGAAGGAATTAGACGTCTCGAAGCCGGCGCGCGACGCTTCTATCCTCACACTGAGGTGTAGAATTCCGCGCGAATGCGCTCCGCACATAAGCTTATGGCCGCTCTCCGCTCTTTGCTCGACACATGACCGCCGCCGGGTCCGTTTCACGCGCCCTTCATCCCAAGCCCTTCGTTTGTTTTTGTCAGTGCGCGTCTCGAGGCGCACGCTGTTTGCATTCATAGACTTTCTCTTCAGGAATAGCGCCCGTGAGATTTCGATTTCCGATCATCATCATCGATGAGGATTTTCGCACCGAGAACGCGAGCGGGATGGGCATACGCGTGCTCGCGAAAGCGATAGAAGAAGAAGGGATGGAAGTCATCGGCGTGACGAGCTACGGCGACCTTTCCAGCTTCGCCCAGCAGCAGAGCCGCGCCTCCGCCTTCGTCCTGTCGATCGACGACGAAGAGCTCGGCGTCAGCACACCGGAGGACGCTGCAAAGACCGTCGAGCAGCTGCGCAAGTTCGTCAAGGAGATCCGGTTCCGCAATGCCGACATTCCGATCTTCCTCTACGGCGAGACGCGCACGTCACGCCACATCCCAAACGATGTGCTGCGCGAGCTTCACGGCTTCATTCACATGTTCGAGGACACGCCGGAGTTCGTCGCCCGCTATATCGTGCGCGAGGCGAAAACGTACCTCGACAGTCTCGCGCCGCCGTTTTTCAGGGCGCTGGTCCACTACGCTCAGGACGGTTCGTATTCGTGGCACTGCCCGGGCCACTCGGGCGGCGTCGCGTTCCTGAAAAGCCCTGTCGGGCAGATGTTCCACCAGTTCTTCGGCGAGAACATGCTGCGCGCGGACGTGTGTAACGCCGTCGACGAGCTGGGGCAGCTCCTCGATCACTCGGGTCCGGTCGCCGCGTCGGAAAAGAACGCTGCGCGAATATTCAACTGCGACCATTTGTTCTTCGTCACCAACGGCACGTCGACGTCTAACAAGATGGTCTGGCATTACACGGTGGCGCCGGGGGATATCGTCATCGTCGATCGCAACTGCCACAAGTCGATTCTCCACGCGATCACGATGACGGGTGCGGTACCGGTGTTCCTGATGCCGACACGCAATCACTTCGGCATCATCGGCCCGATCCCGCGCGAGGAGTTCCGCTGGGAGAACATCGAGAAAAAAATTCGCGCGAATCCGTTCGCGCGGGACGTCAAGGCGAAGCCCCGCGTCCTGACGCTCACCCAGAGCACGTACGACGGCATCGTGTACAACGTGGACACGATCAAGGAGATGCTGGACGGTAAAATCCATACGCTGCATTTCGACGAAGCATGGCTGCCGCACGCGACTTTTCACGATTACTACCGCGGCATGCACGCGATCGGCCGCGACCGCCCCCGGTGCAAGGAGTCGATGATTTTCTCGACCCAGTCGGTGCACAAGATGCTTGCCGGACTATCGCAGGCTTCGCAGATCCTCGTGCAGGACAGCGAAAAGCTCATGCTCAATCTGCATGTGTTCAACGAGTCGTATCACATGCACACGTCGACTTCGCCGCAGTACGCGATCATCGCGTCGTGCGATGTCGCAGCAGCGATGATGGAGCCGCCCGGTGGGACAGCGCTGGTAGAGGAGTCGATACACGAAGCGCTCGACTTCCGGCGCGCAATGCGCAAAGTCGATGCCGAGTTCGGAAAGGACTGGTGGTTCAAAGTCTGGGGACCGGAGCGTCTGGCCGCCGAAGGCACTGGCAGTCGCGAAGACTGGATGCTGCGCGCGAACGAGCGCTGGCATGGCTTCGGCGATCTCGCACCCGGTTTCAATATGCTCGACCCGATCAAGGCGACCATCATCACGCCCGGGCTCGACGTGACGGGGAAGTTTGCAAAAACCGGCATCCCGGCCATCATCGTCACGCGCTATCTCGCGGAGCACGGGATCATCGTGGAGAAGACCGGGCTCTATTCGTTCTTCATCATGTTCACGATCGGCATTACGAAAGGCCGCTGGAACACGCTGGTCACGGAGCTGCAGCAGTTCAAGGACGATTACGACAACAATCGTCCGCTATGGCGCGTGATGCCGGAGTTCCTGAACCAATTTCCTACGTACGAGAAGATCGGTCTTAGAGATCTGTGCGATCAGATTCACGGCGTCTACAAGTCGTTTGACGTTGCGCGTGTGACTACGGAGATGTATCTGTCGAGCATGGTACCGGCAATGAAACCCGGTGACGCCTGGTCGCGGCTCGCCCACGGAGAGATTGACCGTATCGGAATCGACCAGCTCGAAGGGCGCATTACCAGTGTCCTGCTGACGCCTTATCCGCCGGGTATTCCCCTGCTGATACCGGGAGAGCGCTTCAACGCCACGATCATGGGCTACCTGCAGTTCGCGCGTCAATTCAACTCCCAGTTCCCGGGTTTCGAGACCGACATACATGGTCTCGTGGTCGAGAAGTCGCAAGGGGAGCTCAAGTATTACGTAGATTGCGTGCGACCTGAGTAAGGGTCGCACCGCGCGGTGGGCGCGGTACACGAACAGAGAAGAACCTACGTTCCTCTCCGTAACCTCTCTTCCTTCGGCGATCTCACGATCGCTCCATCTCATCGAGCGTAAGGCCGCCGCAACCGTAGGAAAGAGGTAACGGGGAGAACCTTGGGTTCTCCCTGTTCGTTTACCGCCGCGAAGGGAGGGGAACCATCGGTTCCCCTCCCTTCGTCGAGCGGGGCGCAGCGCCGCTCGAGATAAAGTTGGCGATCCAGCGGCCAGCTATTTTCTCGTCTGTGCGCTCGCTCAGGCTGTCGAGTGCCGTCGCTACCGTTTCGGCGCCGATACGTTGCTTGCGGTCGCGCAGCAGCGCTTCGACATAGGGCGCGGGAAACTCGGGGTGGCCCTCGATGCCGAGCATGGTCTCGCCGACGCGGAACATCGCCACGGGACAGTGGGGTGCACTGGCGAGTAATTCGCTCTCGGGCGGGAGCGCCTGCACCTGATCTGCATGCATGTACTGCAGCTTGCAATGATCCTGCTGCGGCTGCATCCACTGTTCCGCTTGGATGATCGTCATGTCGAGTACACCCACACCCCAACCCTGCTGAGCGCGGCCGACATGACCGCCGAGCGCCTGCGCGAGCATCTGGTGGCCGAAACAAATGCCGACGAAGGTCTTGCCTGCGTCGTGTATGTCGCGCACGCAAGCTTTGAGCGCTTCTATCCAGTCGCGCTCGTCGTACACGGAAAAGCGCGAGCCGGTGCAGACATAGGCATCGCATGCGTCCGGTGTGGCCGGAACATCGCCCTGGCACACGTCGAAGCGTGTGAAATGAAGATTGGGTACATAAGGGCGCAGCAGGGCATCGAACATGTCCTGGTAGCCGCCCGCAATGTGCCGAAAGCGGTCGGGGACGTCGTCGCAGGCGAGAAGGCCGATGTTCATGATATTCGTGAGCCGTGACCCGTAGCGGTAAGCCGTTGCGATGTTCTACTGCTTCAACCGGAGATGGAACGACTTGGGACGTGTAAAGGATTCCAGGCCGAGCCGAGACAATGTACAGCCGCGGCCCGAGTCTTTCACACCTGTCCATGCAAGCGCGGGGTCCAGGTAGTCGCAGCGGTTCATGAACCAGGTGCCTGTTTCAACCTGATCGCCAATGCGCACGGCCGCGTCCGCGTCGCTGGTCCAGACGGACGCTGTTAGACCATAGCGGCTGTCGTTCATCAGCCGTACGGCTTCTGCATCATCCTCAACTCGCATGATCCCGACGGCGGGTCCGAATGTCTCTTCAGTCATGATCCGCATGCGATGATCGACGTTCGTGAGCACTTGAGGCGCGACGTAAGGCGTATTGTGCCTGGCTGTCGGAAAACGGGAGACGTCGACAAGCGCTTTAGCGCCCATTGTGATCGCCTCTTCCACCTGATTGCGCACGTTGTCCGCCGCATCGACACGCACCATCGGTCCGAGCGTGGTGTCCCGATCCAGGGGACTGCCGAGCCGATACTGTTTGGTTAACTCAACGAAGCCTTCGACGAAATCACTGTAAATGTCGCGGTGCACGTAGATGCGCTCGACCGCGCAGCACGACTGGCCCGCGTTGAAAAATGCGCCATCGACCAGGTTCTCGATCGTGGGTTGAAGCTCGGCATCGGCGCGCACATAAGCGGGGTCCTTGCCCCCAAGCTCGAGGCCGCTCGCGATGAAGCGCTCCGCCGCGGCACGTTGCACCGCATGACCGCCGCCGACGGAGCCGGTGAACGCGACATACGCGATGCGTTCATCCTGTATGACGCGTGCGACCTGTTCGTGGTCGATGTGCACGAATTGGAAAACGCCAGCGGGCAACCCGGCTGCTTTGAAAGCCTCTGCGTAGCGTTCTGCGACGAGCGGCGTTTGCTGCGCCATTTTCAGGATCACGCTATTGCCGGCCAGCAGAGCGGGCACGACTGCGTTCACCGACGTGAGCCAGGGGTAATTCCACGGCGCGATGACGAGCGCGACGCCGAGCGGTTCACGCCGTATGAACCGATGAAAATTCTCCTTTTGTTCGGTCTGGATGTCGGCAAGCGCGGCTTCCGCGATGTCTGCCATGTGAGTTGCGCGCTCGGCAAAACCGCGGCGAATTTCGAACGGGCTGTGCGCAAGGGGACGCCCCATCTGCCACGTCAGCTCTTCAGCCAGGGTATCGGCGTGCTCGACGCACCATGATGTCATGCGTTGGCAGATATTTGCACGCTCAGCCACAGGGACGCTTTTCCACGCCCGTTGTGCTGCTACTGCTTGTGCAAGAGCATTCTCGATCTGGCCGCCGGAGGCAAGCTCCCGCTCGACGTAGATCGAGCCGTCTATCGGGCTGACGGTCCGTTGCGTGCGTTCCTTCATTGCGGCGTTACGTAGGCTGCAGTGAGTCCGCCGTCAACGAGGAATTCAGTGCCGGTAACGTACGATGATTCGTCCGATGCGAGGTACACCGCCGCGTAGGCGATCTCCTTCGCTTCGCCGAATCGGCCCATCGGTATGTGGACGAGGCGCCGTTGCTTCTTTTCATCGGTATCGAGAAAGCTCATGAGAAGCGGTGTGCGCAGTGGTCCGGGGCACAGCGCATTGACCCTGATGTCTTCTTTCGCGTGGATCACGGCGAGCTCGCGCGTGAGCGAGAGAACCGCCCCTTTGCTGGCCGTGTACGCAATCTGCGGTGTGGCGGCGCCGAGCAGTGCGACGAACGAAGCCGTATTGATAATCGAACCGCCTCCGGCACGACGCAACGCGGGAATGCCGTACTTGCAGCCGAAGAACACGCCTTTTGCATTGATGTTCATCGTCAGATCCCAGATGGCCTCATCTGTCGTCAGCGCGTCGTCGTCCTTGCTGTGCATGATGCCTGCGTTGTTGAACAACACATCGAGCTTGCCGAACTGCTTTTCGGCGAGTGCGATCATGTGCTCGCAGTCCGCTGCCTTCGACACGTCGGCGCGGCAGTATGCAGCGCGTCCGCCCTGCTGTTCCACCATCGCGACAGTTTCGTGACCTGCCTGATCATTCACGTCGACCACAGCGATCGCCGCGCCTTCACGCGCGAAGAGCAACGCCGACTCGCGGCCGATGCCGCTGCCCGCCCCGGTAATCAATGCGACTTTATCCTTGAGCCTCATGGTCGTAGTTCAAATCCTCTCGAAATAACGCCGCCGCTCCCAATCCGTGACAGCGAAGTTGTAGGCCTTCTGTTCGGTCCTGAAGAAATGGAGGTAATGATCGACCACGTCCGAACCGAAAGCGCGCTTCGCGAAATCGCTATGTTGGAAAAGGTCCGTTGCCTCAGCCAGGGTGTACGGCACGCGTGGCAGGTTGCGCGCGGCGTAGACGTCGCCACTGAAGTGGTCCGGCGGTTCGATGCGATTCCTGACGCCGTCAAGTCCCGAGGCGAGGGCCGCTGCAAGGGCAAGATACGGATTGCAGTCGGCTCCCGGTATACGACATTCAATGCGCAGGCTCTTGCCTGTCCCGACGACTCGGAACCCCGCGGTGCGGTTGTCATAGCTCCATGCGAGTCGTGTCGGCGCCCACGAACCGTCGACATAGCGCTTGTACGAGTTGATCGTCGGCGCGTAGAACACCATCACGTCGGGCACGTGTGCGATCCAGCCGCCGAGAAACCAGCGGAAAACATCTGAGCATTGCACGGGGCCGAGGCTCTGACTGCCCGGAAACACGTTTTGCCCATCGCGCCACAGACTCAGATGGATGTGGCAGCTCGAGCCTGCCTGGTCGGAGGTGAACTTCGCCATGAAAGTCACGCTGCAGCCGGCCGCGTCGGCGAGTTCCTTCATGCATTGCTTGAATACGACGTGGCGGTCGGCCATATCCAGCGCTTCGGCATAGCGAACATTGACTTCATGCTGGCCGAGACCCCATTCGCCTTTCGAAGTCTCGACCGGCACCCCGGATGATTTCAGATGCCGTCTGACCGCCGCATGGAAGTCTTCGGTGCGTGTGCCCTGGAGAATGTGATAGTCCTCGAGATACCAGCCGCCGGGCGACAGATTGCGATAGTCGTGATCGAACGCCTCACGGTAGCTCTTCCTAAAGAGGTAATGCTCGAGCTCGGTTGCCGCATAGCTCTGATAGCCGAGCGCTTGCGCTGCGTCCAGTTGCCGGCGCAGTATCGATCGAGGTGCAACCGCCACGTACTCGTGCGTTTTCTCGTTCTTCAGGTCACACAGCACCATGGCGGTTTTGTCGAGCCAGGTGGCGAGACGCAAGGTCTTGAAATCCGGAACGAGATGGAAATCGCCATAACCCAGTTCCCAGCTCGCGAAGTTATACCCGGGAACGGGCACCATCTCCATGTCGGTGGTAAGCAGGTAATCGCAGCCGTGCGCGCCTTCCTCGATGATGTCGTCGACGAACATTTCGCCATCGTAGCGCTTGCCGAAGAGGCGTCCGTAATGGTCGGTGAATCCGACGACGACGGTCTCGATATCGCCACGCGACACGAGATCGCGCAGCTCTTCGAGCTGCAGCATCCCCTTTACTGCCGTCTTGCGCTGGCTCACGCGTACCTCCTTAAGGCCATGCCAGAAGCAATATTCTGGCCCTGACGCTGATAAAGCGCGTTACTGATTTCGTATTCTGTCGTAGACGGTGAAACGATAGGGGTAGGCGTGCTTCTCGTCCGGCACGAATGATTGGGAAGACGTTTCGCGCCATTGACTCATATCGAATTCCGGCATGAACGTGTCGCCCGCGGGTTGCGCATCGACGACGGTCAGGTACAGGCGGTCGGCAAGCGGCAATGTTTCGCTGAACAGACCCGCGCCGCCAATGACGAAGCATTCGTCGTCGCCGCGGCAGGTGTCGAGCGCTTGCTCGATGGAGTGCGCGACGATCGCGCCTGGCACCGCGTAATCCGGCTGGCGGGTAACGATGACGCTCGTACGGCCGGGCAGCAGACGATTGATCGATTCGTAGGTCCTGCGCCCCATGATGATGTGACGCCCCATCGTGAGGTTCTTGAACATTCTGAGCTCGTTCGGTAAGTGCCAGGGAATCGTGTTGTCGACGCCGATGACACGATTTTTGGCCATCGCGACAATTAAGGAGACGCGTGAACGGTGATTCGTGAACCGTGATCCGTCTGCGGGTTTATCCTCATTCCTCATTGCTACACAGCGATGGGCGCCTTGATAGCGGGATGGGGCTCGTACGATTCGAGCGTGAAATCCTCGTACTTGAACGCGAACAGATCTTTAACCGAGCGATTCAGCTTCATCACGGGGAGCTTGCGCGGCTCGCGCGACAGCTGCTCGCGAGCTTGTTCGAGGTGATTCAAGTAAAGGTGCGTGTCGCCGAATGTGTGGACGAAATCGCCGAGCTTCAGATCGCAGACCTGCGCGACCATCATCGTCAGCAACGCATATGAAGCGATGTTGAACGGCACGCCGAGGAAGATGTCTGCGCTGCGCTGGTAAAGCTGGCAGGATAGCCGTTTGTCCGCGACGTAAAACTGGAAAAAGGCGTGACACGGCATGAGCGCCATTTTGTCGAGATCGGCGACATTCCACGCCGACACGATCATCCGGCGCGAATCGGGGTTGCGCCGCAACTGGCCCAGGACCTGGGTTATCTGGTCGATATGCCTGCCGTCTGGCGCAGGCCACGATCGCCATTGATAGCCATACACCGGTCCGAGCTCGCCTTTCGCATCCGCCCACTCATCCCAGATCGAGACGCCGTTCTCTTTGAGGTAGCGGACGTTGGTTTCGCCTTTCAGGAACCAGAGCAGCTCGTGAATGATCGACTTGAGATGAACTTTTTTGGTCGTCAGCAGCGGAAAACCTGCGTTCAGATCGAAACGCAGCTGCGCACCAAAAACGCTCAGCGTACCGGTTCCGGTGCGATCGCTCTTGCGTGTGCCGTGCTCCAGCACGTGACGCATGAGATCGAGATAGGGGCGCATAGGCAGCTGAAAGGCGAATCGGTAGTGTCTCGAATTTTAACGCAAACATGGCGCGGGGTATCGCGAGTCGCTTCGATATAATTCGCGTCTCTCCGATTCATTTATTTCTCTGATGATCGCCAAGCTCGAACAAAATCCGGCGCTGTTAACGAACGCAGGCGCCCAACGCGCTGCCCACCTGCTGATCGTACTGCCCAAATCAGACAAGCTCGACAAACTCGGGCGCGTGCCTTTTATGGCGGATCTGCAAGGCGCACTGAAGCGTCGGAAGAAAAAGCTTGAAGAGCTCGCGAACTCACCGCTCGTGATGCAAGCGGGCGACGGCGCTCTCGTCGCATGGGTGATGGATGCGCGCGACAAGTCCGTATTCGAACGGCAGACGCTTCTCCGCAAAGGTCTCCAGGCCTTGCTCGCCGAGAGTCCGGCAGAGATAACGATCGGTCTCTATGGTGATGCGGCGGCGAGAGCGGCTGCAGCAGGCATCGCTGTCTACACCGCATGGGTCAATGGCGCGCGCCTGCCGCAGCGCAAGAAGAAGAGCGCTGGCGAGCCGCTCAAGGCGATCCGTCTGCACGGACATCGCGACGCGAGCGGATTTTCGACGTTGCGCGCACAAGCTGAAGGCAACGTTCTGTGTCGCGAACTGACGGTGCTTCCGCCAAACGAGCTGACGCCGGGTTCTTACCGGGAGCGGCTGCGTGAACACGCCAGAGCAGAGCGCTGGAGTATTTACGAGTACGACATGAAGCGCTTACGAAGAATGGGTGCGGGCGCGTTCGTGGCCGTAGCTCAAGGCAGTGACGTCGATGATGCGGCGATTGTCCGCCTGAATTATCGGCCGCGCGGTGCAAGGAAGAAGATCGCGCTCGTCGGGAAAGGGATCTGTTTCGATACCGGCGGCCACAATTTAAAGCCCGCCAAGTACATGGCCGGTATGCACGAGGACATGAATGGCTCGGCTGTTGCGCTCGGGATCCTGCTCGCAGCTTCGCGCGCGCGATTGCCGGTCGCGATCGACTGCTGGCTTGCGCTCGCTCAGAACCACATCAGTCCTCGCGCATATAAACAGAACGACATCGTCACTGCTTTGAACGGCACCACCATAGAAATCGTGCACACCGACGCCGAAGGGCGGATGGTGCTTTCGGATACGCTCACGCTCGCTGCCCGTGAGAAACCGGATCTGATGATCGATTTCGCGACGCTCACTGGCAGCATGCACGTTGCGCTCGGCGATCGCTACAGCGGGATCTTCGCGACGAGCGACGACATCGCGCGCCAGGCGCTCGATGCAGCCAAAGCTTCGGGAGAACGCATCTGCGTATTTCCGATGGATGATGATTACGATGAGGCGCTCGATAGCCCGGTCGCAGACGTCAAGCAATGCACGCTTGATGGCGGAGCAGACCATATCCTCGCCGCGCGCCTCCTCAAGCGCTTCACCGAAGACCGTCCGTGGATACACATGGACCTTTCCGGATCGAGCGC
>JAQGNH010000324.1 GCA_028291945.1 Betaproteobacteria bacterium
AGGCGGCTTTCGGAAACGCCTGCACCCGAGATGGATGCGGCTTTGAAGCCCGAATGCTCCGCAAGCCTCGCGGTATATCCATCGTACACGCCGGGCATGATGAGGATTTCAGGCGCCTCTATGAGTGCCCGGAACTGCTTGCCTTTGCTTGCCATGTGCTTCCTTTCGGTGGTATCGGCTGCTAGTGTGATCTCGTGTCCGGTAACTGCCCGATGACGCAAGCTACTCGCGCATTGCGCGCGCGCGCTTCGCCGCCGGGCGATCCCAGCAGCGATTGAGCCAGGCTTGCACATGCGGCCATTTCGCGAGATCGAGGAACAAGGCGCGGTAGAGTGCCCCGGCGACGTTCAGATCGCCCACCGAAAATGCGGGACCCGCAAGCCACGCCGATTTCGCGAGCGCGATCTCCAGTACATCGAACGACTCCACGACTTCCTTCCACGAAGCGTCGGCGATTTCCTTTTTACGCTCGGCTTCAGGAAGCTCTTTGGAATGCCTGACGTAATTCACGAGCTGGCGATCGACGCGGTCGGTCTCCCACAGGCTCCACTGCAGCGCGAGCGCCTCATGCTTCGGGTCCGAAGGATATAACGCGCTGCGATGCTTCTTCGCGAGATAGAAATTGATCGCCATCGACTCGGACAGAACGAACCCGTCGTCGTCGATCACCGGCACGCGGCCGTTCGGATTCAGCGCACGGAATTCTGGCGTTCGGGTTTCCGGCGCGCGGGGCAGATAGTCTTTGTGATCGTAGGCAAGGCCCAGCTCGCCCACCATCCACAATGTGCGTAACGTGCGGGATTTTGCGGCGCCGTATATGCGAAGCATGCTTTGTTCTCCTGGGTTAGCCGGGGAGGGGAGTGTACGCGAGGTCGCATCCGATCGTCATTTCCAGCGTCAAAGGCGGCAGACGCAGGTCGGAGCTCGTGATCGGCGTCCGTGCTACTCTGGCTGAGCACTTAGCGCCCATGACCCAGTGGAGATCGCGCCGATGAAGACGACACGCGCATTGCTGTTGCTCGCCGCCGCAGCGCTGCCGACCGCGCATGCTCAAACCGGGAAATGGCCCGAGCGGCCGATTCGCGTGGTCGTGCCATTCGCACCGGGCGGTGCGACCGATGTGGTCGCGCGCATGGTGGCGCCCCGGTTGTCCGAGGAATTCGGTCAGCAGTTCATCGTCGACAATCGCGCGGGCGCCGGCGGTACGATCGGCACCGAGATCGTGGTGCGAGCCAACCCGGACGGTTATACGATCGTGGTGGGTGCGTCGAGCTATGCTTCCAGCGCAGCCCTGTACAAGCTGCCCTACGATCCGATCACAGGCATCTCACCCGTTACGCTGATCACGCAAGGTCCGTTTGTCATCGCGGTGCACCCGTCGGTGAAGGCGAACAGCGTGAAAGAGCTCATTGCGCTGGCGCGCGCGAAACCCAACAGCTTGAGCTTTGGCTCGTCCGGCACCGGCGGCGTGCCGCATCTCGCGACCGAACACTTCCGGCAGATGACCAACACACGCATGGTGCACGTCCCCTACAAGGGCGACGCGCCCGCGATCATCGACCTGCTCGGCGGACAGATACAGATCTACTTCGGCGGTCCGCTCGTATTGTCGCAGCATATGAGCGCTGGCAAATTGCGCGGACTCGCGGTGACGAGCGAGCAGCGCTCGCCGGTACTGCCCGATCTGCCTGCAGTCAACGAAGTGGTTCCAGGCTATACCGCGTTCACCTGGTTCGGCATGTGGGCGCCTCCGGGGACGCCCAAACCGATCGTCGCGCAGCTCAATCAGACGATCGCGCGTATCCTCAAGAAGCCTGACGTGCAGGAGCGCCTGCGCAGCGACGGCATGGAAGCCGCCCACAACACGCCGGAAGAGTTCTCGAGCTTCATCGCCCGCGACATCGCCAAGTGGATGAAGGTGGTGAAGGCAGGCGACATCAAGGTCGATTGAACCCGACTGTGAACATCACGCTGGATTGAGGTAGCCAAGGCAGCGGCGCGCAAGACACGCCGCGCCTCGAGCTTCCATCCCAAACGCCTCACTTCGAGGTACTGTTAGAAGCCTCCTCTCAGTCCAACCATCACACCTCGCCCCGGCAGCGGCGCGATGTCTTTCAACGGAGAGGTGTGCTCGCGTGCTTCACTGTTGAACAGGTTATTCACCTTGACGAAGGCATCCCACACCGTGCTCGCCGCTGACAGGCGATAGATGAGACTCGCGTTCACGAGCGTATAGGCATCGGTCGGAAGCTCGTTCGCCGAAACGCGATCCTGTGACGTTGCATGTATCACGTCGAACCGCGCCGCGAGTTTGTCGAGCCGATATTCGAGCCCGAGAAGCGCTTTAACCGGCGGAATGCGCGGCAGAGGCTGACCGGTGTCGCGGTTGTAGGCTTTCACATATGAAACCTGTCCCAGCAGATCGAGCGTGCCCGGGCGCTCCATGACGCGCACTTTACCTTGCGCTTCACCACCGCGAAAGATCGCCGGCACACCCTGGAACTGAAACTCCGGCAAGAGAACCTCTCCGCCACAATCGGGAATGCCATCCCCGTCGCTATCGGCCGGTGCTGCTCCATCCGGGCAGCGCTGGTTGCCTGTGCCAAACAGCGTAATGAAGTTCGTGAAGCGACTTTCGAATATACCGATGCTTGCAGAGTGGGATCCGGAGCGCAGTTTCAGTGTCGCGTCGGCTGAGTTCGACGCTTCGTTGGATAGGGCGGTGCTGCCGACCTCGAACTGACCCGTGGCGTTGTGCGGGCCATTCGCATAAAGCTCGCTATAGCTAGGCGCGCGTTCGGTGTGAGCAAGATTGACACCGAATGCAAGCGCATCACTGAAGCTATAGAGGGCGCCAAAAGCGGCGCTGCGCGGGGTGAACGAACGGGTCTGCGCTGGATCGAAGCGGGGATTTCCGGTCATCGGATCGATCGGGCCTCCGCCTTGTGAGCTCACGGACGTTCGATCGAACCGCACACCCGTGCTGAACTTGAGCTTACCAAGCGGCAGTTCCTCGTAGACGTATACACCTTTAGCATCGGTATGGGTCTGCGGCGCGAACGCCTCTGCTCCGAGCGCCGAGAAATCGAAGTTCGTGACCTGCAAGCCAATCGCGCCTTTCAGCGGACCGATGTTGGCGTGAATCACGTCGATTCTGCCGTCGTACCCCCTGTTCTTGAACGTCGTTTGCGGTATGCCCTGAGCGGATTCCGTGTGCTCGTAATCCGAATGGCCGAACTTCACCTTCACGTTGTCGATCGCCGCGCCGAGGTTGCGCGCCTCGCCCGCAAAGTCCACCCGGGTGCTGCGCATGTCGATGCGCGAACCCAGCTCGAGCGGTGAGCCGTAGTGCGAGTTGAACTGTTGAATAGAAAGGCCGCCATAGCTGCCGTTGCCGGACGTCAACGAAGCTCCGAATGCACCGCCATCGGAGTGCGAGGACGTGTTTCCGAGAACTCCCACCTGTTCGACGCCCGTTTCGGGCAAGCCAAATGTGGAGCCGCTCGCGCGCAGCCTTTGCGAGCGGGCAAATCCCGGGATTTTCAGATCATCCGTTTCACGCCCGTACGCATCGGCATGAAGCGCGAGCGTTCCATTGCCGCCCTCGACGATTGCTGCTCCCCCGCGTTCGTTCGCGGCACCGCCGAAACGGCCTTCGACGTTACCCTGGACTCCGGAGATGGGACTTTGCGGGATGCGGTTGTCCAGCAGATTCACAACACCACCGATGGCATTACCGCCGTAGAGCAGCGTAGCCGGACCGCGCACCACTTCCGCGCGTTGAACGATTAGCGGGTCCACCGTGACGGCGTGATCCGGTGAAAGAGCGGACACGTCGAGCGTGCCGACACCGTTTTGCATGATGCGCACACGATCGCCGTCGAAGCCGCGGATGACGGGCCTGCTCGCGTTGGGCCCGAAGTACGTGGAATTGACTCCTGGCAGGTTCGACAGCGTCTCGCCGAGTGTACTGCTGCGGTTCAACAAAAGCCCCTCGCCGGACAATGTCGAAGTGGGTTGAACGAGCTCGAAAAGGTTACTCCCCAACGGATTGCCCGTGACGACTACGTTAGGCAGCGTCGTCGGCTGAGTTTCGCTCGAGCTTTTCGATATTTGGGGCCCGCTCGTGGTCTGCGCTTCGCTCGTTCCTGCAAAAGTCAGCGCGAGCGCTGTCATTACGAACGGATGATGGGTTCGCTTCATGTTGGTCTCTCCAATGCGGAGCGCCATCCCACTTGAGTGGGACGGCATCGACTCCGACAATACGTAAGGGTGCGGCCGGTCAGCCGCGACGGTTTACGGTTTAGGAGAGACCGGGAGGTCCGCGGGAACGCGGTGTGAGCGGCCGGGAAGTGTGGCCCGCTGGTGGAACGTGCGCGCGATGAGCTGTGAGCGCATCTTCCAATGCCAGGTGGAGAACGGAACCGGGCGCGCCGCCGACCACCTGGGTGAAAAGGCCATGCAGCTTGCACAGGTCGCCCTGGGCAGAAGACTTGTGTTTGCTGTCCTGCTGGTGCGCTGACGGGGCTTGCGCATGCCAAAGCGCATGCGTGAATGCCGCCTGCTGGGTTACCAGCAGACAGCAGATACAGATGAATTGCAGAATCGAGCGCTTCATCGATGCCAGACGGATTGAATGGCGGGGACGTAAATGAATACGCAACTGAGTACGCAACTGAGTACGTCGCCGAGTAACGTCACCGACGAAATGTCACCGGTACGTCAGCCTGCGCGAGCGTGGGTATTATGCATCAACAACGAGGGGTGGCATACACAGACGTTTTGGTTTAAACCGAAGGCGATCAGAAAAAAGGAAACGCTGATGCACACTCACGACCTTACTCCATGGATGCACGATCACGTCTTCGATGCGCAGAGCCATGCTGCCGAGCGTGGCACCCGCCGCGTGATGTGGATTACGGCAGCCATGATGCTGGTAGAGATCGTCGCCGGCTGGTCGTTCAACTCGATGGCGTTGCTGGCCGATGGCTGGCACATGAGCTCGCACGCCCTTGCCATCGGCTTGAGCGCTTTCGCCTACTCCGCAGCGCGCCGCTACGCGCGCGATCCGCGGTTTGCATTTGGCACATGGAAGATCGAGGTACTTGGCGGTTTTGCCAGCGCTATCCTGCTCCTGGGTGTCGTCGCGATCATGGTGTTCGGCTCGGTCGAACGCCTGCTATCGCCTCAGCCGATTCGCTATCAGGAAGCCATCATCGTCGCCGTAGTCGGTCTCATCGTAAATGTCGTCTGTGCCGCGATTCTGGGCGGCGCACACGATCACCATCATGACGCCGAGCACGGCCATAGCCATGACGACCGCGGAGAGCATCATCACGATCTCAATCTCAGGTCCGCTTATGTTCACGTAATTGCCGATGCGGCTACATCCGTACTCGCCATCGTCGCTCTCGCTGGCGGCTGGATTTATGGCTGGTCGTGGCTCGATCCCGTCATGGGGATCGCAGGGGCTGTCCTCGTGGCCTTATGGGCGAAGAATCTACTCACGGCGACCGGCAAGGTGCTGCTCGATCGCGAGATGGATCACCCCGTGGTGGCTGAAATTCGGGAAGTGATTGAAGCTGGACCTGCAACCGGCGATACCCGCATCACGGACCTTCACGTGTGGCGAGTTGGCAAGCAGTCTTATTCGTGCGCTCTGAGTGTAGTCACACATGACCAAACCCTGACTTCCGCGCACATACGTCAGCAACTCGCGCAGCATGAAGAGATCGTCCATGCCACGATCGAGATTCATCAATGCGGGTGACTCTCCGCTTCAGGGCTTTGTTTTACCAAGACTGATTGCCTCGTAAAATCCCCTGTACTCCTCCATGCGCACCGCGAGGTACTTCGTGAACTCCGCGCTGCCCATGAACACATCCTCGAATATGTTGCGTTTCGCCAGGTCCTTCCACGCAGCAGAGTTGTGGACGTTTTGAAGCGCGGCCTCCATGGTGTTGACTGCTTCTTTCGGCACGCCTGCGGTGAACGTAAAGCCGCGCAACGTCCCGGCCGTGATCGGATAACCGAGCTCCTGCAGCGTGGGCACATCAGGCGCTTGCGGCAGCCGCCGGTCCGAGGAAATGGCGAGCACGCGCAGTGTCTTGGCCTCCACGAAACCAAGACCCTCGCTGAGGTTCTCAGTCGTGAAAGTGGTGTGGCCACCCGCGGTCGAAGTGATGGCGTCGCTCCCGCCCTTGAACGTGACGAATCTGAATTTCGCGCCGGGTACGGCTTTCTCGATCAGATACACCAGCAGCCGGCCAGTGCCCTGCACCGATGTGGTCGCCGCCACGAGCGTGTCAGGCGTCTTGCGCGCAGCCTCGACGAGCTCCTTGAACGTTTTGTACGGCGAATTCGCCGGCACCATGATGGTCTGCGGATCGATAGCCATCAGTGCCACCGGCGTATAGTTTTCCAATCCGATGTTCATATCGGGACGATACGCCATCGCCAGAACCGTACCGGTCACCGACAGCATGTAATACGGATCGCCGCGCTTGCCTTTGAAATAGTTGAAGGCCAATGCGCCGGAGCCGCCGACACGGTTTACAACCTGCAGCGGCTGAGGAAGTAACTTCTCGCGACGCACGATCTCGCTCACTGCGCGGGAAACGATATCGCCGCCGCTGCCGGCGGACGTGTGCACAGTGACTTCGACGGCGCGCGTCGGATACGTCTGCGCAAAAGCGGGCAACAACGCCAGCGCTGAAAGCGTGCCGACTAGGGCGTAACGTGAAAGATTCATGATCCTCATGGGTCCTCCTCTTTTTAGAAAACAGCGCGAGCCATGTACTCGGCTCATCTTGGCCTGCTGGCCGACAATCTTCGTCCGAGTCATCGCCGCCGCTTGCCGCTAATCATAAGCCACGCAATACCAGCGCTTGCGAGGGCAAGCAGCGCCGAGATCGACATGACGCAGCGAAAACCCGCGACGAACGATTCAGCAACCGCTTCCTGCAGCGCTTTGCGCAGCGTCGGATCGAGCGTCTGCGGAATCTGCATCGCTCCGAGCTTCGCTCGCTCTGCCGTAATCGCGTGCAGCACGTCCGGCGGAAGCGCGATGGCGTCCAGATGCTGCTGCAGGTGCGTGCAGAAAACATAGTTCATCACGATTCCGAATAGCGCGATCGCGAGCAGCCCGGCGACTCGCGACATTGCGTTGTTGATGCCCGATGCGACGCCGGCAAGGCTCGTGTCGAGCGCGTTCATGACCGTGGTGGTGAGCGGCGCCACGCAAACCCCCATGCCGAGACCGAGCACGACGATCGGAGGAAAAAAAGTCGTCCAGTAGCTACCCCCGACTCCAGACACGGCGAACAATGCGAAGCCGGCAGCCGCGATGCTCGGCCCGACGACGAGCGGCAGTCTCGCGCCGTAACGATCGACGAGACCGCCTGCCCAGCCTGAGAGAACGAACATGATTATGACTAAAGGAAGGAGCGCCGCGCCTGCCGCTGTTGCGGAATAGCCGTGAACCTGAATCAAGTCGAGCGGGAGAAAGAAGAGCCCGCCTCCCAGAGCGGCGTAGAGCAGCAGTGTCAACACATTCGCGCCCGTGAAATTGCGGGAACGGAACACACGCGGGGGCAGCATGGGTGAGGGCACACGCGATTCGAGCAGTGCGAATGCGGCGAGAGCGATCGCGCTCGAGACAAAAGCGCCGACGATCCACGGATCGGCCCAGCCGCGCTGCGCCGCTTCGATCAAGCCGAACACAAGAGCGCCGATGCCTGCGGTCGCGAGCGCCGCACCGGTCCAGTCCAGAGCGGGTGCCACAGGATCGCGGCTCTCGCCGACACGCCAATGCGTGATCGCGAGCACCGCTATTGCGAGAGGAATGTTGAGGAGAAACGCCCAGCGCCAGGAGAAGTGATCGATCAGCCAGCCGCCCAGCACCGGTCCCAGTGCGCCCGCGATTGCGGTATATCCTGACCAGATGCCGATCGCTTTACCACGGCGTTCTTGCGGAAACGACGCGCCGAGTATTGCGAGGCTGCCGGGCACCAGCAGCGCGCCGCCGATGCCCTGGACCGCCCGCGCGAGAATCAGCTCATCGATGCTGTGCGCAAAGGCGCACCAAGCTGAAGCCACGGCGAAAACGAACACGCCTATCGAAAAAACACGCCGTCGCCCATAGCGATCGCCCGCAACGCCTCCGAGTAGAAGGAGTGTTGCGAGAAACAGCGCGTACGATTCGACGACCCACTGCGTCTGAAAAATCGTGGCATCGAACGCACGCTGCAGTTGCGGGAGCGCGACGTTCACGACCGTGCCGTCGATGAAGACAAGGCTCGATGCAAGTATGGTTGCCGCAAAGATCCACCGCTCTGCGCCTGGCGCGCAGGGGGCGCTCGCACGTGTCGAGCGCGCAATGGCTTCATCGCATGGAGTCCGAACGGTCGTGCTCAACGCGCAGGTCCTCGTCTACTGCGTTTTAGTCGTGAAGTCTGGGCAATGGCCAAACCGGCATCCGTTACAACCGCCGCATGCCGCACTATACGTAGCCGGCCCTCGGTTTTGAATGTTGCATTGGCCCCGTGCTGCGAGTTCGACTGCACTTGCGCTTCGCTATTGACGGCGGCCTCACCCTCTGCTCTGCTGGCGGCGAGCCGATCGCTGTCGGACGGCGGCACAAGGGAGGGTGACAATGGACGTTCGCGAGCTCTACGAGCGCGGTTTGAAACTGCGCAGAAAACTCTTTGGCGACGCAGCTGTCGAGAAGCGTATGGCCGCACTCGGCGAATTCGGCGAGCCGCTTCAGAACATCATCAATGCGTACGCATACGGCGACGTCTGGCAGCGTCCCGGCCTTCCGCACAAGATGAAGAGCCTCGCCATACTCGGCATGACCGCCGCGCTCAACAGGCCCGAAGAATTCCGGGTCCACATGAACGGTGCGCTCACCAACGGCTGCACGCCGGACGAAATCCGCGAAATTCTGCTCCTGGTCGCGGTGTACTGCGGCATTCCTGCGGCGAACGAGGCGCACCGCATCGCATACGAAACGATCAACGCGCGCAAATCCGCATAACCATAAGCGCGCATTTCGCAGGAGAACGTGAATGAAGCTCATTGTCATGGTCGCAGCTGCGTTCGTCACGATGCTGTCCGTGCACCCGGCTCAAGCGCAGGCACCGTTTCCGTCTCGCACCATCACGCTCCTCAATCCAAATGCGCCGGGCGGAACAGGGGACATCATCGGCCACGGCATGACCGAGCCGCTGCGCGCTGCATTGAAGCAGCCGGTGATCCTGATAAATCGAGTCGGGGCGGGCGGCGCAGTGGGCGGCGCGTATGTCGCGCAAGCGCCGGCAGACGGTTACACGGTTCTGCTCAACACAGTGACCCATGTGCTGATTCCGATCACCGATAATGTTCTCGGCCGTTCGTCCGGCTATACGGTAGAGGACTTCCAGCTGCTTGCACGTATCACCGCCGATCCGTTACTGCTCATCGTGCATCCGAGCATTCCGGCAAAGACGGTGAAAGAATTCGTCGCGCTTGCGAAGGCCAAACCGGACGAGCTGATTTATTCCTCGACCGGCGTGTATGGCAGCGGCCACATCGCGATGATCATGTTGGCTCGTGCCGCGGACGTTAACCTGGTTCATTCACCATTCAACGGCGGCGGTCCCGCGATGACAGCGGTGCTGGGGAACCACGCGAATGCGTTCTTCGCGCCGGCGGGAGTCGCAAACCCGCACATGCAGGCGGGCCGCGTGCGCGCGCTTGCGCAAAGCGGCGCGAAGCGCGCTCCGCTGTTCCCTGATTTGCCGACGGTGAAAGAGGCCGGCTACGACGCGGACCTCACGCTGTGGGCGGGCTATTTCGCGCCCGTCAAGACGCCGCCTGCGGTGGTGAAAGTGTGGCAGTCCGCATTGCGGGAAAGCGCGCAGGACGCAAAGTTCAGAGATGCAATGGCAAAACTCAACGTCACGATCGATTACCTCGACGGCGACGCGCTCAAAGGGTGGTACGATGACGAGCTGAAAAGGCTCGACCGCGAGATCCGCGCGATTGGAAAAATAGAAAGTCGAACCTGAAACGTAAATGCATCGCCGCTCTCGTGCGCGTGTCGACTCCGACTAGGGTCCATATATCCGTTGCGCATTGTCGTGAAGGACTGAGCGGCGTTCGTGCCGAGACAAGCCTGCGAGACACCCCTGCATGACCGCGACGAGCTCGCGATAGCCGGTCCAAAGCTTTTCGATTGGGAAGTTGCTGCCGAAGAGGCATCGTGCGGGGCCGAAGAAATCGAGTGTTTCCTCAACGATGGGCTTCCACAGCTCGACGGAGCATGTGTGCGTAAACGTTCCCAACCCGGAGAGCTTCACGCACACGTTTGGGTTCGCCGCGAGCAACTGCATCCCTTCCTGCCAGCGCTTGCGTCCATCGCTGCTGCGATCCTCGGGCATACCCGCGTGCAAGAGCACGAATGTCACGCCCGGAAATGCCTGGACGAGCTGCGCTGCGTCCCGCATCTGATTCGAGAATACCTGCAGCTCGAAAAGCAGGCCGCGTGCGGCGAGCGCTCTGAAGCCGTTACGAAAGGCCGCGTCGTTCATGATGTCCGGCCGCGCAGCAAAACGGTAGAGAGGGTTCTCGTGCCAGTGCAGTTGCTGGCGTATGCCGCGCAGGCGCGAATGCGCCTGTTGCCGGTCGAGCGTGTCGCCCACATCCGGCGAAGAAAGGTCCGCGTAACCGACCACGCCGTGCGGAAACCCGTGTGTTTCCCCGACCGACTGCGTCCACGCAACTTCCTCTACTTCGTCGCCTGGCGCGACGTTGATCTGTATGTATACGGATTTCGCGACGCCCGAAGGCCGAGCGTCTTCCAGGTACTCGTGGATCGTATAGTCACGGCGAATCGCCGCGTATTCGCCGAAGATGCGCGGCTGCATGGGTCCCGAGAGCCACGGCGTGCGCGCAGCGCGCCAGATGTGGTGGTGCGCGTCGATGATCGGTTCGTTCAACGCCTTCTCTCCAAGTGAGTGATATCCAATAATATAGGAGACAATCTATCTTGCTTTCCGGCGCGCGTCCTGGCCGCACATAGCGCATCCGCTGCACGGAAAGCGTTTCCCAGAGGCTGGCGCAATGGACACCTTCGTGTTTCGCATGGCAAGGGCAGTGAGTCTGGCATCAGTGCTCATTGCTCCAGTCTCATCTGCGGCGGCTGACTATCCCGTGCGTCCGGTTCGCGTGATCGTTCCTTATTCGCCGGGCGGCGGCACCGATTTCACCGCAAGAGCGATCGCACTGAAGCTCACGGGCATGTTGGGGCAGCCGTTCGTCGTGGACAACCGGCCGGGCGCAGCCGGTATGATCGGCACGCAGACCGTGGCGAGTGCCCAGGCCGATGGACACACGATCGTCTGGACAGACAACGCGCACTTGATCAACCCGCTCGTATTCAAGGACGCGAAATACGACGCTTTGGGAGATTTCGAGCCGATTGCGCACATCGCTTCTGCGCCGCAGATACTGGTCGCCGCGATTACGACGCCTGCGAACACGCTTCGTGATCTGCTGGCGCTGCCGAGATCGCAGACTGCGAGTTATGCGATCGGCAGCAGCGGCCTCGCGAGCGTGCCTCATTTCACTTACGAGCGCTTACGTTTGCAGACCGGGCTCACGCTCGTGCATGTTCCCTACAAAGGGAGCGGCGCGGCACTCACGGACCTCGTTGCAGGACAGATCCCGCTCGTCATGAATTCGGCCGCGCCATCCATTCCGCTCGTTCAGGCGAACAAAATTAAAGGTCTCGCCCTGGCAGCGTCCGCACGGCTGCGCCAGCTTCCGGATGTCCAGACGTTCAACGAAGCGGGCTTGAAGGATTTCACTGCGGCTGCGTGGTATGGCGTGCTCGCGCCGAAGCGAACGCCACGCAAGATCGTCGATCTGCTTAGCGGCGAACTCAACAAAGCGCTTTCGAGCCCGGACATCAGCGAGAGATTCGCTGTTCAGGCGCTCAACATCATGCCGGGCTCGCCCGATGATTTCCGGCGTCAGATCGCTGCCGAAATCGAGAGCTGGAAGTTCGTGATCAAGCAAACCGGATTCAAGCTGGAATAGAGGCAGTGCTCGAAGTTTTCGAGCGGGTGCTTCATGCTCGAGAACGTTTCGGATTGGGTTCGTTCGCGCGCTTCGAAGCTGCTGCAGGGCGAGGCTCGGTCGAGGGTTCAGTCAGAGTGATCCACGTGGGCGCATGATCGCTCGGCCGTTCCCTGCCGCGAAACTCCTTGTCGACGCCTACGGCCGTCAACCTGGAAGTGACAGCCGGGCTCAGCAGCAAAAAATCCATGCGAAAGCCAGCGTTGCGGTTGAAGGATTCGGCGTTGACCCAGAACGTATAGATTCTCTCGTCAGGATGGAGATGACGTGTCGAATCGGTCCATCCCTGAGCCAGTAGTCGTCGGTAGGCTTCGCGGCTTTCGGGCTGCATCACGGCATCCCATCTCCAGGCCCACGCGTTGTAGATGTCGGCGTCGGTCGGCACGACGTTTAAATCGCCGCCGAGCACGACCGGCCGGCCGGATTCATGGAGCGCTTCGGCATGTCCGATCAGACGCTCGAACCACGCGAGCTTGTAATCGAATTTCGGTCCGGGTTGTGGATTGCCGTTGGGAAGGTAGATGGAGGCCACCACCAACCCTTTCACGTCCGCTTCGAGGTAGCGACTCTGCTTGTCATCCGCGTCGCCGGGCACACCCCGTCGAATTTCTGTGGGCGTCTCGCCTTTGGCGAGAATGGCCACGCCGTGGTGTGATCGCTGCCCATGCCAGATCGCTCCGTAACCCGCGTCCTCGATCGCGCGCGCCGGGAATTTCGAGTCGTCTGTTTTCAGCTCCTGCAGACAGACGATATCGGGAGTCGTCTCGGACAGCCACTCGAGCAGACGAGGCAGGCGCCCGTTCACTCCGTTGACGTTGTAGGTCGCGATTTTCAACGTTGCGCTAAGCTACTGATGGCTTAGGAATGAGTGCGGCCGCGCAAACCGTAATCGACTCGATGCTGACGTTGACGGTTAAGGCGTGTGCTGGGCTCAGGTGCGGATCTATGAGCTCATAGAGGCACCACCCGCAATCCTAACCTGTTCGGGGCCGATTGTTTCGGAACTACGACATCGCCACAACCCAGGAAAGTCAGCGGCCCGCAACCGACATGGCCTGGTGAAGCCTGCGAGCTGCGGTTTTTCGACTAAAGAGTTCGGCGCGCGCGCCCGACGAGTTGAGGGCAACCGCGCAGAACGCTGGACGAGGTTTTAACTGTTCGGCGGCAGCCCCGCAGCCTGTTTTTTCGTCCTACCTTTGCAGGAGGCGCACAAGGCTGCCATCGTCGTTTGGTTCAGGCCGTCTGCCTCCGCAGTCGTGTGCGGCACGACAAAACGCCGAGCAACCCTGCTGCGAGCAGCAGTGACGTCGAGGGCTCCGGCACGGCTTGGATCGTCTTTCCGCTCTGTGTGGCGCCAAACAAGTCCATATGGGAAATCCCTTTGGAATCGTCGTTGGTGCCGTACATCGCCCACGTTCCACACAAGTCCCAGCCTGCAGCGAGTTGAGCACCTGAACACGTGTTCGCGCCGGCGCTCGTGTCAATAAGAAACCACAGGAAATCCTGTTCGAGTGGGCTGCCGCCCTTCATCGTAACAACGAAACTATTGGAGCTGAGGAGATCCTTATTGATAAGCCAGGTTCCCGAACCGGTCCCTGTCATCGCAAACGCAGCTTCGATGATCCCATCCGAGCCTGGATCTCTGTCTATAAACGTCCAGGAAAGTCCGAGACCTCCCGGATTGTCGGCGTTCACCCCCGCCTGCGTTGCGGCAGGGCTCTGGCCCGGGCCGATCGGTGCAGCTATGTCACATGCCGTGGCGCTACTTAGAACGCCGTCAGGATTCGTATTTGCCAAAGACACAAGGCAAGGAGCTGCCTGTGCGATTCCCACGGACGACAATGCGAAAAAGGACGTGGCCGCTAAAAGACGTTTCGCCACTCTCGGGAAATCCATTCGTGCCCCCGTTGATATTCATTATTAGAGCGGCCGATCCTAACAACACGGCGGCGAACTCAAGAGGAACTAATCCGTGATTATTCTCACACTCTTCACAACGGCGTCGTGGAAAACAATTCCAGAGCATGCCAGCGGCATGAGCATTTCGCGCTCTGACGAAAGACTCGAAACGCGTGGGCCGGCCGCCGGACGCGAAGTAAGGATGGCTATCTACTTTAATGGGCATGCCATGCCAATGACATGGCGACTGCGCCGTGACCACCGCGCTGCAGAAATCATCGATGACGCAGTGTTATACCGCGTCAGTAAGCGTGCATGGCACAAGCCGTTCGTACAAACCGGACTCGTCTTTGCACATGGCGATATGCGCGCGGTATCTCGTGTCGTTGCCTCGTCGACGCCGAGTCGCGCACCGCTCCGAATGGAGTCGCGCGACGCAAGCTCACGCTACACGGGAGCGCATTCGGTAAAGTGCTTGCACGATTGTGCGCGTAACCGGTGAGGAGGCACCCATTTCCGTCCCGTAAGAAGCGCGGTGGGCTTCGATCAGTTTAGGCGTGGGCTAGAAACTGCCTGATCGCCTGGTGGCTCAACGGACCACCCCGGTCAACCGGCTCAGATGGGCTTGGGCGTACCATGCTGCCGCACGTGGCCCCGAATCCAGGTGTCACGCCGAACACGTGTCTCGCGCCAGGCCCGCCATTCTTCCAGCAGTAAGCCCGCGTACATGTAGATAGCGAACGATGCCGCTATGACTACGCTGGTCAGGAGTGCCCCCAGACAGGCGAG
>JAQGNH010000163.1 GCA_028291945.1 Betaproteobacteria bacterium
AAGTCCCGGGCGTGCTTGGCGTCAAACGCTATGTTCTCGAGAAATCCGATGTCGCAGGGGTGCCCAGGTACACTGCGATCTACCGCGTCAGCTCTCCCGATGTCCCGCAAAGCCCGGCGTGGATCGCCGCATCCGACACCGGTGATTGGAAGCCGAAGATTAGGCCACACACCACCAACAGGATCCATGCGGTGTATCGGGAGCTGCCCTGAAGGTCGAGAGCATCGCCGAGTACGGCAAGAGGCTTCGCAGTAAAGACGTCTCGGCCGAACAGGTGACGCGTGAATTCCTGGACCGCATAGACGAACGCAACCCCAAGCTCGGTGCATATACGTTCGTCGCTCGCGAGCAGGCGCTTGTGGCGGCACATGCAATCGATGCGCTCCTGCGCGGCGGTACCGATCTCGGTCCGCTCATGGGCGTACCGGTGGCGGTGAAGGATTTGTTCTACGTCGATAGCATGCCGACAACGGCCGGCTCCAAAGCGGATGTTGCGGATGTGGTGCGAGCCGAAGGTACATTTGTTCGGGCGCTCAAGCGCAGCGGCGCGATCATACTCGGCAAGACCTGGACGAGTGAGTTCGCTCTCGGGGGCATCAACTTCGTCCAGCGCGTGCCTTGGAACCCCTGCGACGAAACAGTTCATCGCACCCCGGGTGGATCGAGCGGCGGATCAGCCGTGGCGATGGCTGCCGGTCTTTGCGCATTTGCAATCGGGTCGGATACGGGCGGCTCGGTACGGATGCCCGCTGCACTTTGCGGCGTGTTCGGGCACAAGTTTTCGAGCGGCGCGTTCCCGCTCGACGGCATTTTTCCGCTCTCGCCGACGCTCGACAGCATCGGCACGTTCACGACGTCTGCCGAAGATGCGGAGCTCGTATGGGATACGCTGAGCGGCACGACTCGCGTGCACGACCGCAGTTTGCGGGGATTACGGCTCGCCAGGCCGACCCAGCTCTTTTATGACGAGCTTGATACCGAGGTGAGTGAACGCGTCGAACGCGCGCTCAAGAACCTCGCGCAGGCAGGCGCTGAAATCATCAACGTCGATATACCCGAAATCGATGAGTTCGAACACGTGTTCGGACGGATCGTTCCGATCGAGCTGATCGCGATTCTGGGACGCGAGCGCGTGGAGCAGAACCTCGATAGATTCGATCCCGTCGTGAGGTCCCGTCTCGGACCGGGGCTCGACCAAAAGGCAACTGAATACATCGGCGCGCGCTATCGTCTCGCTGAGCTCAGGAAAACAGTCGCGGAGCAGATGGAAGCGTGCGATGCATGGATCACGCCGACGACGCCGCTCCTGCCCGGACCGCTCGAGGATTATGCGTCGCTCGATGCCGCGCTCGCGTGGAATCGGCGCGCGCTGCGCAACACGCGTCCGGGGAATGTCTTCGATCAGTGCGGCGTTTCCGTGCCGCTGCGCAGTAATGGTGCGCACTTGCCTGTCGGTCTGCAGATTTCATGCGCGCCTTCGCAGGATGGACGGCTGCTCGCGATCGCTCGTGCCATCGAGCACGCCCTGCGCGCCGGGCATTAACGCAAACTGGCAGACAACTTGCTCTAGCGTCGCCGTCGCGTGCGCGCATCACGCGCGACATGACAGTGTGGACCCGCGGAGATACCGAATGAAGAGGTTAATACGAGTGGCGCTCGCTGCTGCCGCTATACTAGGCGGGCACGGCGGATACGCTCAGACCTACCCTGCGAAGCCGGTGCGCATCGTTGCGGCGTATCCCGCGGGCGGCAGCGTAGACATCGTTGCACGGATGGTAGGCCAGCGCTTGACGGAGACGATGGGGCGCACGTTCTTAGTCGATAACCGATCCGGCGCTTCCGGCAACATCGGTACCGAGTACGTGGCAAAGTCAGCGCCGGACGGCTACACCCTGCTCATGGGCAGCGCCGCTGCGCTCGCATCCAACCCCGCCATCTATCCGAAGCTCGCTTTCAATCCGTTGACCGATTTCGCACCGATCACTCTCATTGTGATTCAGCCGAACGTCCTCGTCGTGCACCCCACGATACCTGCGCGCAACGTAAGCCAATTCATCGCGCTCGCAAAAGCGCACCCGGGTGCGCTGAACTACGGCTCGTCCGGCGTGGGCTCGTCACAACATATGGCTGCGGAGCTTTTTCGGTACTACACCAAAGCGGAGATCACTCACGTGCCGTACAAAGGCGGCGCGCCCGCGCTCACGGACCTCGTTGGCGGACAGATCGGGCTTATGTTCGAAACGATTCCGACGGCCGTCCCGCACATCAAGGCGGCACGGCTGCGTGCCCTGGGGGTGACGACGCGTCAGCGTTCGGACGTGTTTCCGGACTTGCCCACGATCAGCGAATCGGGACTGCCCGATTACGAGTATCGCGGCTGGATCGGGCTCGTGGCGCCCGCATCGACGCCGCCCGAAATCGTGAGCCGACTCCACAGCGAAGTGGTGAAGGCGCTCGAGACCGACCTCCGCCCGAAATTCAAGGAAATGGCTTTCATCATTTCCGGCAGCGGAGCAAAAGATTTTGCGCAGTTCATCAGGGACGAGCTCGCACTTCATCAGAAAATCGTCCACGCTTCGGCAATCAGGCCCGAGTGAGCATGCTCTACACTTGAGGTCGACTCTGTTGGGTCCCGCTCATCACCGGCGAGACCGTTCATATCGTTGTTATCCTGATTCCATAATTACGAGGAGCTCCTAGATGGTCAAACGCGTCCTTATGTGCGCAGTATCCCTGCTCGTCGCCGGCCTGAGCTTGCCCGCCGGCGCGCAAGGCTATCCGGCCAAACCGGTGCGCTTCCTGGTCGGCTTTAC
>JAQGNH010000377.1 GCA_028291945.1 Betaproteobacteria bacterium
GCGTACATCCAGCCGAGGCTGAACTGAGCTTCGGCGTCTCCCAGCCGGGCAGCTTGGCAGTAGAGCTGCACCGCCTTATGCGCGTCTTTGGTAACGCCTTCTCCGTGTTCGTAAGCGCGGCCCTCCGCGCGTAGCGCAGCCGGATCAACCCGCATCACGTTCGCTTGAGTCTGCGCGATCGCCGTAGCAGCGAAGAACAGCCACAGCGCCGTCGGCGCCATTACTATGACTACGCGCGACCGTAAGTGAATACGAGGATGTGATTCTGTTCTAGATCTGCACATCAACGTTGTCGCTGCCCTGCGCTACAGCTCGCGTAGAGTAGAAGGCGAACAAGCTTGAAAAGCCGTGCTCGTTGGCATCTTGCAAACAGCGCTTAAACTCACCGAAGTAGCCTGTTGAGCGCGCCACCACTTCACCGCGCCTGCTGTATTCCCAACGCCACTGTTGTTGATCATCAGCAAAGAACATCCACTCGCCGGGGTCAGGGACGAACCCTAGCTCTATCACCAGGTCACGTAGATTGTGTCGCCAATACAGCTCGCGAGGCTCGCCTCCTGACGGATGAAGGTTCAGGCACGAGGCTCTCGGTGTTTTGAGGCGCTGCACATGCGAACGTAATGCAGGCTCGAGGCGCGCTATCAAGAGAGCCGCGCGGGCACGTGTCGCCTTACTTGATCTCGCGAATAGCTGGGCAAGTAATCGGACGTTAATCGCGTCGGCTAGCTGCAGCCTGAGCGCGCTCGTGCCTGAACATCTGTTGTTGCGAACTGCTGCAACGAGCCATTTAGGCGCGAGCCTCATCACCTTCCCTGGTCATAACTGTGCTTTACGCGTCCTCCAGCACGCAGGATCGCGGATCAAACGCCGTAGCACCGAATGTGCCACTTTGAACTTTCCGCCAATACTCAACCGCGTAAGTAGATGTGAGGAAGAGGAGCAGATCGACTTTGTCAGAAAATTCGACGTCTCTAGTTGGCGACACGGATGTGGATTGTTCGGGACGCGCCCAACGGGAGGGAGGCACTCGCGGCTTCATGGCGGCAGGTCGATGCGACTCAGGCCGCTGGGCACGACATTCGCATCACTGTATTTTTTGCATCTCGATGTCTCATCGAGCTCATGGCACCGGTCGCTTGCGTCCGCCGCCGCCGACCGTGCTGCCCCTTGCAGACGCTGCGCTCGCTTACGAAATGATGGAGGCGGGACGCACGCTGGGCAAAATAGTGTTGGTGCCCTAGCATGCACCAGCGGCTCTGTGCGGCTTTCAGTCGAACACGGCCGACATTCAGCGAAGCGTCGTTCGACCAGCATGCTGTCATCGCTGCCGCAAAAGGGAGGCCACAATGCACCGGACGCTTGCATGCGCTGTACTCGGCCTCATCGAACTGACTTTTGCGGCGCCGCTTTCTTTCGCGCAGAACTATCCTGCCCGTCCTGTGCGCATCATCGTTCCCAACGCACCCGGCAGCAGCGGCGACATCGTGGCGCGGGTGCTTGCGCCACGTCTTTCGGAGAGGCTCGGGCAGCCGGTCGTCGTTGAGAACCGTGCCGGCGCAGGCACGATGATCGGCGGCGAAGTCGTAGCGAAAGCAGCGCCAGACGGCTACACGCTTCTAATGGGCTTCGGCACGCTCGCGATCAATCCGGCCATGTACAAGAAAGTGCCCTACGACGCAGCGCGTGACTTCACGCCAATCACCTATGCCGTCAGCATCCCGGGACTTGTTTGCGTGCACCCTTCACTGCCGGCGCGCTCCATCAAGGAGCTCGTCGCACTCGCCAGAGCAAGACCTGATCAGATCGCCTACGGCTCGTCGGGCCAAGGCACCTATTCCCACGTATCTACGCTTCTTCTCGCAACCATGACCGACGTACGCATGCTGCACATCCCGTACAAAGGCACAGGTCCGGCGGCAACAGCACTGCTCGCTGGCGAGTCTTCGGTTCAGACCTCGAACATACTCAGTATGCTTCCGCACGTGCGAAGCGGACGCCTGAGAGCGCTCGGCGTGACGAGTGCGAAGCGCACGGAGGTGGCGCCGGAGTTACCCACGGTCGATGAGGCCGGCGTGCGCGGTTACGAATCAGTCCAGTGGTTGGGATTTCTCGCGCCGGCCAAGACAGCACGGGAGATCATCGTGCGACTCCACACTGATGTCGTTGCCGTGCTCCGCTCGGCCGAGATCAAACAGCGCCTTGCCAACGATGGCGCGGAGGCGGTCGGCAGCACGCCTGAGGAGTTCGGCGCGTACATCAAGAGCGAGACCGTGAAATGGGCAAGAGTGCTGAAGGCCGCCGGGATCGAGCCTGAATGATCGGCGCACGTAGAAAACCGCGAGCGCCTCGGGATTGCTTCGTCAGCGTGTTCCTCGCAATGACATCCACACGGTCATCGCGAGGAGTGCGACGAGGTGCATGCCGCAGCCCCGGGCCAGCGAACCGCGATTCCGGGGGATCCCGTGGCGCACGGAACAACTACCGCACAAGCGCAGGACGCTTGTTATCGAACTTCCACCCCGGGATGAGGTACTGCATCGCTGCTGCGTCGTCCCGCGCACCGAGCGCGTGCTGCTGGTAGAGCCGGTGGTGCTTCTCGATCTGAGCCATGTCGATTTCGACGCCCAGTCCGGGCTTCTTCGGCACGGCCACCTTGCCGCCGACGATCTTGAACGGCTCGCGCGGCAGTCGCTCACCGTTCTACCAGATCCAGTGGGTATCGATCGCGGTGACCGTCCCGGGAGCGGCCGCCGCGCAATGCGTGAACATCGCGCGAGATATCGAAGTGATTGTTGGAATGCGATCCCTACGCGAGTCCCCGCGCGTGGCAAATCTGCGCGACACGCACCGAGCCCGCCATCGTCCAGAAATGCGGTCCGCGAGCGGGATCGTCACCGACTGTAACTGGATCGCGTGACTCAGCTCGCGCCAATCGGTCGCGATCATGTTCGTCGCCGCCGAGGGTGCTTCCGCTCCCAAGTACGAGCATATCAGCCTAACGCAAGGCTATAGCGCCGCAAATCCGGGCTCCGGGTCGATCTCCACTTCGACGACCTGGCAGCCACTGATCTTCGCCTCACTCGAGGCGACGCAGCAGAACCGTCAGCTGCTTGCGTTTGCCTTCGAGATATTCGTCGACGAAGCCATTGCCGCTGTTGATCTTCAAGGCCTCGAGCTTCGGGAGAAACTGCAGCTCGCGCGCTGTGCCTGCCGCCGCTCGTCGAGCTTGGATATCAAGCATCAGTGCACCGAGCGTGAATTGCTCGTACGCCGACAACGTGTCGGACATCGCCGCGACGTTGCGCGGCTCTCCTGGCCGGTACAGCACCTTCACGATATGCTGCGGCTCGGCGCCCGACACATAAACGATCTCCGCCAGGTCGAGGCCCGTATGCCGATATTCGATGCGCGTAATCGGCGGACCCGGCGGCAAGCGGATGGCGTACTCGCCATTCTGGTTAGACACAACTGGCCTGCTGACTTCGCCAGGGCGAAACGCCTGTACCGAGACGCCCGCAAGCGGCTCTCCATTTGAAGCAACGGTGCGGCCACGCACTTCCATCTCGCTCGCATAACCCAGCGAGGCTGAGGCACTCAAAACGAAGACGATTACCGCTTTGGCGATCGGCACCTTCCAGCTATCTCCGGTTTTCATCGCACACTCCCCATGACCCCAGTTGCTCGAGCATCTGGGTGGAATCAACACCTGGCTTGGTGGGCACGGCCGCAGCGATGATCACGACATAACTGTGCTTGGCGGCAGCGGGCACGTGAAGCTTGAGCGATCCAGCCGGCTCTCCGTAGACCCGCGCCGGCTTCGTGAACGCGCCGCCGCGGTCATCTCGGAGCACCAGCGCGGCAGGAAACAACCGCACGTCGGCAGCCGAAGTTCGCGGACACGCCTCAAAGCGCGATACAGGATGGGCAAACGTCGGAGATCGCACCAAAAGGAGCGCGACGCTACCCGGCACATGGTTTTGATCGCGGAAGGCGTACGCCTCTTCGGTCAGACGGCGCGTGATCGGCCACAGGCCCGCGTCGTCGAGTATGCGCCGTAGTGACTCGCTGCGCGGGGAGCCCGCATCGACTGCATCCCATCGCGCGATCAGATCGGGCGGACGCGGGCGCTGATCCCAGTAGAAAACCTTCGCGGCCACGATGAGAATCAGTGCGCATACACACAAAAGCATCCCGGCCGTCCACCAGCCCATCCAGCGCCGGGCGCCGAATTTAAGCGCTTGGATGACTTGTCGCTCGGTCGCAACGGCATCGGTGGGTGCAACACCTGTACGCGCAAGGCGGAAAGTGCTCTCGATCTTCGTTATGGCCGCCTGCAACTTGCTCTGCGCCTTGGCTTCGCGTACCGCCCGGGCTCCACGTGGGATGAGTGATCACGAACTGCCTGCCTGGCGACAGCTGCGGGCCCAAACGTAGCCCCGTTTCGTAACCGTGGCGAAAAATCGGCTGAATCAGCGCCATCGGAAACTTGTCGAGGTCAGTCCTGACGTTCTTGATCCACTTCTGGACGGCCGGCGATTGCGTCTGCACTCCGCCGGACACGTTGATTCCCCGCAAATCGTTCTTAGTGATGAACTCGGAGATATTGCAGCTGACGAAGCTGGGGTTGATGTGACGCAGGTGCTCGTCTTCGAGCGCGGACACGCGACTCATCAGAATGTCGGAGCTGCGAATGGCCCTGCTGATAACGATCCGGAAAGCCTGGTCTGTCGCCTGGTCGAATCCGGCCGACGCATCGCTCACCACCAATCGGCCCGACGCTGCAAGTGCGAGCGCGGCACGAACGCCCGTGTTGTCGAACACTCCACCATCGGTGAACCGCTCGACGCTTCTCATCCTCGTGTCGGTGATGCCGAGCTCCCGCGCTTTCAGTTTGACAGGAGGAAAGAACGGCGGAAACGCACTCGATGCCGCGACTGCTTTGCCGATCGGCAATTCGGCGGCGTCTGCGACTTGCGACACGATGCCTGCAGCGTCGATCTTATGAATGCCTGCAGCGTCGAAAAAATAGAGCTCGCCGCTGACCATGTTCGTCGCAAGGATGTGAAGTCTCGGACGCCCGGTCGCCGTCAAGCTCTCGAGCATGAGGTTTTTGAAGAGCTTCCCGTAACCGCGCGCAAGTTGCTCCGTTCTGGCGAAATAAAAAGGCGGAATCCAGCCAAGTGGAGCGCGGCGCAGGATCTTCCCGCGAAGGTCCAGGCCCGCGAATTCAACGAGCTCGTTGGCGACCTCCTGGAACGCGGCGTCTTTAGTGGCGGTATACCGTTCCCAGTTGAGGACGAGGTGTGCCGCCGCGATCGATCCGCCCGAGACCGAGAAGATATTCCGCACCGACTCCAGGAAGTCGAGATCGCGCAAAGCACGGATGACGCCGAGGTGGAACAGCATGGCGCGGAAGCCACCACCGGAAAGGCAGAGCGTGAGGTCGTCGCGCGGCATGGGCGGGCGCAGGAAATTAGAGTAGCCGCAGATTCTGCGCTCGGTCATCCGATCCGAGCAACCGCAGTTACCTCCGGAAGTAGAGTCTCAGCGGAGCATAACTTCTGGCGTGTTCCGGTCGCACATCGACTGCGCGCCGCCGCGCGCCTCGCGGATCGCTCGCCAGATGCGCTCGGGCGTCGCGGGCATCTCGACGTGGCGCACGCCGAACTCCGATAGTGCGTCGACGATAGAGTTGATCATCACGCCCAGCGCAGGCGCCGTTCCGCCTTCGCCGGCCGGCCGCATTCCGAGCGGATGCGTTGGAGACGGTGTCTCCACATACTCAGTGTTGAAGAACGGAAAGTTGTCCGCCCGCGGCATCGCGTAATCCATGAACGACCCGGAGAGGAGCTGCCCGGTTTCCGGATCGTAGTAGCAGTGCTCCATGAGCGCCTGTCCGACGCCCTGTGCGATGCCGCCGTGGACTTGTCCGTGGATGATCGCTGGGTTCACGGCGCGCCCGACGTCGTCGACGGCTGAGTAGCGTACGATCTCGAGTGATCCCAGCTCAGGGTCGATCTCCACTTCGACAACCTGGCAGCCGTAGGGAAACTGCGCGGTGGTGATGGTCTCGTCGGAGATGGCGGCAAGCGGGCCGCGCAGATCGTCCGGAACATCCGGCAGCTCGTGCGCTGCACGCGCGACCTCCGTCAGGCTCACCGTGCGACCACGGCCCGGCCTCACGAACGCGCCATCGCGGAACTCCACCGCGCCCGACTCGCACTCGAGCAGCAGCGCAGCGATGCGCTTGCCCTTCTCGATGATCTGCTGCGACGCGCCCCAGATTACGATGCTCGCGAGCCTTAAGCCCCGGCCGGAGTGCGTGCCGCCGCCGAACTTCACGAACTCGGTGTCACCGGTGAGGATGCGGACATTGTCGAAGGGGACGCCGAGCCACTCGGTAACGAGCTGCGCGAAGCTGGTCTCGTGGCCTTGTCCTGTCGACACCGTGCCGATGATGACGTCGACCGTGCCGTCACGGTGCACCGTCATCTCCGCTCTCTCGCGCGGCACGCCGCTCGCGGTGTCGACATAGTTTGCGACACCGATGCCGCGACACTTTCCGCGGGCACGCGCCTCCGCGCGCCGCGCCGGGAAGCCCGCCCAGTCGCCGAGCCCGAGCGCTTTTTCCATCACGCGGTGGTAGGCGCCGCTGTCGTAGATCATGCCAAATGGGTTCGTGTACGGCATCTCCGCTTCAGTCGGCAAATTGCGCCGCCGCAGCTCGATGCGATCGAAGCCGTGCTCGCGAGCGGCGAGATCAATGAGCCGCTCCATGACGTAAAGGACTTCGGGCCGGCCGGAGCTGCGATACGGTCGCGTGGGTGCGGTGTTGCTGACGACGCCGCGCGCGCGAAAGTGCGCAGCGGGTATGCGGTAGATGCTCGACATGATCTCGACGCCCTTGCGCAGCGGCGAGAAATTCGTGGTGTGGCCTCCGGCGTTGCTGATGTTCGAGCCGCGCATCGCGAGGAAGTTACCGTCCGCGTCGAGCGCGAGCTCCGCCTCCACGACGAGGTCGCGCCCCTGGTAGTCGGTCGCAAACGCTTCGTTGCGCTCGCAGGTCCACTTCACCGGGCGGCCGATGCGCCGTGCGCCCCAGATCACCAGCGCGAATTCGCCGTAGAGCATGCCGCGCGTGCCGAAGTGGCCACCGACGTCGTTCGTGATCACGCGAACGTCATCGTCGCCGACGCCGAGCATGATCACGAGATCCGCCTTCGTGCGCCAGGCACCGCTGGTGCCAGCGTGCAGCGTGTAGTGACCGATCGCCGGGTCGTAGGCGCCGACCGCTGCGCGCGGCTCCATCGGAACGCCTGTGACGCGCGGAATCTTCGTCTCGAATCGTACGACGTGCGCCGCGCGCGCGAACGCGGCCGCGGTGGCTTCGGCATCGCCCATCACGCCGTCGAGGCAGACATTCGATCGTGCTTGGTCGAAGAGGCGCGGCGCGGTTGGACTCGCGGCCGCTGCCGTGTTCGCGATGACGGGCAGCAGCTCGTAATCGACCTCGACCAGCTCCGCGCCGTCCTTCGCTGCTGCGACGCTTTCAGCAATCACCATCGCGACGGCTTCGCCGACGTGCCGCACTTTGTCAGGGGCGAGTGGATAGTGCGGCGCGGTGAAGATCGGCGTCCCGTCGGTGTTCTCGAGCGGCATGTCGGCGGGATGCGGCGAGAACGGCCGGTGCGGAATGGGCTTCATGCCGTCGGCGAGCATGTCTCGTCCGGTGAGCACGGCGATGATGCCCGGAGCAGCAAGCGCTTGCGCGGTGTCGATCGAGACAATGCGTGCGTGCGCGTGCGGGGCGCGGACCATGATGGCGTAGGCCTGTCCGGGAAGGTTCACGTCGTCGCTGAAGCAGCCGGCGCCGGTGATGAGGCGCAGGTCTTCCTTGCGCAGGACGGGTTGGCCGATGCGCCCCCTCCCCAACCCTCCCCCGCTGATTGCAGGGGAGGGAGTGTTTATGTTGATGCTCACCGGTATGTGCTCCCTCTCTCTCCCGCGCTGCTTCCAGGGGATGGGGTGTTGATGTTGACGCTCATCGTTGCCCCCTGCCTAACCCTTCCCCGCTCGTTGCAGGGGGAGGGAACGTTCGCCGCCTTCGCTACCGCACGCTTCGTCATGACCATGACGCAATGCGCGCGGTACTCCGCACTCGCATGTATGTCCGAGTTGAGTCCCGCAGCGGCGATCGTGATGGCGTCAAGCGCCGTAGAATCGAACTGCTTCGTGAGGGCCTCTTCGGCTTCCTTGAACCGGAACACAGAGGGCGCCGCACCGGTGACCGCGACGCGTACGCCGCCGCGCGTGCGTGCCACGAATACGCCGACAAGCGCAAAGCGTGAGGCAGGCTGCCGGAACTTGGAGTAAGCGGCCGCCTCAACGATCGGAAAACGAACTTCGGTGATGATCTCGCGCGGCTCGAGTACAGTCTCGAACATGCCGATAAAAAATTTGTCGGCAGCGATCGTGCGCCGTGTCGTCACGACGGTCGCGCCCAAGCCCAGCACACCCGCAGGATAGTCGGCCGCGGGATCGGCGTTCGCGATGGAGCCGCCGAGCGTGCCGCGATTGCGCACGAGCGGATCACCGATGCCGCCGGCGAGCGCAGCGAGCGCGGGAATCGCCCGAGCGACTGCGGCCGAGTCCGCGACTTCGGCGTGCGGCGTCATGGCGCCGATCACGATCTCATCACCTTCGCGACGAATGCCCCTCAGTTGGCCGAGTGCGCCGAGGTCCACCAGGCCGGAGTAGCGGGCGAGGCGCAACTTGAGCGCGGGCAGCAGGCTCATGCCGCCGGCGAGCAGCTTGAAGTCTTCGTGCTGCGACAGTGTCGCGGCCGCGTCGTCGAGGCTCTTGGGCTTGTGGTATTCGAAGTCGTACATAAGCCGGTTTTACAATGGATCCTGGCGTGCGAGCCTATTCCTTTTGGCGAACGCCACAAACTGGCGTCATTCTGGCGGAAAGCCAGAATCCATGTTGACTTTGAATAGCCGGAAATTGGATTCCGGAGCACTTGCGCCGCGCGCGTCCGGAATGACGAATATTCTTCATCCGGGCGGTGCGCCGGAAGGGCGGCTCTGCTTCATCGCCGCAGCGCCGCTTTGGATCGCTATGACGATGTTGTGATAACCAGTGCAGCGGCAGATGTTGCCCTCGAGCTGCTCGCGAATCGTGCGCTCGTCGAGATCGTTGCCTTTGCGGCGCACGATGTCGACAGCAGACATGATCATGCCGGGTGTGCAGAAGCCGCACTGCAGCGCGTGATGCTCGCGAAACGCTTCCTGCATGGGATGGAGCTTCCCTTCGGTCGCGAGCCCTTCGATCGTCGTGATGGTGGCGCCTTCACATGAAGCCGCAAGCACGGTGCACGACTTCACTCCCGTACCGTTCAGATGTACCGTGCAGCAGCCGCACTGCGTCGTGTCGCAGCCCACGTGCGTGCCGGTGAGCCCCAGATGCTCGCGCAACAATTCAACCAGCAGCGTGCGCCCTTCGACTTCGGCACTCACGCGTTTACCGTTCACCGTCATGGAAACTGTCGGCACGTTTGTCTCCTATGATCCCGAGGTGGAACAAAATTTTGACGAGCGACTCGCGATTGATTCAAGCCTGCGGATCGGCGAGGACAGCACTGCGTTATCTATGCTCATGCGCGGTCTGTGCGGGAGCCTTAACGTCCGGATAGTATTGCGGCGCCTCGCGTCGGTCGAACATGCCGTAGTCCCGCACGATACGAATGCGACGGAGTCTGACACCATCCTGCATTGAGATCGTACCGTCGAACGCTTGAGCGGCGGCCTGGTCACGCAAGGAAACGAGAAGCATGATGTCGCCGGGCGTTAGAACAGCGTCGAAAACATCCCAGGCGACGAGGCCTGAGGCATTGGGCGCGAGGCCCAACCACTGAGCAACATCATCAGGATTTGCCTCCTTGACCCATTCGGGCGGCCGTTTGGCGTCGATCAGCGTTACCGTGGTGCCCTCGCCCGTTTCCGTTTCGTCCAATCTCTGTTCATGCAGCACATAGCCGTCGGGCAACCGCGTGTCCTGCGTCACCTGGCCGACTCTTAAATGATAATCGAGGAGAACTTCGGAGCGGCCCTTTTCCTGAACTTCATGATGCCTCGCCCGGGTCCGCCAGCGGACCAGCGCCTTCTCATCGCGCCAACCCGAGAGCGAGAGTATCCACCCGTCGCGGGTGAGACTCCGATAGCGGATATTGTCGACGAAACCTTCGATCTGCTCCAATTCGGGCCTGAGCATTTTGGCGTAGCCCAGATAGGCATCCCATTGGTCCGACCTTGGATGGACTTCAAATATCACTGAGAACACCGAGTGCTCCTTGGCTTGACGGCAGGATTTTGTCGACGCCGCTAGTCGGCCTTGATGTTGCCCGCTTTGACCACCTTCGACCACGTCGCGATGTCGCGCGCAATGATGCGCGCGAACTCTTGCGGAGTGGAACCCACGGGATCGTAGCCGTCGGTGCGCAATCGTTCCAGCACGTCGGGCCGCTTGAGTATCGTAACAACCGCCTGATTGACGCGTGAGATGATTTCCGCAGGCGTACCGGCCGGCGCCCACATACCGAACCAGAAGTCCGCCGCGTATCCGGACAACACTTCGCCGATCGCCGGCAGGTCGGGCATCGCGGGTGAGCGCTGCGCCGTGGTGACGGCTAGACCGCGCAGCCGGCCCGCGCGGATATGCGTGGCAGTGGACGGGCCCGAGCCGAAGAAGATCTGGATCTGGCCACCGAGAAGATCGGTGAGCGCGGGGCCGGCGCTTTTGTACGGAACGTGCACGAGCTCGGTTTTCGACAACTGCCGAAAGAGCTCGCCTGCGAGATGCGAGAAGGTGCCGGATCCCGAGGAGCCGAAGTTAAGCGTTCCGGGCTTAGCGCGTGCGAGGGCAATAAATTCCTTCAGGCTCGCCGACTGCACCGACGGGTGAACGGTGAGTATTAACGGCCCGGTGGTAATCATCCCGATGGGCGCAATGCCTTTGATCGGATCGTAGGGCAGCTTGTAGAGCGCCGCGTTGGCCGCGTAGCTCGCCGGTACTGTGACGAGCGTATAGCCATCCGGATTCGCGCGCGCCGCGATCTCTGCGCCGATCGTGCCGCCGGCACCGGAGCGGTTGTCGACGATGAACTGCTGGCCGAACTGCGCCGTGAGCCGCGCCGCGAACAGGCGCGCAACGATGTCGGTTCCGCCGCCGGGCGCGAGGGGGACGATGACGCGCACGGGTCGGTCGGGCCATTTCGCGGGCTGCGCGTATGCGAGCGGCACTGTGATAAACAGCGCGAGCAGTACCGCCAACCTAACCCTCCCCCGCAAGCGCCCCCTCCCTAACCCTCCCCCGCTTGTTGCAGGGGAGGGAATGTTGGTGTTGACGTTCCTCATCGCCCCCGCCCTAGCCCTCCGCCGTTTTACGCGTGGTTCTGAAGAGTGACTCGGCGGTGTCGCGCACGATCATCCTCCGGTCGGCCGCATCGATTCCGGTCGCGTCGAGAGCGTCGGTCAGTCGCGGACCGGGGCGCTCGACGGGCCCGGCGGCATAATCGGAGCCGATCATGATCTGCCCGGTTCCTACGAGGCTCATCAGGAGCTGCAGCGCCGGCGCCGACATGATCGCGGTGTCGTAGTAGAAGCGCTTGATGTAGTCGGACGGAAGCTTCTTGTCCTTGCCGCCGAATTCGCGGTCGAGGCGTGCGCTCTGATACGGGAGAAAGCCGCCGCCGTGCACCAGCACGAGCCGCAATTTCGGGAACCGCTCGAACACGCCTCCGAGTATGAGCTGCGCTGCGACGATCGTCGTGTCGATCGTGCGTCCGTAGAGATTCTTGAATCGCGGCAGGTCGTGGAACATGCACGCAGCAGGTCCGTCCATCAGCGGGTGCAGCACGACGGGCACGTTGAGCGACTGCGCCGCTTCCCATAGCGCGTCGTAGCAATCGTCGCTCAACTCGCCGCGCGGCACATGCGTCGGGATCATGCAGCCCGTCATGCCGAGCTTCGCGACACAGCGCTCGAGCTCGCGCGCCGCCGCGTGCGGCTCGGCCAGGTGCAGCGTCGCATGCGCGAGCAGGCGTCCGTTCGAACCTGCAACCGATTCGACCATCGCGTCGTTCAACTGCCGCACCCAAACCTGTCCGTCCGCCGGTGGCAATTCCTGGCCGTGGACGTCGAGCCACGGTCCGATCAACTGCTGTTGCATGCCCTGTGCGTCGAGCCAGCCGAGGCGCTGCGTGAAGTCGAGCATGATTCCGGCGGCCGGCCGCAGCGATGCGCATCCGGGGAACGTGACGATATAGCCGCCGCCGTCGGCCATTGCGACATCGACGCCGGCTAGTCGCGTCCGCTTCACTTCCTCCAGGAACTGCTTCGGCACGCCGTGGGCGTGTACATCGATGCCGTCGATGGTCGTGTTCATCTCATTCGCTTCAGTTTCGCATCTACCTGGATGGCTATTGTGCAAGTAAACACGCCGCCGACAGAGCCCGTCAAGGTGACGATAATGATGACCCGCCAGCACGCGTCCCCAGAATTGACAGTTGTCAGCCGCGTCCCGCTCGATGGTTGTGCGGCTCGACGAGAACATTCGCGGCTGCGCGCGGACAGGTGATGCTCATATGAATCGTTCGGCTTCCGGCCGCGAGAGACGCGTGAATTGCGGGTTCCGACTCCATTGTTGCCTGTCGCGGCCATAGAAGGAGACGTTCGCGGACGCTCGGACATAAATGCAGGTGCCTCGATCATGGCTGTGGAACCGTCGCGGAGGCAGTATCGCAATACCTACTACCGTTTCTCGCGCTGCCATGGCCACACTGTCCGACTCCCTTGGACTGATCACGTCGAGCGACGCCTCGCTCTCGCTCGAACGCTTCGAGCAAGCGCTCGCGAGTCTTTTTCGCTGTGACGGAAACGCGGTGCACACAATTGAAGACGCGA
>JAQGNH010000399.1 GCA_028291945.1 Betaproteobacteria bacterium
GTCGGTGACGGCGGTTTGACTGCCGGCCTTGCGTTCGAGGCGCTGCATCACGCGGGAAGCCTGGACGTCGATCTGCTCGCTGTGCTCAACGACAACGGGATGTCCATTTCGCCCAACGTCGGCGGCATTGCCGATTACCTCGCGCGCACCGTTTCGGGCCGACATTACAAAGCGCTCGCAGACGACGACGCAACTGCGCTCGTCCCAATGCCGGACAGTTGGGCGTTCGCTCGCGATACCGTGCGAGCCGGTGCGCCGGAGAATCCAGGGGGGCTATTCGAAGCTCTCGGGTGGCGTTATTTCGGGCCGATCGACGGCCACGATCTGCCGGCGCTGCTCACGACGTTGGAAGGATTGAGGGGACTCACGGGTCCGCGACTGCTGCATGTTGTCACGCGTAAAGGCAAGGGCTATGCACAGGCCGAAGCCGATCCTGTGAAATACCACGGTGTGAGTGCGTTCAAGCCGCCCGTGGGACCCGCGGCGTCCACATCGAAGTCGGCGCCGACCTATACCGAAGTATTCGGCGAGTGGGTGTGCGACATGGCGGCGCAAGACGAGCGTCTCGTTGCAATCACGCCTGCGATGCGCGAGGGATCAGGCCTGGTCAAGTTTTCCGAGCGCTATCCGGACCGCTACTTCGACGTTGCCATTGCCGAGCAGCATAGCGTCACGCTGGCCGCGGGGCTCGCCAGCGCGGGGTTGAAGCCGGTCGTCGCGATCTACTCATCTTTCCTGCAGCGCGCCTATGACCAGGTCATCCATGACGTCGCCATACAGAACCTGCCCGTTCTGTTCGCACTCGACCGCGCGGGTGCTGTCGGGCCGGACGGCCCCACGCATAACGGCAGCTACGATTTCACCTTTCTGCGCTGCCTTCCCAATTTCGTCGTCATGGCCCCTGCCGATGAAAACGAGTGTCGGCAGATGCTGTATACCGGCTTCACGCTCGACCAGCCGGCGGCGGTGCGATACCCTCGCGGTACCGGCCCAGGCGTTCTCCTTACGGAGCAGATGAGCGCGCTGTCGCTTGGCCGGGCCGAGGTCAGGCGATGTGGCGGCGCGATCGCTCTGCTCGCCTTTGGAAGCATGGTCGCGCCGGCGCTCGAGGCGGCCGACGTGCTGAACGCGACGGTCGTCAACATGCGCTTCGTCAAACCGCTCGATGAGCGCATGATCATTGACCTCGCAGCGACCCACGGGTTGCTGGTTACGCTCGAGGACAACGTCGTTGCCGGCGGCGCGGGAAGCGCGGTCAACGAATGCCTGGCGTCGCACGGCATTCAGACACCGATCCTGAACCTCGGTATGCCCGACAGCTTCCTCGAGCAAGGCTCACGCGAAGACATGCTCTCAGAATGCGGGCTGGACGCGCGGAGCATACTGCGGCGTCTGGCGCCGTATCGTCGCGCAGTCCGCGGCACAACTGCCGCAGAAATCGCGCGGTCAGCGTAAACGGCTAACCGCAGCAAGAGGCACACTCCGGAAATCACTGAGGCACAAGCGCCCCGATGACGCCGCTAGATCCGCTCCGATCAGAGAGGTTGCAACGAGCTGTCGAACCGATGAGGTTTGCAGGGAGCGCTCAGCGCGCTACTGGGACGCTGGACGCCGCCATTGCGCGTGCCGAGTCTGCCGTGCTCTCCGCGCAGCACGCGGATGGCTACTGGTGCTACGAGCTCGAGGCCGACTGCACCATACCCGCCGAGTACGTGCTCATGATGCACTACCTCGGAGAAATCGATACCGCATTGCAGGCCCGGGTGGCGACGTATCTGCGTGCGCACCAGGTCGCCGAGAACGGTTGGGCTCTCTATTCGGGAGGCAGCTTCGACCTGAGTTGCTCAGTCAAGGCGTATTACGCGCTCAAGCTCGCCGGCGATACCCCGGACGCGCCGCACATGGCGGCTGCGCGCGCAGCCATCCTCCATCACGGCGGCGCCGCGCGCGCCAACGTGTTCACGCGCATCACGCTCGCGCTTTTCGGCCAAGTGCCGTGGCGCGCGGTTCCCTTCATGCCCGTCGAGATCGTGCTCTTGCCGCGCTGGTTTCCATTCCATCTCGACAAAGTGTCGTACTGGTCCCGTACGGTACTGGTGCCGCTTCTCATCCTGTGCAGTCTCAAAGCTCAGGCGCGCAATCCGCGCGGCACATCCGTGCGCGAGCTGTTCACCGTAGCGCCGGAGGACGAGAAGCACTACTTTCCCGCGCGCTCCGCCCTGAACCTGCTTTTCCTCGCCTTGAGCTTTGCCGGGCGCGGGCTCGAGCCCCTGATACCCAAGTTCGTGCGGCGGCGCGCGATCCGCGCGGCGGAATCGTGGTTCGTCGAGCGCCTGAACGGCGCCGGCGGTCTCGGCGCGATCTTTCCCGCCATGGTGAATGCCTGCGAGGCTCTCGACGTGCTGGGTTACTCTGCGGAGCACGATCGCTGCGTCATGGCGCGCAAGGCCCTGAGGCGGCTGGTCGTCGTGAACGATGAGACGGCCTACTGTCAGCCGTGCATGTCTCCGGTTTGGGATACGGCGCTCGCCTGTCTCTCATTGCAGGAAGCGGGTGTCACGGCTGGAGCAATCGACCGCGCACACGACTGGCTCAAACAGCGCCAGCTTCTGGACCAACCGGGCGATTGGCGCCTGTCGCGCCCACAGCTTGCGGGAGGCGGTTGGGCGTTCCAGTTCGAGAACGACTATTACCCGGACCTCGACGATGCGGCTGTCGTGGCGTGGAGCCTGGATCAGAACGGCGATCCGCGCCATCAGTTCTCAGTTCGCCGCGCCGTGAACTGGATTTGCGGCATGCAATCGAAAGGCGGCGGATTCGCCGCCTTCGACGCCGACAACACGCATTACTATCTGAATGAAATCCCGTTCGCAGACCATGGCGCACTGATCGACCCGCCCACCGCCGACGTGAGCGCGCGTTGTGCGCTCTTGCTGGCGCGGCTCGCAGGTGACGACACCCGCTATCGGCGCGCGCTGGAGCAGTGCATCGCCTACCTGCGCGCCCAGCAGGAAGCCAGCGGCGCCTGGTTCGGACGCTGGGGAACGAACTATATCTACGGGACGTGGTCCGTGCTGGCGGCCTTCGAGCAAGCGCGCATACCGCCCGATGATCCCGCCGTCCGGCGCGCCGTGAAATGGCTGAAGGCAGTGCAGCGGACCGACGGCGGCTGGGGTGAGGACAACGCGAGCTATTACGCTTCGGCGACGGCGGGCCAGGGCCATGACGGCACGTCTTTCCAGACCGCGTGGGCAATGCTCGGTCTGATTGCAGCAGGCGAGGTCCGCTCGCCGGAAGTCGCACGCGGCGCGCACTATCTGCTGCGCACCCAGCAGCACGATGGATCCTGGCGGGACGACGCCTTCACTGCACCTGGTTTTCCACGCGTTTTCTTCCTCAAATACCACGGCTATTCACGGTACTTTCCGCTGTGGGCGCTCGCCCGTTACCGCAGTGGCCTGCGGAACGCGACGTGATGACGTGCGTGGGCGTCGTTAGCGCATTGGAGCCGGAGCTACGCGCGCTCGCTGGAAGGTCGCTGCGCGCGGGCTCCGTCAAACGCCTGCCGGACGGATTGCTGATTGCAGTCTCTGGAATAGGTCCCGAGCGCGCATACCGGACCGGGAAGCGTCTG
>JAQGNH010000170.1 GCA_028291945.1 Betaproteobacteria bacterium
TCGAGCCGGTCGAGATTGATCGCAGGACGGGAGCAAGCTTCGGCGGCGCGAGCGACCGTGAGCTGCAGCACCTCACCGAGTTCACGCGCCACGAGTTCGTTTTCTTCGCGCAACCCTATGTCGCGACATTTCCTGGACCCGGAGTGGCTCGCCTCAAGCTCACGCTCACGGGTCTCGAAAACAACGTGGCGATCTTAGCGACGCTGAGCCGCGCGGCTCCAACAGGCCTCGCGATGAATGCCCCAGACGGTGGGGTGCAAGGACCCGGAGCGTTCACGGGATCAGCTACCTTGAGCGCGCAGCTCTTCGACTCGGAAACCGGCGCGCCGCTTGGCATCTCCATGCAGAAATATCATCCGCGCGCGCTGGACATGGGCGCGACGTTCAACTCGCAGGCAGCCCACGAAGCGGCGATCACCGAAGCGGCAAAAGCCTTCTGCAAGTGGCTGGACGATTTGCGCGTGGGGGTGCGCTGATGGACATGCAGTATCCACCCCGCGGCCACGGGCCTGCGATGAACCGCGGTCTCCGTTCGCCGTGGGTGTTGGGGGCGCTCGTCGTCGCTCTCACTGTGTGGGTTCTCCAGAGCTTTCTACTGCCTGTGCTCGTCGCGTGCGTGATGGCTATCGCGACCTGGCCGCTATACCGGCACTTCGCCGCCCGGATGCCGGCACGGATGGCATGCAGCATGACCCCGCTGATCTTCACCGCTTTTGTCGCGGTCTTCGTCTGCGCCGCTGACATTCGCCTTGGCTGCATTGGCCAATGAAACACACGGATTGCTCGTTCAACTTGCAGCCGCCGACAAGCAGGGCATTGCAGTTCCGCATTGGCTTGAGAGCCTGCCGGTCGCCGGATGGTGGCTGGCGAATCGCTGGCAGACCCACCTCGCTCATCCTGGAGCGCTCCTCGTGTGGGCGCAGCACGCCGACGCACGCGCACTGCTTGGCTGGGCGCAGTCTCTCGGCCGTTTCATGGCCCATGAGGCTTTCATCGTCCTGTTCACCATCCTCGTGTTGTTCTTCCTCTATTACGAAGGGGAGTCGCTGGCGCAGCAGTTCACGCAACTTGTTCGCCACCACATGGGGAAGCGGACCGAAGCCATGCTCCACGTCGCCACGCGAGCGCTGCGCGCCTCGGCGAACAGCATGCTCGTGGTCGGATTGTTTGATGGCGTAGCGAGCGGCATTGCGTATGCCGCCGCCGGCGTGCCGCATGCTGCCACCTGGGCCGCTATCACCGGGGCGCTCGCGCTCGTGCCGTTTCTTGGTTACGTGGCCGTGGTACTGCTGGCGCTCCAGTTGGCGATAGCAGGCGCGGCAAGCGCGGCACTTCTCTCGTTCTGGCTCGGCTGTGTCGTGCTGTTGTGCGGCGACAAGATCATCCGCCCCGCGGCCGCGCGTGACGGCACCCGGTTGCCGTTCGTTTGGGTGCTCATGGGCTGCCTCGGCGGGTTTGAGGTGTTGGGCCTGGTCGGACTCGTGGTCGGCCCGGTAGTGCTTACCCTCGCGCGCGAGTTGTGGGAGCAACGCGCCCGCGATGTCGCTTCAGAAACAAACCGAATCGAGGTATGAAAATGCTTTCAAGAAACACGCGGTCCGAGCTCTGTTGTTTTACCGCGACGTGTTGTGGCGTCGGCGCTTTTTTGCTCGTTGTATTTGCCCTGGATTTGACCATCGATGCTCCGATGTCCGAAGCACGCATCTTGGTGCTCGTTGGGGCTGGAATCGCCTTCGTCTTGATGATCATGCTCACGGGCATTGCGGTGCAGATCGGGCGCGCTGATCTGGAAGATGTTGGGCCGCGCGAACCGTGCACGGGCAGTGCGCGCTCAACGACACGCGTTTCGGCTGATTCGGCGGGCGCGTTGAAAGCCGTAATGCTCCTCGTCATCGTGGCGACCCTTGCTGCCTGCGCGACGGGGATAGATCCGCGAGACCCGTATGAGTCGTTTAACCGTGGCGTCTATCAGTTCAATGACGGCGTGGACAAGGCCGTCATGCAGCCCGCGGCCCGAGCTTATCGAGCGGTACTCCCGTCGTTCGTGCGGACCGGCATCGGCAATGTCCTCTCAAACGTGGGAGACGTTCGCAACGTGCTCAACAACGCACTTCAAGGCAAGCTCCAGGCGGCGTACGAGGACGTCGGGCGCATCCTGATCAACAGCACGCTGGGCTTCGGTGGTCTTTTTGACATCGCATCGGCAGCGGGTGTGGAGAAGCACAACGAGGATTTCGGGCAGACGCTCGGTGTCTGGGGAATGGATAGCGGGTCTTTTCTTGTGCTGCCGATCCTCGGCCCAACCAGCACACGCGATGCCGTGGGGCGGCTCGTCGACTACACAACCGATCCGTTGACGTACGTCGATCCAGCCAGCGCAGGATTCGCCGCGCACGGTACCGATGCCGTCGACACGCGCTCCCAACTCTTGGAAGCCGGCACGATACTCAAGGATTCGACTCTGGATCCCTATCTTTTCGTGCGCGATGCCTACTTCCAGCGGCGCGGTGCTCTCGTCCGGGATGGGCGCCCGGAACCGGCGGCCGAAGATGCGCGCGTTGCCGGATCAATCGAGTAGCCGGACGCGCGAGATGGCGAACATGCAACCGGCAGCGAACGTACTAACCGGGCGTAAGGCACTCGTCGTCGGCGTCGCGAACGAGCACTCGATCGCGTATGGCTGCGCGAAGGCATTCCGGGATCTCGGCGCCGATCTGGCGATCACCTACGTGAATGAAAAAACGAGAAGCTACGTCGAACCGCTCGCGCGTGAGCTCAATGCGAGCGTGTTGATGCCGCTGGACGTGACAGATGACGCGCAAGTCGATGTAGTTTTCGAGCGCGTGCGCACCGAATGGGGGTCGGCTCGACATTTTCGTGTACTCTCTTGGGTGGGCGCCCAAGCACCTGAGAGGTTCGCTTCTCGAGTGCTCTGCGAAAGGTTTTCTGGAAGCGATGAATGTCTCGTGCCATTCGCTCATTCGTCTGGCGCGGCTGGCGGTGCCCCTATCAGTTTCCCAGGTGGCCTGTGGCACATCGCGACGGGCGGGTTGTTTTGCGCCGGTATTCCGGATTAGAGCCGCCTCATTAACTCGGCTAAGTTGCTAGCGCCCCGGCATTTCTGAGCTTTTCGGTGCGCGTCAGCGTTGGCCAGCGGCGAACCTCGGGCTTGAGGATCAGCGCGTAGCCTTCGCCGCCGCTTCTATGATGACCGCAGACACTTCCTTCGGCTTCGAAAGCATCGCCACGTGGCTCGAGTCCAATTCCGTCGTCCTCGCTTTCATACGCTTTGCGAAGAAGCGTTCTTCGTCGGGTGCAATTGCCCGATCTTTTTTGGCGACGATGTACCACGATGGCTTCGTCTTCCACGCAACGTTGGACACCTTCGCACCAAAAGCCGAGGTCGAGATTGGCCCTTGCGTTGTGGCGAGCACCCGCGCCTGGGCGGGCGGCACATCCCAGGCGAAATTCTTCACCACGGCTTCCGTCGACAAGCTCATGAAACCTTGCGTGTCGACGATCGGAGCAGCGAGCGCCGGCGGCGGCGGATAGTTCTTGCCGAGGTCGCCGACGGCCTCATCCAAATCCGGGGCAAAAGCGGCTACGTAAACGAGTCCCACGACGTTCGGGTCCACCCCTGCCTCAGTGATCACGACACCGGCCCAGGAATGGCCGACGAGAATCACGGGACCTTTCTGCAGGGCAAGCGCGCGTTTGGTCGTGGCGACGTCATCGGCAAACGAAGTCAACGGGTTCTGAACCGCCGTCACATTGAAACCTTTCGCTTGCAGGATCGGAATGACTTTGGCCCAACTCGAACCGTCGGCGAAAGCACCGTGAACCAGTACGATGTTCTTCACCGGTTGCGCTGGCCCGGCCGCGGCGAACACCATGCCAACGGAAAGTGCCAACGCCGCGATAGTCATCCCCAGCTTGCTGGTCGTGCTCATGGTGAGCTCCTTCGTGTGATTGAGAGAATACGAACAATCCGACGCGATAGGCCGCGACTACGCACGCATCACACTACAAGCGCAAGCGCGAATCCATTGGACGATGGTATCGACCATTCCTCGGGCGCCAGTCGGCGTTAACTGCGAGGTAGGAGGTCGGTATCAGGACACCTGCTTGTTCACCAGCATCAACGCCACGGCGAACGCGCCAACGATCGTCGATCAATACCATCGTCCAATAGATTAGTTTCGATGCGTCTGGTCTGATCGTGTTGCGGGTAGCGCATGCCATGGAAGTCGGATATTCGAAACGCAACGCTTACTCGAAAAAAGGAATCCTTCATGGTCGAACGCAAGCTCGTTTCCCGGTTAACGAGCACGATGAAGACCGCAATTTCGTCGGCGTTTACCGGGCGCAGCGCGCGCGCTGCGCCCGCAATCGCTGGAGCATTCGGCCTCTTCGTACTCGCGTCTCCTATTTGTGCACAAACAAGGACTCCATCCATGACCGACGCTCAGACCACAAATATTTCTACGAACAACGCTCAGACGATTGCGGCGAGCGATCCGAAGCTGTCCGGCCTCACAGGTTCAGCCAGCGAGAGCAACGCAATTCGTCCGTTCAGCGTCAACTTTCCGGAAGAAGCGCTAACCGATCTGCGCCGACGCATCACGGCAACAAAATGGCCTGAGCGGGAAACCGTAAAGGATGCATCGCAGGGCGTGCAGCTCGCGACTATGCGCGAGCTCGCACGCTATTGGGCGACCGATTACGACTGGCGCAAGATAGAAGCGAAACTGAACGCCTTGCCGCAATTCATCACCACGATCGATGGGCTCGACATTCACTTCATTCACGTGCGTTCGAAACATCAGAACGCGTTGCCGCTCATCGTCACGCACGGTTGGCCCGGTTCGATCATCGAGCAGTTGAAGATCATTGATCCGCTGACGAGTCCCACGACACACGGCGGGAGCGCATCGGACGCTTTTGATGTCGTGATTCCGTCGCTGCCGGGCTACGGGTTTTCCGGGAAGCCGACCACGACCGGCTGGGATCCCATCCGCATCGCACGCGCGTGGGTCGTGCTGATGAAGCGCCTCGGATACACACGATTTGTGGCGCAGGGCGGCGATTGGGGGAATGCGGTTACGGAGCAGATGGCCCTGCTCGGAGCACCGGAATTGATCGGCATCCATACCAACATGCCGGCCACCGTGCCTGCCGACATCGACAAGGCGGCTTTCGCCGGCACGGCCCCGCCCGGCCTGTCAGCAGAGGAAAAGCACGCGTTCGATCAGCTCGTCTTTTTCTACAAGCACGGCCTCGGTTACGCCAACGAGATGGCTAACCGCCCGCAGACGCTGTACGGGATCGCTGATTCGCCGGTCGGCATGGCCGCCTGGATGCTGGACCACGATGCAGCCAGTCAGGCGCTTATGGCACGCGTGTTCGACGGTCAGAAAGAGGGGCTCACGCGAGACGACATCCTGGACAACGTCACGCTCTACTGGCTGACGAACACGACAATCTCTTCGGCTCGTCTGTATTGGGAAAGCAAGCTCGCGTTCTTTGCCCCGAAGAACGTCCCTATTCCTGCCGCGGTGACCGCCTTTCCGGACGAGCTCTATCAAGCCCCGCGGAGTTTGACAGAGCGGGCGTACCCCAAACTCATCTACTACAACAAGGTCGATAAGGGGGGCCACTTCGCGGCATGGGAGCAGCCGCAGGTCTTCACTTCAGAGGTGCGGGCGGCGTTTCGATCGCTTCGCTAG
>JAQGNH010000438.1 GCA_028291945.1 Betaproteobacteria bacterium
TTTCCCAATTCAGAACTGTCCAAGAACTCACCCCGAGGCGGCGCGCCAGAGCCTTCTGGGACAAGCCGAGTTCGAGCCGGCGCCCTCTAATGTGCAGCCCGACTGACTTCGGTGCAAATGGCGCGTCCTTGGGTTTCAAGCATTTGAGCCGTATCGGCGCGAATGGCAAAAGGGCAACGCGTCCATGTCCATGCGGTTATCTCGGGCACTACACCAACCGCTGCCGCTGCACGCCTGATCATATCCTGCGCTATCGATCACGCATCTCAGGACCACTTCTCGATCGAATCGACTTGCAGCTCGAGGTTCCGGCGGTGCCACCTGAACAGTTGACGGGCGCTTCATCCGGAGAGACATCGGCCGCCATCGTTGGCCGCGTCGCGCAGGCGCGTGCTCTGCAACTTGCGCGGCAGGGGCGACCGAACGCACGACTGGCTGCAAGGGACGTCGACAAGCACTGCGTTACAGATCGCGCTGGCGCGAATCTTCTCGCCAACGCTATTCGTCGGCTGGGGCTATCCGCGCGCGGCTACCATCGTGTGCTCAAAGTTGCGCGCACGATCGCAGACCTCAGCGGCGAATCTCAGTTGCAATCGAATCACATCGCCGAAGCCGTTCAATATCGCAGATTGGAAAGACCGACAATGGTTGACCGGTAACGGAGCGGCCACGCGCCGTATTGCACACCGGGTTACAGCCGCAGTATGGTATTTATGTCGTCATTCTGAATGCGAGATTTTCTGTAGGGAATTCCCTTACTCGGAGTCGAGCACAGAATGCGCTAGGCGAAGCACGATGCGAGTGCTTCAAGGCATCGAGCGCGTCAGAAAGAGGATAATCCGGGGACGATGCAGCGCGTAACGAGTTTGGCGACTCGATTTACACAAGAACACGACATGAGATGAGTTCGTTCCGTCCCATTGAAAAGGGCATCGCTTGAGAATTTCCGATTTGAGCTTTCTCGTCGTAGAAGATCACGATTTCCAGCGTGAGACGCTCATCGAGATGCTCAAAGGGCTCCAAGCCAAAGACATTCACGCTGCAGCGAACGGCCAGGAAGCTTTCGATTTTCTGGTAAGTCATCGCACACCGATCGACGTCATCATCTCCGACCTCGACATGCCCACCATGGACGGCCTTGAATTCATGCGCCGTGCCGGTGAAGCTGGGTATCGACGGTCGGTCATTCTTGTCAGCGCGCTCGATCGCACATTATTGTCAGCGGCTGAGGCAATGACGAAAGCTTATGGCGTTCGTCTTCTGGGCGCCATCAGCAAACCTATTACGCAGGCATCGCTCGAAGCCCTGCTCGAGAATCACGGGGCCCCCGAGCCTAAGCTGCAGGCCCGTTTTACGCAGCGGGCGTCGTATTCCCTCGACGAAATCATGGACGGACTCGAGAACAATCAGTTCGAGCCGTTCTTCCAGCCGAAAGTGGATCTTGCGACGCGCCGCGTCGTCGGTGCCGAGGCGTTAGCACGCTGGCGTCATCCCCAGCAGGGCATCGTGCCGCCTGCTGCGTTCATCAAGATCCTGGAAGACTCCGGGAAAATCGATGAGCTGATGTGGATGATGCTGAGAAAAGGCATCGCGTTCTGCAGCAGCCTAAACGCCGGCGGTCTCGAATCGTCAATCGCCGTCAACCTGTCGCTCAAGTCACTCAACAATGTCGATCTCGCCAACCGCATTACCGAGATTTCGCGAGCGCACCATCTCGACGCAGAAAAGGTTTGTCTGGAAATAACGGAGACAGCTGCAACGACTAATCTAGGTGCGGCGCTGGAAAACCTCACGCGGCTGCGCATGAAAGGCTTCGGACTGTCGATCGACGATTTTGGCACGGGCTACTCCTCCATGCAGCAGCTCACGCGCATTCCCTTTACCGAACTGAAGATCGATCGCTCGTTCATTGCAAACTCATCGACGCACGAACCAGCACGAGTACTATTGAGCTCGAGCCTTCAGATCGCGAGGCAGCTCAACATCAAGGCCGTTGCTGAGGGTGTGGAAACGCAGCAGAACTGGGATTTGCTACAGGAGCTCGGCTGCGACCTGGCGCAAGGCTATTTCATCGCCGAGCCGATGGACGCGCGCTCGTATATGAACTGGGTGCAAACGCTCGCTACGAACACAACATCCATGTTCGTAGCGTAGGTGCACCGTTGGTGAGCGCGTGACGACTCTTCTCCGGCAAGCGTTTCATTGCGCAGAATTGATCCTCGGCACGACGTTTCCTCGATTGACCAGATCAGCGAGAATCTGCATGAGCTCGCTGTTGATCGCGCGTTTGCTTACAAAAGCCATGGCCCCTGCCTTGTTCGCCGCAAAGCGGCACATGGGTTCGCTGAAAGACGACATCACAACGACCGAAACGGTCGGCGAGCGCGCAAGTACTGCCCGAGTGCCTTGCAGCCCGCTGATGCCGTTTGCTTCGCCATCGATCATCACTATGTCTATGTGGATTTCGTCGAGGAGGGCGAGCGCATCTGAGATCGTGGCGGCCTCCCATAACTGAACGTTTGCAAAGCTGGCGCTGATCCGTTCGCGTAGAGCCCGGCGCGCGGCGTGGTGGCTGTTCACGATGAGCGCGACCGCACTGCCACTATATCTTGCGTTCATACATCCTCCATCGCACTCGCGTCAGCGGACGTGAGCTGCGGAGAGGGCGCCGCGTGCTGGCGCCGGGCAATTGCAATTTAGAGTGCGGGAGGAGGCGTCACTGTCCGGCGAATGCCGACAGTTGATGTCAGCTTGTTCCTGACAGGCTATTCGAGCGACGTCACGCCTTGCTGGATCGCAAAGCGCACCAGACCGGCTAGCTCGAATATCCCGAGCTTTTCCATCATGCGCGCCCGATAAGTCTCTACCGTTTTGGGGGAAAGCGACAGCGTGCCCGCAATGTCGGCGACGCTGTGACCTTCTGCGAGCAATTGGAGCACCTGGCGCTCTCGGGAACTCAACCTTGCAAGAGGATCAACCGGAGCACTTCGATGAACTACATGATCGATGACGATATCAGCGAGTTGCTTGCTGAGATAGCGCCCGCCCCGATACACGACCCAAATCGCGTCGACGACTTCCTTTGCCACGGATTTCTTGACGATGTAACCGGTGGCTCCGGCTTGAAGTGCGCGATACACATGTACTGCATCCGAGTACATGGAAAGCATGATGATACGCGTCTGCCCGGATCGTTCGCGTATCAGACGAGCTGCTTCAGTGCCATTGAGCAGGGGCATGGCGTGGTCCATGAGCACGATATCCGGAGTCATTTCCAACGCCGCACGTACTGCGTCCCGTCCGTTCTCGGCAAGGCCAACGACGCTCATGTCGGTCTGTGCGCTCACCAGATGGCGTAGCCCTTCGGCCACGACGCCGTGGTCATCCACGATCAGTATGCGTATGGCCATGTGCCGGAACGTCAATCGTAATGTGCGCGCCGCCGCCAGCTACATTGCGGACCTTGAACTCCCCCCCCACTGCCTGTGCCCGCTCGCGCATGGTCACCATACCGAGCCCGGGGCGCTGGCGGCGCGCGCCATCGATGCCAATGCCATCATCGCTGACGGTCATTCGGCAATAACCGGGTGCTTGGTCGAGCTCGATTTGCACTCGCTTGGCATGTGCGTGTTTTGCAACGTTAATCAACGCTTCCTGCGCGATGCGGAACAACGTGATTTCTGTTTCCGGATCCGAACGGTCCACGCCGTCCTTTCCGGCGACGTTCACTGCGATTCCGGTGCGCCGTGAAAAATCCTTTGCATACCAATGCAAGGCCGGCAGCAGCCCGTAATCATCGAGCATAGGCGGTCGTAACTCCGCCATCACGTCTTCGATCGAGTCTACCGTAGATTCCAGCAGGGCTTCGGAATCGCTCAAACGCACGCGGTGCTCAGCGTGACTCTCGTCGGCGAGACTCGTTCTGAGTATGTCGAGGTTGATGCTCAGGGCTGTGAGGTTCTGGCCTACCCGGTCGTGCAGCTCGCGAGAGAGTTTTCTGCGTTCCGCTTCCTGCACCTCGACCAGACGACGGGAAAGTGCGGTCAGCTGTTCGGCGGAAGCGCGCAAGGCGTCTTCGGTGCGCTTCTGCTCGGTGATGTCGAGCACCGACCACAACATCCGCACCGTGCCACCATTCGCATCGTTGATCACCTCTCCGAGACTGCGCAGATTTCGCACGCTTCCATCAGGCCGCACAATACGGAATTCCATCGTGAAAGGCGTTCCCCGGTGTAATGCGCCTGCGAGCACTTCCTGCCATGCCTCACGGTCGTCCGCGTGTACCAATGCAATTGAGGAGTCGTATGTCGGGACGAATTCCTGCGGATTTACGCCGTGGATGCGGTAGAGCTCGTCGGTCCAGAACACACGCCCATCGATCGGGTTGTAGTGACAGCACCCGACATGTGCCAGCTTTTGCGCGTCGATCAGGAGTGCGCGACTCTCGAGCAATTCCTGCTCGGCGAGCTTGCGCTCAGTGATGTCCATCATCGTTCCGGGAACTGGAGCGCCTGGGGGACGCGAGGTAGCTCGCACTATCGTATGCACCCAGCGCGTCGTGCCTTCTGCTGAACGGATGCGATGCTCGCTCTCGCGTTGTTCTTTCGCCGTGATTGCGCCCAGCAGCATCTGCTTCACGGCGTGGCGATCCTCGCCGTGTATTGCCTGCAGGAATTGCTCAAATGCGATCGGACCTTCGGCCGGCGCGAGCCCGAATATGCGATAGGTTTCTGCCGACCACCTCATCAGCTCGGTTCTGGGATCGAAAGACCAGTTACCCAGATGCGCCATGCGCTGCGCCTGGGCGAGAGTTGCTTCGCTCAGCCGCAGGTCTTTTGTGATGGCATTCGCGATCGCAACGGCTCGACTGCGTGAGGAGGCGAGCGACGACAGAACGCCAAACAGCAGTACCGATGACAATATGCCACCTGCCAACACGACCCACGGCAAAAGAGCGTCCACAGGTTCAAGAGAATTTCTTTTGGCCGCGCTGAAATGAATTTCCCAGATACGCCCCCCGACTTCCATGGGAAGCACGCGCGTAAACACATCGCCTTTAGGTTCAATGGCAGCTGAAGAGGCCGCGTGTGATTCCTTGCTGTCGAACAGCAGCCGTTCGGACGGAGAAGCCTTTGACTCCAAGCGGTCCGTAGCGGATCCGGCGTCGTATAGCCTGAACTGAATGGAACGCCCGACTACCTCGTCAATTGCACCTTTCATGAGCTTCTGTACATTGAATCCAGCACCGACAGAGCCGACGTAGGCAGCGCGACGCTCATCTACCGTGTCAACTGGCATGCCGCCGTGATAGACCGCCAGCCGCATCGCGAGACCCACGTAATCTTTTTGAGCTTTAATGCGGATCGGAAAGCCCGAGGCTGTTAGCTTTCCGGAGTCTCGCGCTGCATGCTGTAAGGCCGCGAGACCCCTTGGACCCGCGCCAGAAACGGCGGGATTCGCAGCGAGGTCTAGCCCGAACGCGAATTCGTAGCCGGCCATCGGCTCGAGATATACGATAACGTGGTACTCGGGCCTGTCGCCGGGAGGCTTGATCGTGAAATTCGGATAGCCCTCGGAATGAAGGCTCGTGTCGTTCCGGACGCCTTCTTCGAATCTCTGCTTTTCCGTGCTTGGAACATAAGTCGCGAAGTTGACGACGTCGAGCCCAGGATATCGACGCGGCAGATCCAAGGATTGCACAAAGCGCTGAAACTCAACCCGGCTTACGGATGCGTTTGATGCGAATAACGCTTTCAGACCGTAGAGGACGTTTGCATAGTAGTTGATCCGAACCTCTATAACCCCCCTTGCATCGCTAGCCTGTCGCTCAAAGCGCAATCGCGCGACGTTTTCGACAGCATCCTGCAGCACGACAAACAGCCAAATTGAAACAGGCGCGCCCAATACCAATACGAGCCACGGCAAAACGCTCCGGCCGCGGCTGCGGCGCATTATGGCGTCGGTCGCGGTATACCTATATTGATTCTTGAGCTCGGCGGAGCCGGGGTCCATTCGAACAGTGCAACGTTGAACAATGAGCAAATCGTGACGCGGAAGGTGATCCGAGTGTACTGCAGTTGCGGCGAGCCTTTGATGGCGTGCGAGTACCCAAAAAATAAGGCCGGATCGTAAAACCCGGCCCCAACGTGCGAAGCACGCGACTTCACTACATCCAATTAGTCGAAGCGGTTGGTAATCAAGCTGCGGCGGTCGTGTTGAGGCGAGGGACGCTATCCGTCTTCACTGCAGCGCTGGAATATGCAGCTTTGTCTGTACTGATTGCAGCGCTCGAATATGCGGCATTCTGTGCGTGGATCAATGCGCTCGAATACGCTGCTTTGTCAGCTCGAATCGCCGCACTGGAGTATGCGGCTCGGTCTGCCCCGATCGCGGCGCTCGAATACGCTGCGTTATTAGCGCGAATTGCCGCACTGGAATATGCAGCTTGGTCTGCACTGATTGCAGTGCTTGAATAAGCCGCGTTGCGAGTGCGTATCGCCGCACTCGAGTACGCTGCGGCACCTGCATGCAGCGCTGCGCTCGAATAGGCGGCTGTGTCCGGCGCAACGGCAGCGCTCGAGTAGGCGCCGTTTCGAGCGTTCGCGACGCTGCCGCTCCAGGCGGTATCCTGTGTGTCACCGAATTCGTGTGCGTAGATACGACGTGTTTTTTCGGCCATTTCAGCTCTCGTACGCAAATCTTCGGCCGTGCGCGGTCCGACGTGAGGGTTGTGATGCAGGAACGCACCAAAGACCTTTTCGCAGTCGTCCGCGTACTTCATCGTCTGAAGTATGTGTGTATGCCAGAATTCATCGACATCTTTTGCAAGCATGATGTCTTCCGCGTGGTCCTGGTGCTTCGCCAGCATGGTGAGATAAGTTTTATATGCGGTCTCTATGCTTTCTGCATAGTCGCGGCTCCAGCCTTCCCCCAGTTCTTCGTCCATGAGTCGGATCTTGACGGACTCCAGGTCGAGCCCCTGGATGGCGGAAATGACTTCTTGAGTTGGTTTTGTCGTCAGCGTTTTCGTTTGCATCTTGGACCCCTCAGTTGTGAATAACGATTTTCAGGGGCAGCGCCTGAAGCGAGAACGTTGGTTAATCAGGCGTATTGCACCCTTCTCTGCTGGGTGATGCACGACAAACTCCCCCAGCATTCCAGTTAAGCTAGCTAACGACTAATGGCAGGGCTGTAAGGAATAGTCGACAAAGGCCGTAGGGCTTTACCCTACATTGGAGGGCGACTGGCTACGCTATCGTTGGACATGCCGGGGATGGCATGGTGATCTTGGAAGATCTTCGTTCTACTCGACAACCGTCGCCGCATGCTTGTCGCACGGCTAAACCAGAACCGCGTCAGCCCCGTCTCGGTTGGTCCGCGTGTTAAGATTGCGCCCTTTAATCAGCACCTTCCGCCGTTCCCGGCCCCATAACCGCACATGACACCCCGCCGTTTGCAGCAGCTCGAAGCTGCCCTGAAGTCGCGTATCCTGATCCTCGATGGCGCCATGGGCACGATGATCCAGACGTACAAGCTGGGCGAGGCCGAGTATCGCGGTGAGCGGTTCAAGGATTTCCCGCACGACGTCAAAGGCAACAACGATCTGCTGGTTCTGACGCAGCCGCAGATCATCCGCGAAATTCACGAGCAGTATCTCGCAGCGGGCGCGGACATCATCGAGACGAACACCTTCAACTCGACGTCTATTGCTCAGGCCGACTATCACATGGAGGAGCTCGTCTACGAGCTCAACCTGCAGGCCGCCAAGCTCGCGCGGGCCGCAACCGACAAATTCGAAGCGAACGATGCGGCGCGCCCGCGTTTTGTCGCAGGTGCGGTCGGTCCGACGAACCGCACGGCTTCGATCTCGCCCGATGTGAACGATCCGGGTTATCGCAATACCAGTTTCGATGAGCTCGTTGTGTCGTACACCGAAGCGCTGCGCGGGCTCGTCGATGGCGGCGTCGATCTTTTTCTCCTCGAGACGATCTTCGATACGTTGAATGCGAAGGCTGCGCTCTTCGCGATCGACCAGTTCTGCGAAAGTCTCGGTCGGCGTATTCCCGTAATGATCTCAGGCACCATTACTGATGCGTCGGGTCGCACGCTGTCCGGCCAGACACCGGAAGCGTTCTGGAACTCGGTTCGCCACGTGAAGCCGATCACGATAGGTCTGAACTGCGCCCTGGGCGCGAAGCTTATGCGGCCGTACATCGAGGAAATCGCAGGCGTCGCGGACACGTATGTATGCGCGTACCCGAATGCAGGCCTGCCCAATCCGCTGTCGGAGACCGGCTACGACGAGACGCCGGAGCAGACTGCATCGTATCTTCTCGACTTTGCGCAAAGCGGTTTCATCAATGTCGCAGGAGGCTGCTGCGGCACCACGCCGGCGCACATCAAAGCGATTGCTGAAGCGCTGCACGGATTGCCCCCGCGCGCAGTGCCGACGATCGAGCATCGCACCCGCCTATCCGGTCTCGAGCCGCTCAATATCGGTGACGACTCCCTGTTCGTGAACATCGGCGAACGCACGAACGTGACCGGCTCGCCTGGTTTTTCCAAGCTGATCATGGCGGGTGATTTTGACGCAGCGCTGTCGGTCGCGCGCCACCAGGTCGAAAACGGCGCGCAGATCATCGACGTCAACATGGACGAGGGGATGCTCGATTCCAAAGCGGCGATGGTGAAGTTCCTGAAGCTTATCGCGGCCGAGCCTGACATTTCGCGTGTACCCGTCATGATCGATTCCTCCCGATGGGAGGTCATCGAGGCGGGACTCAAATGCGTGCAAGGCAAATGCGTCGTGAACTCGATCAGCATGAAGGAGGGCAAGGAGCAGTTCGTCGAGCATGCGCGTCTCGCCCGCCGCTACGGCGCGGCAGTCATCGTCATGGCGTTCGACGAACAGGGACAGGCCGACTCACTCGCGCGCAAGATCGAGATCTGCTCGAAGGCGTATCGCGTCCTTGTAGACGAAGTGCAGTTCCCGGCCGAAGACATCATTTTCGACCCGAACATTTTTGCGATCGCAACCGGCATCGAAGAGCACAGCAACTACGGCATCGATTTCATCGAAGCCACACGCTGGATACGGGAGAACCTGCCTCACGCCCGGGTGAGCGGAGGGCTTTCGAACGTCTCATTTTCGTTCCGCGGCAACAACCCGGTGCGCGAGGCGATCCATACCGCATTCCTCTATCACGCCATCAAAGCGGGTCTGACCATGGCGATCGTGAATGCCGGGCAGATTGGCGTCTACGACGAGATCCCCGAAGACCTGCTGCAACACGTCGAGGACATCATTTTCAACCGCAGGCCCGACGCCGCCGAGCGCATGGTGTCTTTTGCGGAGACCGTCAAAGGTCAGGCTAAAACCGGTACTCAGGATCTTGCGTGGCGCCAGGGCACGCTCGAGGACCGTCTTTCACATGCGCTCGTGAAGGGCATAGCCGATTACATCGTCGAAGACACCGAGGAAGCGCGCGTCAAATACGGACGGCCGATTCACGTGATTGAAGGACCGCTCATGGACGGCATGAACGTTGTCGGTGATCTGTTCGGCGCGGGTAAGATGTTCCTGCCGCAAGTGGTGAAATCGGCGCGCGTCATGAAGCAGGCCGTCGCGCATCTCGAGCCGTTTCTGCAGGCGGAAAAAGATGCTGCGGGCGATGCACGTCCCAAGGGCAAGATCGTTCTTGCGACGGTCAAAGGTGACGTGCACGATATCGGCAAGAATATTGTCGCTGTCGTCCTCCAGTGCAACAACTACGAAGTGATCAATCTTGGCGTGATGGTGCCGTGGAAGAAAATCTCCGAAGTGGCACGCGAGCATAACGCCGACATTATCGGGCTCTCTGGACTGATCACCCCGTCGCTCGAAGAAATGGCGCACAACGCTCGGGAAATGCAGCGCGAAGGCTATACGCTCCCGTTACTGATCGGCGGCGCGACCACCTCGCGGACACACACGGCAGTCAAGATCGAGCCCCACTACAAGGGCCCGGTCGTCTGGGTGCCCGATGCTTCGCGTTGCGTTTCGGTCTGCAGCAACCTGCTTTCGGATGATTTGCGTGCCGCTTACGTCGCGGAGGTGAAAGCCGACTACCAGCGCGTACGGGTGCAGCACGAAGGTAAAAAAGGGCCCACGCTGGTGCCGCTGTCCCGCGCTCGCGAGAACGCGCACAAGACCGATTGGAAGCGCTATGCGCCACCGAAACCCGAAATGCTCGGCATCAAGGTGCTCAAGAACTACGACCTTGCCGAAATCGCACAGCGCATCGACTGGGGGCCCTTCTTTCAGACGTGGGAACTGTCAGGCCCGTATCCCGCGATCCTTCAGGACCCAATCGTAGGCGAATCGGCGCGCAGCGTGTTAGCCGAAGGTCAGGCGATGCTCAAGAAAATCATCGAAGGCCGCTGGCTCACGGCGAACGCGGTGTTCGGTCTCTTTCCCGCCGCCAGCGCGAACCACGACGACATCGAGATCTATGCGGACGAAACGCGGCGCAAGACGTTTATGACCTGGCACAACCTCAGACAACAGACGGAAAAACCGACCGGAAATCCGAATCTGTGTCTCGCCGATTTCGTGGCGCCGAAAGATTCGGGCGTGCCCGATTACATCGGCGCATTCGCTGTGACCGCGGGG
>JAQGNH010000178.1 GCA_028291945.1 Betaproteobacteria bacterium
TCGCGTGGGTGAGGCAGTATCTGAGTTTCGAGTTTGACTGGGACATGCGCCTCGTACTCCAAACCAGAGAAGTGCCGAAGACCCGGCTCGGAGCTTACGGCCGACTTGGATGGACGACGTGGGTAGGACAATATCGCAAGCCGTTAGATGCCGCTGACCTGGTACTGCAAACCGAGTGGAGGCAATTTTAACGAGGTGCTTCAGTTCAGCGCTCAATTGAACGATTTGACTGCAAATGGTGCAAGCACGCGTTGATACCGACCGTTGCTATTTCGTGGAAAGCAGCCCCGGGATCCGAGTCGACACAAAGGATCTGTTATGAGCACTTCGATCGTCTGGCCGCTGGTCTCGAACGTCATCCGTGGCCATTCAGTCAACAATACGTTCGGCATGGTTCGTAAACACGCGAATGGCGGTATGAAACCTCATCAGGGGTGGGACCTTGAAGCGAGTGTCGGCGATCCTGTGTACTCGATCTCTGACGGACAAGTCGTTTTCGTGCGGGACAGAGGTGATTATGGTGTGCAGCTCTGCGTATCTTTTCCGTTCAATGGCGCGACGTACTACGCCTTCTACGCACATTTGCAGAGAGTCTATGTGGAAGAAAAAGCGTCGGTCGAACGAAATACGCTCATAGCAGCGAGCGGTAAGACCGGAAATGCATCGAGCCTGCCTTCGTCCGAAGACCACCTTCACTTTGAGATCCGCACCAAGGAGTCGCCGCGGCTGGGGCTGCAGGACCGCGTGAGTCCGATTGTGATTTACGGCAAATGCCCGTTGACGGTACCGATTGCAGGGTAGCGGGCTAGCACAGGAAACTTCCTACTCCAATCTGCCAATGTCCATATTCGCCACAAAAGTTGTCGTAACCATAATGAGCGCATTCGTGCTGCTGGTCATCGGCGCATGCGACGGACGCGCCGACATCTCGCCATGGCGCAAGCTGGAGGCGGCGGCGAATGCGCCAGATCCGGTTGCGCTCCAAAAAGCCGGGATGGACCATTGCACCCATGTCTTGATCACCGAGGGAAAGACGGCGGTTGCGATCTGCCGCAAGGCGGGCGATAACGAGCGTGCTCCGCTCCGCGTGTTTTTTCTTTCGCTTCTCGACGATGGGGTCAAGGTGATCTCGGAATCACAAGGCTCACAAGACGCCTACTCGGGAAGGCTTACTCTTTTTTCTTCTCCCTCATCGCCCGGTGAAATACTCGTCCTCGCCGACTTTTCAGCCGAGTATTGTTACGGCACCCGCGTGTTCTGGATCGAGCAGAGCCGGCGACTGCGAGAAGTGGGTGCTATCGATGACGTGCTCGATATCAACGGCGAGGCCAAATGCGTCACCGAAGCCTCATCTGTCTGGACGGACAGTACGGGTAACGTCGAGATCCGTGTCGCACGCGACGTGAGTGTCCCGCAGAAAAATGGTACTTATGACGCGCTGGGTGGCAGGTCCGTGAAGTACGTGATCGAGCGAGGTGGTTCCGCGCGCGTCACGCGACTGGTTGCACCCAAGTGATCACGATCGCATTGTTTCGCTCAATGGAGCCGAACGTGCACTATGGTGTCGAGTGATCGCGAACTTGCGTAACTGAGAGGCGAAGGTATGAGTGAAATCAGCCGCGTGGCACTGTTTGGGAAGCTCAACAGTCTCGCGTATAAAGCGGTCGAGGGCGCAGCCGTCTTCTGCAAACTGCGTGGCAACCCCTATGTCGAGCTCGAACATTGGATTCAGCAGATATTGCAGACACAGGACTCCGACGTCCACCGTATCGTTCAACACTTCGAGATCGATGCTTCACGACTCGCGAAAGACATGACCGACGCGCTCGATCGTCTGCCTCGCGGGTCCACGTCGATATCCGACATTTCAACTCACCTCGAGAATGCAGTCGAGCGCGCGTGGGTCTACGGCACTCTGATGTTCGGCGAGAACCGCGTCCGCACGGGTCACCTCGTGGTCGGCCTGCTGAAGACGCCCTCGCTTCGCAACGCGCTCTTGCATATATCGAAGCAGTTCGAGCGCATCAAGGTCGAGGCGCTGGCGGATGATTTCCGCCGGATCACCAACGGCTCGCCGGAAGAAGGCCTGCCTGCGACCGACGGGTCGTCATTGGCGGCCCCGGGTGAAGCCAGCGGTGCGATGGCCCCGCCGCAGATGGGCAAGCAGGAAGCCCTGAAGCGCTTCGCGGTCGATCTGACAGAGCGCGCGCGTAAAGGTGAGATCGATCCGATCAGCGGACGGGACGAAGAGATACGGCAGATCGTCGACATCCTCATGCGACGCCGGCAGAACAATCCGATCCTCACGGGCGAAGCGGGCGTAGGAAAAACTGCGGTCGTCGAGGGTTTCGCGCTGAGGATCGTCAAAGGCGATGTGCCGCCCGCACTCAAGGAGGTCACGCTCATGACGCTCGACATCGGGCTGCTTCAGGCCGGTGCGAGCATGAAAGGCGAGTTCGAGAACCGTCTGCGGCAGGTGATCGAAGAGGTGCAGGCTTCCCCCAAGCCGATCATCCTGTTCATCGACGAGGCTCACACGCTGATCGGCGCCGGCGGCGCGGCCGGTACGGGCGACGCAGCCAATCTGCTCAAGCCCGCTCTGGCTCGCGGTACCCTGCGTACGGTGGCTGCAACGACCTGGTCCGAATACAAGAAATACTTCGAGAAAGACCCTGCGCTCACGCGTCGTTTTCAGGTCGTGCAGGTGGCGGAGCCCAGCGAGGAGAAAGCGCTGCTCATGGTGCGCGGCGTCGCATCGACGCTTGAAAAGCATCACCGCGTGCAGTTGCTCGACGAAGCGCTCGAGGCCGCGGTACGGCTGTCGCACCGTTACATCCCCGCGCGCCAGTTGCCCGACAAGGCCGTGAGCCTGCTCGACACCGCATGTGCACGCGTTGCGATCAGCCAGCATGCGACGCCGCCCGAAGTCGAAGATTGCCGCCGCCGCATCGACGCGCTCGACACGGAGCTCGAGATCATCGGGCGCGAAGAAACGATCGGCATCTATGCCGCCACGCGGCGCGCCGCTGCCGAGCAGAAGTTGAGTGGAGAGCGCGAGCGGCTGGTCGGACTGGAAGCCCGGTGGACAGAGGAGAAAACGCTGGTCGACTCGATCCTCGGCTTGCGCAGCAAGCTGAGAGCGGGCGGCAAGCCGGTCGACGTCAAGTCCTCGGGCCCGAGCGATGCGCGCTCACGGCCGTCAGCGCCGGTGTCCGAGACGGCAGCGGAAGCAGAGCTGACGCCGGAGCAGCGTGCCGCGTTGCTCGCCGAGCTCAACGCACTGCAGGGAAAACTGGACGACCTGCAGGGTGAGACCCCGCTCATTCTGCCGAGTGTCGATGAGCAGGCCGTATCGTCCGTCGTTGCGGACTGGACGGGCATTCCCGTCGGACGCATGGTTAAGAACGAAATTCAGGCCGTTCTCAAGCTGGCGGAGGCGCTGGACGCACGCGTCATCGGACAACGCCATGCGCTGGAAATGATCGCGAAGCGCATACAGACCTCGCGCGCTAAGCTCGACAATCCGAACAAGCCGATCGGCGTATTCATGTTGTGCGGGACATCCGGTGTGGGCAAGACGGAAACCGCACTCGCGCTCGCGGAGACGCTTTACGGTGGCGAACAGAACGTCATCACCATCAACATGAGCGAGTTTCAGGAAGCTCACACCGTATCCACGCTCAAAGGCGCGCCGCCGGGATACGTGGGATACGGCGAGGGCGGCATCCTGACCGAAGCGGTTCGCCGCCGCCCTTACAGCGTCGTATTGCTCGATGAAGTTGAAAAGGCGCATCCGGACGTTCACGAGATTTTCTTTCAAGTCTTCGACAAAGGCTGGATGGAAGATGGAGAAGGCCGCTATATCGACTTCAAGAACACGATCATCCTGCTGACGACGAACGCGGGTTCGGAGCTCGTCATGAGCATGTGCAAGGATCCGGAGCTCATGCCCGATGCCGAGTCGCTCGCGAAAGCTTTGCGCCAGCCATTGCTGAAGATTTTCCCGGCGGCGTTGCTGGGGCGCCTGGTGGTGATTCCCTACTATCCGCTTTCGGATGAGATACTCGCCAGCATCGTGCGACTGCAGCTCGGCCGTATCCAGAAGCGTGTGCAGGAAAACCACAAGATACCGCTCGAATACGACGAGAATGTCGTCAAGCTGATCGTAAGCCGCTGCACCGAGCTCGAAAGCGGCGGCCGCATGATCGACGCGATACTGACCAACACGATGCTGCCGCACATCAGCAGGGAATTTCTGGAACGCCTCGTACAGGGCACGCCCGTCGAGCGCGTGCGTGTGAGCGTGCGTGAAGGGGACTTCGATTACCAGTTCAGTTAAATGCGCCAGACTCTGTCTGGCGCTTTGCACAAGCGAGCCTGCGAGGTGATGACATGGCAGTAGTACACACTGCGAAACGGGTGATGGAAATCGCCACGCCGCTCGGGCCCGATGTCCTGCTGTTTCATCGCATGAATATCCGCGAGGAACTGGGCCGCATCAGTGAATTCGAAATCGATCTTCTGAGCACGCGCAGCGACATCAAGTACTCGGACATCCTGAGCAAGAACGTCACCGTCAGAATCGAAACTTCGGATGGCGACCGCTTTTTCAATGGTTTCGTCACGCGCTTCGCGCATACCGGCACGCGCGGTCGCTACCAGCAGTACCATGCCAGCGTGCGGCCGTGGCTGTGGTTCCTGACACGGAAGGCGAATTGCCGCATTTTTCAAAAAATGAAGGCGCCGGAGATTATCCAGAAGATCTTCCAGGACCATGGGATCGCCGACTTCAAATTAGAGCTGCATGGCGCGTATCGGGTGCGCGAATACTGCGTTCAGTATCGCGAGACGGATTTCAACTTCATCAGCCGTCTGATGGAGCAGGAAGGGATTTATTATTATTTCAAGCACGTGAGTGGCCGGCATACCATGGTCGTGACCGATTCGTACAGCGGACATGGTTCGTTCGCCGGCTACGAGCAGATTCCTTTTATCCCGGTGGATAGAGTACGCCCGGAGCAGGAAGCGATCACGCACTGGAGCGTGGGTTACGAGGTGCAGTCAGGGAAATACACGCTCAACGATTTCCATTTCGAAGGTCCGTACCTCGACCGATGGACCGGGTACGGCAATGCGCGTAAGCACGAGCTCTCCGAATACGAGATCTATGACTATCCCGGCGAATACGTCACGACAGGCGAGGGCGATCATTACGTTCGAACGCGGCTCGAGGAACTGCACGCACAGTTCGAAGTCATTGATGCGGAAACGAGTTGTCGCGGCTTGTGTACAGGAAACCTGTTCAAGCTGAACGGACATCCGCGGGAAGACGCGGGCCGCGAGTTTCTGATCATAGGCTCCACACACGAGCTCCAGTACGGCGAATACGAGTCGATGCAGGGTGTGGGATCGAGTTATAACTGCGCGTTCAAAGCGATCAGCAGCCGCCAGCCTTTCCGCGCCCAGCGCATGGCGCCAAAGCCGGTCGTGCAAGGGCCGCAGACGGCGCTCGTCACAGGACCCGCAGGGGATGAGATCTACACAGACAAGTTCGGTCGTGTGAAAGTACAGTTTCATTGGGACCGCGAAGGCAAGCGCGATGAAAACGCCTCTTGCTGGATCCGTGTATCGCAGAACTGGGCAGGCAAGCGCTGGGGTGCCATGTTCCTGCCGCGGATAGGGCAGGAGGTGATCGTCGACTTTCTGGAAGGGGATCCGGACCGCCCGATCATCACAGGCCGCGTCTACAACAGCGATGCGATGCCGCCGTACACGCTGCCGGATGAGATGACGAAAAGCACGATCAAGACTTACTCGTCGAAAGGCGGTGATGGATTCAACGAGCTGCGCTTCGAGGACAAGAAAGACTCCGAGCAGATCTTCATCCACGCACAGCGCAACCAGGACAATCGGGTCAAAAAAGATTCGCTCGAATGGATAGGGCAGGATCGGCATCTGATCGTGACTCGCGATCAGATGGAAAAAGTCGATGGTGACAAGCACCTCACGGTGAAAGGCGATCAGAACGAGAAAGTGGCCGGCACGGTTTCGCTGAAAGTCGCTGCCGATCTCCAGCAGAAGGTCGGTGCGAAACATGCAGTCGATGCGGGGCAGGAGATCCATCTGAAGGCGGGAACGAATCTCGTGATCGAATGCGGAACGAGCCTCACGCTGAAGGTCGGCGGGAACTTCGTGAATCTCAACGCCGGAGGGGTCTATATCCAGGGCACCATGGTGTACATCAACAGCGGCGGCGCTGCAGGCACCGGTTCAGGATGCTCACCGGCGGCACCCACTGCTCCGCAGGAAGCGGACAAGGCGGAACCCGGTGCCAAGCTCGACGCACCTAAAGCCCCTGCGCCGCCTGAGCCCGCAGCACCCGCCGTCGCCATGCAACCCGCCTCCTCATCGAGCCAGACCTCAGCCCTGAAGGAGGCCGCCAAGTCGGGCGTTCCTTTCTGTGAAAAGTGCGAAGAGGCGAGACGCGCACAGCAGCAAGCGGCTTGAGTGACCGGTAATTGCCGACGTGAAACCTGAAAACATCATCGATGCGCTGTGGCCGTCGAGCACAGACGATGGCGCCCAGTTGTACGCGGTCCTCGACGGCGCGCGTAACGAAGGCATCTATCCAGCAGCTATCAAATCCGGGTGCGAATACGAATGCCTGTACCGCGGCGAGCTCGAGCCCGATCTTGCCGAAGCAGCGCCGTATCTCGTCAAGCTCGAGAAGACGCATCCGTTCACCTACTGGCTGCTCGGCAAGGGCTGGGGAGACAGCTGGGGCATTTTCGTTCAGTCCACAGCAACGTTGCGCGATCTGAGGCATCACTTTCGCAAGTTTCTGATGGTGTACTCTCCCGAAGCCAAGCCGATGTACTTTCGCTACTACGATCCGCGCGTGCTCCGCATTTACCTGCCGACGTGCAACGCGCAGGAGCTTGCTACGGTATTCGGGCCGGTGACGTCGTTCGTGCTGGAAGACGCGGATGCAAGCAACCTGTTGCGCCTTTCGTCGTCGGAAGGCGCGCTGCAGGTTCAGAAGGTCGCGCTGCCACCTGCGTGAGGACGCTTCGAAGGGGGGCAGCCTTCTATCAGCCAAGCTCGGCGTTTACAATAAGGATCGATTGAGGCGCACGTCTGATGATGAGAGTTCAGGTCACGGCGTTCAAAGGTGAGCCGCTGGCACATCCGCTTTCCGCCGATTTCGATGAGATGGGCGGCAGCATCGGACGTTCGGACGGGAACACGCTCGTTCTCCCCGACGTGCAACGCTATGTTTCGCGCACACAGGCTTCGATCCGGTTCCGCGGCGGCAAATATCTGCTGCGCGATGCAGGCAGCGCCACGCCGACGTATCTCAACGAGACAGCGGTCGGCAGCGGCAATGAAGTGCCGCTCGACGACGGCGACGCGCTGCGGATCGGCGAATATACGTTGAGCGTCAGCATCAATCGCGCGGCCGCGGTTGCAACTCTTCACAATCCCGATCCGCTTGCCGACCCTTTCGGTCACGACGCCCCCGAGCGTGCAGGACCGGTGTTGGCGCCCCCCAGCGCACCGCTAAAGCAGCCCGAGGATCCTTTCGCTCGTTCGGCCGAACCCAACGTCATCCCGCACGATTTCGATCCATTCGCCGATCTATCGCCCTTACCCGGCCAGGGAAGAGCGCTGATACCCGACGGGCCCGGCATGAATAGTTCTGCTAGTCCCGGCGTAGATGATTTGTTCGGGCTGAAGCAGCCGAGCTCATGGGATCCGCTCGGACCCGAGGACCCGCTGTCGGGAGCGGCGCACGCGATGCCGGGTGAGCTACGCGACGATCCGCTCGCCGGCCTGAGCGCCGGTGCAGTCGGAGCGCCGCGGCAAGCGTCCCAACGCGACGATTCGCCTGCGCTCTCGGGCGCCTTCCGGCCTCCGCAGGGGAAACGCGAGCAGCCCCGCAAACAGCCCGACGCACCACCGCCTATTGTCGCGCCGGCGCAGTCCGGTGAACCGGACGCAAACGGCATGGTGTTTTCCTGGGAATCTTCGCCGGCGGCCGATCCGCAGGACGAGATCAAGAGCATGATCGTTCCTTCGCCGAAGGACAGTGACGGCGCACGGGAGATCCGCAGCCCCGAGCGGCGCGTCATGCCGCCGGCGCCACCGACGCGGCCTGTCGAGCGCCCTGCGCCTGCGCGGATGAACGCCCCGCCTTCGGGTGCGCAGGCGCACGATACGTCCGATGGGGAGCTTCTGCAGGCGTTCCTGAGCGGTGCAGGCGCCTCGAACCTTCGTATACCCGAGGGACTTACGCCCGAGCTCATGAACCTGCTGGGCGGGTTGCTGCGCGAATCGATCGGCGGCACGCTGCAACTGCTGCTCGCGCGCGCCTTGACCAAGCGGGAGGTGCGTGCCGAAGCGACGATGATCGTCGCGAGGGAGAACAATCCCCTCAAATTCTCGCCCACGGTCGAAGCCGCCCTGATGCATCTGCTGGTGCCGCACGGGCCCGGATTCATGCCGCCGGTGACTGCAGTCAAGGACGCCTACAACGACCTGCGTTCTCACCAGTTCGGCATCATGGCAGGCATGCGTGCGGCGCTCACGAGCGTCCTCGCCCGTTTCAACCCAGCCCAGCTCGAGCGGCGCCTGACGGACAAACGCGGCTTGAGCTCGATACTGCCGTCGAGTCGCAAGGCGAAGCTCTGGGAGTCGTACGAGCACCTCTACACCGAAATCTCGCGCGAAGCCGAAGACGATTTCCAGACTCTGTTCGGCAAGGAGTTTCTCAAGGCTTACGAAGCGCAGATACAAAAGCTCGAACAGGAAGACGACGACAACAAGAGCTAGGCTGATCATCATGGAACTCGAGATAGCAGTGCTTTCGCGCCAGGGCGGACGTGCCGTCAACGAAGACGCGTGCGGGTGGTGGTCCTCGGACGCCGTTTCGTTCTGTGTCGTGTCCGACGGCGCCGGAGGGCATCGAGGCGGCGAGGTTGCCTCGAAGCTCATCGTCAAGGAGATGCTGGGCTGGTTCCGGGAGAGGCCCGAAGGCGATGCGAAATCGCTCGAGGCGGCATTGCGCTACGCCAACGAGGCGCTCATTCGCGAGCAGACAAGCAATCCGGACGTCGGTGACATGCGTGCGACCGCCGTCGTTCTCGCCATCGATTCGGCGCGAGAATCGGCCTCGTGGGGTCACCTGGGCGACTCGCGCCTCTACTGTTTTCGAGGCACCGAAATCATCGTGCAGACGCGCGACCACAGCCTCGTGCAGACCATGGTGGACGCGGGCATGATGCAGCCGGACAGCCTCCGCCACTCGCCCGAGCGCAGCAAGCTTCTCAACGCGATGGGTGACGAAGCGACGTTTCAGCCTCGCATGCAGTCCGACACGTTCCCGGTGCTCAACGGCGACAAGTTTCTATTGTGCACCGATGGTCTGTGGGAGCGCGTCGAGGAGAACGAGCTCGAAGGCGCGCTCGTCGACTGTCCTACGGCTGAGGAATGGTTGCGTCTGCTCGAGCAGTACGTGCTCGCGCGGGCGAATTCGAGGCAGGACAACTACTCGGCCATGGCGGTCTGGTGCAAGCAGCCGGATGCAACGACCCTTGATGCATCCGCACTGGACTCGCAGCGCCCTGTGGGCTCGCGCTCGCCTCGCGACGATCGCTGATCCCGGCTGAAAGTGTTCATTCCGGATCGCGCGACGCGCAAGGCGATCCGGACCGTTGGAGGTGAGCTATCGCACCTCGGCGCTTGACATGTCTTCGCGCTGGCGCATTTCCCACTCGGAAACCTGTCGTTCGGCCTCGTCCTTCGTGATGCCGTACGCTTTCTGCAGCCGGCCGATCAACTGATCGCGCTTGCCGGCAATCACGTCCAATTCATCGTCAGTGAGCTTGCCCCATTGCTCTTTGATCTTGCCTTTAAATACCTTCCAGTTGCCCTCTATGCGATCCCAGTTCATTGTGCACCTCCGTTTATCTGTCGACGAACCGAGGTTGCAACACGTATGCCGAATGGCAAAGCGCTTGCACCTGGTCGTATTCATCACGCACAACTATGTTGCCTATTGGCGACAGTCAAACGTGCGCGTGCTCAGTAACTTGCAGTAAGGCAGGCCGGCGCACGTCGCACGTCGGTGACACCTGCGCCTGATCGGTTACGACCATGACTCACCCAGACCCTCTCCCACGCGCTCCTGGCAGGTATTTCGCTTGCCACGGCGTGTCGCTGCTCACCTCAGAGAGACGCCCGAGTGTTTCGGGGGCGTCGAACATCTGCGACTGACGTGCTGCCGGAGCCCTACTGGCAGTTTGCATAAGCTCCATCAACAACATGGGCCGTGCCGAAGCGGTCTCAGACAGGAGTGCTGCATGTCTGATGCAAAATTAATAATTGGCGTGATTTCCAAAACCGAGTACGAGAAATTTAAGAAGCTACCGCGGGACACGCGCAATTCGCGGTTGCCTTACGAGCAGTGGCTGGGCAATGTCCGGAGCCACTGTAGAAAGCTGCGCAAAGAAGGTCTAACACCAACGGTGGTGCTGATCGAGTTGTCGACCTTACCCACGTGGTGCAGGCGTCAGGCGCGCACCATAGACGCCCAAGCACGACTTGCCTACGCGTTCTTCTTCAGAGATCGGCCGATGCATACGGCCGCTTTCCTTGGCACGTCGTGTTTGTACCTCGAAGCTGCATAGAGGCGACCTAATTCTGTCCCGCACAAGTGTCGGCTGAAGGTTGCCTCGCGGAGTTGGCGTGGTGCGAGATACGCTCGCATCCATGCGTCCGCGATGTGGCGTTTGCGTCCGCGGTCGCCGCCTTACGTCGATTTTGGTCTGTCGATTTCCCAGGGCTTCGTTCGACTAGGAACGAACCACAACCCTAAAGGAGATTCACCGTGCGATACATGATGATGATCAAAGCCACAACCGAGTTCGAGGCCGGGATTCCGCCAAACGCCGCGCTCATCGCGGGAATGGCCAAGCTCAGCCAGGAAATGACCGAAGCCGGCGTGTTGCTCTCGTCTGGGGGACTGCAACCGAGCGCTACGGGCATGCGGCTCAAGTACAGAGGCGGGAAACTCGCGGTCACAGACGGACCTTTTATCGAGACGAAGGAGATCATCGGCGGCTTCGCGATTCTCCAGGCCAAATCGAGAGAAGACGCGCTTCAACTCGCGAATCGATGCCTGGACGTTCACATCAACGCAGGTATTACGGACTTCGAGATGGAGATTCGTCCGATGTTCGACCCAGAGGGCCCTTGCGCGGCGAGGCTTACTCAGATGCAAGCCGAGGCCGTGTAATAACGGCTTTCGTACGGCTCATGGGTTGCAACGCCATGGCGCGAATACTCCTGGCGTTGCAACATGCATCAACCTTTAACCCTTGTGCTCGTGTTCGGACTTGCGGCTCATGCTGCGATAGCTGCGCCCGCACAAGGTGAAGTGCACCAATTGATCGCTTATGTCGATCAATCGCGTTGCACGTTCATACGTAACGCAAGCCGCTGAGCGGCGCTGCCGGTTCCATACTACGTTCCCTTCCGCGTATGAAACCTTGGTTTATCGGCGGTTACATCATCGGCTCGATAGCCGGTTTCATGTTCGCGGTCAGGTATGGGTCGCTAATCGGGTTCACGATGGGCTTTCTCGTAGTCGGTCCGATAGCCGGAATCGTGGGGATCATGATTAGCCGCGTGTGGTCGGCTCTGTCGGACGTTGTGGCCGATATGAAGAATTCCGACCGGCACCACTAGCCGACTCGGGTTACACCGCGAGCCGACCGATCTGAGCGAGTTGTCGGTCCCGTTCGTCCAGCGCGTCTAACAGCAACACTGTCTAGATCTGCAACACCTGTACGTCGACGTCTGGCTTTTCATCGACGCCGCGTAGCAGCACTTCAAAATAGGTGTCGGGCGGCAGACCGTTCGCGCAATGCACTTCGGTCGTTCCGGCGTGGGGTTCAACCGACCACCACAGCGTCCGGCCCGCAGCGGCGTGCGTGACGAGCCCGCTTGCGCTCCTGTCTATCGCGGCCGAAAGCGGCACACCGTCCGACAGCTGAATCGATTGCGGAGCGCCGCCAGGATTGCGCCACCAGCTCAGCATGGCCGCGCTGGCCGCGTCCGATGACTCGAAAACGGCGGGAAAGGGGAGGCCGGCAAGCGCGGTTTCGAGCGCTTCGGGGCTGAAGTCGGCGCTCAATGCGAGCAAGCCGACCTGCTCGAGCGCCTGATACCAGGTGCGCGCCGCAAAAAGCGACGTGATGTCGGTGTTCGCAGCGGGAACCCGCAGCGCAAACGTCATCGGGAAGTAGCGGCCGACCTTGTCGACGCTCGGAACGAGCAGTCCGGTCCACGCGTCCGCTCCGCACACGCCGGGCGTCAGCACGAAACGCCACATGGGACTTCTGAGAAATGTCTCGAGCCAGCTAGCGGCCAGCGCCTGCCGGCTCGCCGCGAGCGATCGCTGCAGCCATGAGTCCCACGCGGCGATAAATCCGGAGTCGAGCCGTCGCGAAGCGAAATCGCCCAGGCACGGCATCTTGCCGTACCACCCGGCGATCAGGGGAGCGCTGCCGTGGGCTTCCATGGTGGTGCTCGAGCCGTTACAGCTTCCCGGGGCAGCGAAACTGCTCGAGGTCGGACAGGCGCAGCGGGTTCTGCACGCTCGCGCTCAGCACTTCGAACTGCGCTTTGCGGCCGTCCACGTTGTAGGTCACCAGCAGCTTTTCGGGCTGATTGGTCGACTGAACCTGTGCGCGGTCGAACATCCGAAGAATCGCCCACGGCCCTTCCCAGAGCTTTTCCGTGCTTGAGCCGCCTGCAGTCCACGTGCCCTGGAGCCGAACCTGGTTGGTGCCCTTCGGCCCTGGCCACTGCACGGTTCCCGGCGGCTGCAGCCCTGGACCCGCCTTCACGATCTGTCCATCGACATCGAGCGTGAGTTGCGCGAACGCGGGGTCGAGCGCAACCGGTTTGAATTGCAGGCCTATGCTGGGTTTGCCGCTCTTGAAGAAAGCCTCGCTTATGCTGTGCGCCCGCTGGAACTGTGCGAGGCTCTTCGAGTCCTCTCCCATCGACGCTTCGCCGACTTTGCGGAAGCGCCATGGATTCGCCGTCGTATCGACGTGCGCGGCGAGATTCTTCTGGAAAAACTCGTCGAGCAAGCCTCCGGGCGCGAACAATTTCGTGAAATCGTCCTGCGTGACGTCCATCGTGCTTCCCTTGGTAAAGGGATAGCGGCCGTCGATCGCTTTGCGGCAGAAGTCTTCGACGGTGGTGGCCATGTTCTGACTCAGGTTGTCGCGCGTCTGATCGAGCACCTGTTTCGTCGCGCTCTGCGAAAGCGACGTGAGCATGGACTGAACCGGTTCGGGCATGCGTGCGGCTTCGGCTTTCACCTTGTTCGGCAGCTCGCTCGGCGGCGGCGGGCTGCCGGAATTCACCGCAGCCTGTGTCGCGACGAGCTGAGTGTAAATGTCGTTGATGAGCCCGGTCGTCGCATCGATCGGTGCGGGCTGCCCCGGCCCTCCGCTGCGCACCATGCGGCGCAAGTCGGTGAAGTGATCGTCCACGATACTTTCGGGCCGCGCGGCGGCGCCTGACGCGGCGCGTTGCTCGCCGGGTCCGAACATGCGCATCAGGTCGTCGCGCTTTTTTCTGATCGCTTCCGTTGCAGCGTCCACGGTCGATTTGTCCGCTCTCTGCACTTCATCCGTTTTGACCAGCGTGACTTCCTTTGCCATCGCGCGCAACAGCGCCGGCAGCGGCGAATCCGGAGCTGAAAGCGCGCGGGCAAGCGCGATACTCTGCTGCAGGTCCGTCGCTCGCACGAGCCTCACGTCGCGTATGAATGCATCCCACACCCGCACGTAGTCTTCCAGATAGAGCCGCCGGACATCGTTGATCAGGCGCTCCTTCGCGAACATCGGGGCATTCAGCCGGCTCTGTACGCTCTGGTCGAGACCGAGCACCCAGGGCTCTTCGTCCGCCAGCTGCGATGTCACCTGCCCCGCCGCTTTCGTGAAGACGCGATGGTAGCCGTCGAAGCTGAAGAACCCCGGCACGCCTTTGGTCAGAGGCTGACCGCTCGCCCGGGTGAACACGAGCGGCGCCGAAGCCGTGCTCGCTTTCACGACGGTGAACTCCGGCAGATCCGAGCCTGTCCCCTGGTGCTTGAGCCGGTTGTAGATGCGCTGAGCGATCGGCGTGCGCGAGATGGCGTCACGCGCGGAGGCGATCAGCTGCTTGTCCGGCTGCACCGGCAACGACACGCCCCCCAACGCGAGCAGCCGGTCCAGGTGAGTTTCGAGCTCCTTGCGCTGCTCGACCGTGACGTCGCGCGGCAGGCTGCTTTCCCACTCGGCCGTGAGGAAAGCTTTCAACGCGCCCTCGTCGAAGCGTTTGGGCTCGATTAGCATGATGTAGGCCTTCAGAGCCTCGTACAGCAAGTCGAGGTTCTGCTGGCCGCTCGAGCGCAGCTGCTGTTCGATTCTCATCGAGACGCGCGGCAGAAAAACGTTCTGCAGCATGCCTCGATACGCCGCGTCCGCGGCAGCGCTGAGTTTTTCGCCCTGGTACAGCCCGAACTGCATCGAGAGCGGGACTACGCCGCCGGGAATCGCATCCGAGGAGGCGACGTCGCGCACTGCGCGCAGCGCGGGCATGATCTCCACCAGATCCGAAGAGCGACGGGTGCCGAGCGCAGTCACTTGCTCGGACACCCCTTTGAGCTTTGCATCCACTTCATCGACGTAGGCTCTGTTGCGGCTGTAGCTGATACCCCACGCGACGAGCAGACCCACCGTCACGATGCTCGTCAGAGCGAGCGCGCCCCACTGCAGCACGCCGCGCCGGCGCTCCCAGCGCAGGTTCGTGCCGGCGAGGCCCACCTCGGCGAAGATGATGTCCTTGAATAGACGCGTGATGAAGAAGCTTTTGCCGCTCGGCCGCTGCGGCGCCACCATCTTGCGCTCGAGGCGTAAAGCGCGCGCGAACGCACCCATGATGCGATCGATCGGGCTGCCTTCCTGCGTGCCGCTCGTAAAGTAGACGCCGCGCACGAGCGCCTGCGTTCCGAAGCGCGACGGCGCAAAGACTTTCGAGAGAAATTCGCTCAGCGGACCTTTGAGCGCCCCGAAGTGCTGCGGGAATGCATAGAGCAGCGCACGCTTCTGCGGGTCGCGTTCCTGCTGCAGGCGGTCGAACAGGCGTTCGTTCAGGCGCTTTTCGAGTGCGGAAAAGCGCTCGTTGAAATCAGGGAGCGCCTTGCCGTCTTTTTCCTGCACGGGAAACGTGGTGCCCCAGACCTGCTCGCGCTCCTCGCGGCCGTACTCGCTGAAGAACTCCATGAACCCGGGCAGCAGGTCGGCTTTGCTCACGATCACGTAAACGGGAAACCGCACGTTCAACTGCTCGTGCAGCTCTTCGACGCGATGGCGAATCGCGTTGGCGTGCGCGTCGACCTGCTCCGGGATCTGCTGCAAGAGATCGGCGACGCTCACCGTGACGAGCGCGCCGTTGATCGGCCGCCGCGGACGGTACTTCGCAAGCAGCTTCAGAAATCCGGTCCACGCGGCCTTGTCCGCGTCCTTATCGCTCTCGTGCGTCGTGTAGCGGCCGGCGGTATCGATCAATACCGCTTCGTCCGTGAACCACCAGTCGCAGTTGCGAGTGCCGCCGATACCCGCAACGCCTTCGTAACCCAGGCGCTCGGCAAGCGGGAACTGCAATCCGGAGTTCACGAGCGCCGTGGTCTTGCCCGAGCCCGGTGCGCCGATGAACATATACCACGGGAGGTCGTACAGGAAGTGCCCGCCGAAGACCGCGAGCTTGCCTGATTTCTTCTGCTTGGTTTCCTTGAGTACTGCGATCGCTTCTTCGAAGCGCTGACTCAGCAGAGCGACTTCCTTCGCGCCTGCCGGCTCGGCCGGCTTCGCGGCTTCGTTTTGCTCGACCAGGCTTTTCCGCAGCTGTGCATCCGCGCGTTTCGCCTTGATGAGCTTCCACGCCCAGCGCACGACGAAGTAGAGGACGAGCGCTGCGATGAGCACGACGCGCACCCATACCGGATCGAGCGGCCGGAAGCTCGCGATGGCGATCAGAGGCCCCACGAACCAGATGATCAGGGACAGCGCGATGATGCCGAGGATGACCAGCACCCGGCGACTGAAGATTTTGCGCAACAAGCTCATTTGAGGTTCGACTTCTCCGGCGCGGCGAGGAGCGTGATCTCGACGCGGCGGTTGCGCGCGCGATTGGCGGGCGTATCGTTGGGGGCGACCGGTTCGGCTTCCGCGCGACCTTCGGCGGTGAGCCGCTGCGGGTCTCGTACCTGCCGCGTCAGCATTTGCGAGACGTTACGCGCGCGCTCCTCCGACAGGTGCCAGTTCGACGGGAAACGCGGCGAGCGTATCGGTTTGTTGTCGGTGTGGCCGATGACTCTGACATGCCCCGGCACGCGCTCCAGTGCATCGCCGATGCGTCCGAGCACGGGTTCGAACTCCCGCGAGATCGTGCTGCTGCCGGCCGCAAAGAGACCATCGCCCAGGATCGTGATCACGCTGCGGTCGACATCGTCACGCACAGCGACAGTGCCACGCGCAATGTCTTCTGCCAGCAGGCCTGCGAGGCGCGGCTGCGGCGCTGGAACCGGCGGGGGCGCAGGAGGCTCCGTCTTGAGCCGCATGCCCTGAATGCGGGCGAATACGGGATCGGAAGCGGCGTTGAGCAGGTAATTCAATGTGAGATAGACGCCGAGCAGGACCACGCCGCAGACCGCAATCCCCACCCACAGCGGCATCACACTGAACAGGCGCGAGCCCTTGACCGCCGTAGTCCGCCAATCCGGCGACAGGTCGCGCTCGTAGTCGCTGTGGCCCTTACGCAGTATCTCTGCGAGACGCTCCCGCACGCTTTCGAGTTGCGCCTTGCCGTTGTCCATGACCCGATAGCGGCCTTCAAACCCGAGCGCAATGCAGATGTACAGAAGCTCGAGGAGGTCGCGGTTTGTCGTGGGGCTCTGTGCAAGCTTGGAGAGCAGCAGGAAGAACTTTTCCCCGCCCCACGTTTCGTTGTGAAACATGGTGAGCAGCGTTTGTTTTCCCCACACGCCCGAGCCCCACGGAGTAGAAGCCGCGGTCTCGTCGAGCACAGTGCACAGGGCATAGCGGGCCCCGACGATTTTCTCGGGATCGACGCCGGCGGCCCTCGCGCGCGATTCGAAAAGCTTGATGTCGCGCACGAGCGCGCTGCGCAAGGCGACCGGATCGGGGTGCTGCAGCGTCGCGCGTAATTGCGTATTCAGGTCCATCAATGGATTGGCCTCGGCGACGATAGGGTTGATGCCGGTGGGTGTTACGGCGGCTTCTGCGGAAGGCGGTGCGGCCATAGCCGCGTTGCGTGTC
>JAQGNH010000479.1 GCA_028291945.1 Betaproteobacteria bacterium
ACGCGCCGAGTCAACTGATATCAATTCCATCGGGATAGATTACCCAACGTAGCCTCGGCTGCAATAGCCTATGAACTTAGTGTGGAAAACTGCCGCTGTGTAAGGCGAGGCGCTCCCTCGTTGTTCAATGTAGATCTCTCAGAGTAGGGCCGCGCCCCGCAACTCGCTCCGCGCCGCAATCGGATAGCTCAAATCCTGCTTCGAAGTTTACGCACCGTCAAGGGCACTCAACTTTTAGTAACGGGTTACATTCCTTCTAAAATCCTTTTATAAGCTGCGTTCCGTTTACATTTCAGGAGGTCATTATGGCCCAGCAACTCAAAACAATGGACGTTTCCGCGCTCCTCGAATTGCGCGGCAAAATCGATGCTATCCTTGCAGGCAGACGCCAAGAGCTGGAAGCGCAGATCGCGGCATTTGAGTCGAATGGCGGTGGCAACGTTGTCAACAATTCGCGCACGGCATCGCTGAAAGCGTCCAATGGCAAAGTCGGTAAGCGCGCCAAGGCGGCACCGAAGTATCAGTCCAAAAAGGACAGGTCGGTGAAGTGGTCAGGTCGCGGCATGACGCCAATCTGGATGCGCGAAGAGATGAAGGGTACAAAGCTCAAGAAAGATGACTTTCTGATCAGATGAGGTCAGTGGGCCTTCTTCTTTTTCTTCGCCGGGGGCCTGGGCTTCGGCAATCCGAAAGCTGGCGAACGGCTGGGCCGCGTGGGACACAGTGACCAATGCGCCAGCGGTGGTCGAAGGTCGCTGGCAGACCGACATGCCGATGGAGGATGCTGACGATATGACCGATTTGCTCAACCGCTTGATGAGGAGGCGAAGCAGAGCGGCAGCCACTAAGAGCGCCGGTGGTCGCGAACGGGTCCCTTTTCGCCTGATGTCCTCGAGCGCGTGTTCGAGCCGTTCTTCACCACCAAGGAGGTCGGCCGCGGTACGGGGTTGGGTCTGAGCATGGTCTAGCGTTTCCCAGCCACGACCGCGCCGTCTCGACTTCAAAAATAGCGGTTAAAGCTCGCCGTTGTTGTTCGGTCTTGGCGCGTTGTGAACGTCGGGTCCCCTTTGGGTCCCATAGCCGACATGCGGGTCCCAATGGGTCCCCTAGGCCGCCGCTCATCTGCTAGTCGGTTCGGTACTGCGGTGTCACGCAGGTCTTCACTAGCGATCCTTCTTCGCTGGTTTCTTATCATCCTCGTCAGTATTGCATGCGGGGCAGGGAATACCACCCCCGCACTCGCAGCCTCCCGGTCGAGCATAAAATGGCTTGTCAGGGTGGTTCGCGCACACCCAGCCCACATCTTTACAGAGCGAGCAATTCATTCCGATCCCTGTTTGATGCATCGGAGTGTGTGATCCATAGGCGGTTATCGATTGAGCCATTGCTTCAACGAGTTTGCTCGAAGCCCAGCCGGCTTTCCATGAACAAGGCCAACTCAATCTGCTTCGTGGCGTCCTCGATGTCGCCCTTATTGCCGGTCTCGGCAGCGAGCATGAGCTTGCGCGCGGCGCTTTGCCACGAACTGCGTTTGCCCGTCTCTTTGTTGAACATTGTCAGTATCGCCGCCTGCTTGAGCGTGCGGAGCACGGGACCGTCTCTCACGGGGACGGGGCGAGACAATAACGCAGACCACTTTGGACGCTTGCTCATGGCGTGACTCAACGGCATCGCCGGGTTCGCGTTGGAACACAGTCGGGCATGGTTCAACGTATGACGTTGGGGAATTGTTCAAACGACCGGTATTATGGCGCAAACGCCACCGACCCCGGCGCGTTGCCCCGCGCCGGGGCCGTGGCTGCTGCTCGGGTCCGTTGCTTGGGAGCTGGGGCTTCCAAGCTGCCGCAAGGTAAAATCTATGCCGCGACCATGGCTGAGATGGGGCGAGCCTAGCGGCTGGTCGGGTAGTGGTCAGGTGTGTAGAGCGGCAATTACGATGGCCGGTCGCATTGCCTCACCGATTTTGCTACCTATAATGGGTCGTTGCCTCACAGAATTTGTTACCGGAATCGGTAGCAAACCCGGGAGGCACGAATGTCGAAGACAGTCTCGGTGCAGGCACGGCGAGAACTGGTGCGAGCCTTGCGCACCCGGTATCGAGCGAGTTCGCACGCGGAGAAAACGCGCATTTTGCAAGAGTTTGCGTCGATCAGCGGATATCACCGGAAGTCAGCCATTCGGATCCTCAATGGTTCCTGGGAGCTCTGTGAGCCTTCGTATGCAAGACACCGACCGCGGCTGTACGATGAGGCGGTCCGTCAGGCGCTGATCGTGTTGTGGGAGGCTTCGGACCGCGTTTGTGGCAAGCGGCTGAAGGCGCTCCTTCCGGTGCTGCTACCGGCGCTCGAGCGGCACGAGCACCTGCAAGTGGCCCCGGCAATCCGCGCCAAGCTCACTGCCATCAGTGCAGCAACCGTCGATCGGCTGCTGCGAGAAGTCCGCTCGGTCAGCTCTCAAGGCCGCGCCAGGAGGGCGCCGACGGCATTGCGCCGAAGCGTACCGATACGGACATTCGCTGATTGGGACGCCCCTCCACCGGGGTACATGGAAATGGATCTGGTCGCCCACTCTGGAGAGACCGCTGCCGGCAGCTACGTGCACACCCTGAGCCTGACGGATCTATTCAGCGGGTGGACCGAGTGCGTGCCACTGTTGGTCCGGGACTCCGCCCTCGTGATCGAGGCGGTCGACGCGCTTCGCGGCAGCCAGCCATTTATGCTGCGCGGTCTGGATGTCGACAACGGCTCGGAGTTCCTCAATGACGCGCTGGTGCGCTACTGCGCCACGCAGAGTATCGAGTTCACCCGATCGCGGCCATATCACAAGAACGATCAGGCCTGGATCGAACAGAAGAACGGCGCGGTGGTTAGGCGCCTGGTCGGTTATCGCAGGTTCGAAGGGATGGCCGCCGTCGAAGCTCTCTCGCGGCTGTACGCGGCGTCGCGACTGTTCGTCAACTTCTTCCAGCCCTCTTTCAAACTCAAGGAAAAGAGGCGTCTCGGTTCACGGGTAGTCAAGCGCTACCACGCGCCAGAAACGCCGTGCGCGCGACTGCTTGCCTCGAGCGCGATCTCCGAGCAGGTGAAATCGCAGTTGCGCGGTATTGCCGAAACTCTCGACCCGCTGCAGCTCCTCGATGAAATCCGCAGGATGCAATCGCACCTCGCACTGCTCTCGGATGGCGGTCACCCACACACGCCCGTCGCACAACAGGACGACCTGAGCCGCTTCTTGAGCGGACTTTGCACCGCGTGGCGTCAAACGGAGGTACGAGCGACCCACTGCAAAATACCCAAGCCGCCGCGCTACTGGCGGACAAGGAAAGATCCCTTCGAGACCGCGTGGCCGACGATCCAGCAATGGTTGGAGGTTGATCCGGATCAGACCGGAAAAGATCTCTTCGAACGCCTACAGCATCAGCACCCAGGCGTCCATCCGAATGGCGAGCTGCGAACACTGCAGCGTCGGCTTAAAGAATGGCGCAGCCAAATGGCGCGCAAGCTCGTCTTCGGCGTGCAGCAAGGTGCTGTCGGTCTGTCGATCGCCCGCGAAGCGCAAACAACTCCTGCCGCAAATGCGGCTAACGTTCCGCTGGACGCAAATGAGCAGGAGCACGTTCTTTGACGGTGTTGCTTCTGACGCTCTGTTCGGTGGCGCGGATGCGGGCCCCGACACGATCGAGCATGCCGTCGTGCTCGCGGCCATCAAGGACGCTGCGCGCCGCTGACGCGGTGACCCGAAGACGGACCATCCTTGACGGCCGCTGCGCGCGACGGCGCTTGCGGTGTGTAGGTCGGGACGGAAGGATGGGCCCCGGTCGAACAAAAGAATGGGGGACTCGCCTTAGCTGCCCACGTCCCCCGTCGGCCACGCAAGTGGGGCCAGCGACGTTCAGGTAACATCTCTGATGAGGCACCTGGGTAACATCTTTCGGTGAGGCAACACGACCGGCCATCGTAATTGCCGCTCTACACGAGGGCGCCGTTTAACGATGAAGCTAACCCGTCTTCGTGCCTTTGGGAGACCAAAACCTCGCACTGTGATCCGCCAGCACGCAAATGCGGCGAAACACGGAAACTGGGTTCCTGCTAAAGAATCGCCGTGCATCAAAAATGCAGAGG
>JAQGNH010000502.1 GCA_028291945.1 Betaproteobacteria bacterium
TCCCAATCAACCCGCGCGAGCCCGAGATCCTCGGCTTCCAGTGTTACCCCTCGATTGCCGATGCGCCTGGCGAGCTCGATCTCGCGATCGTGTGCACCGCGGCCAAGACTGTGATGGCGGTGATCGACGAATGCGGCAAACGCAGCGTCAAAGGTGCGATCCTGCTGGCTGCGGGCTTCAGCGAAGTCGGTGAGGAAGGACGCCAGCTCGAAGACCAGGTGGTTGCACTCGCCCGCCGCGCCAAGGTACGTCTGATCGGCCCTAACACGAACGGAATGTTCAGTGCGCGCCTGGGCTGCAACGCATGGGGCATGGCGGACGTGCCGCGTGGTCCGCTCGGGCTCGTATCGAACTCGGCGAATTGCGTAACGTCGCTCGTGATGCAAGCCAAGGCGCACGGTTATATGGGGATCAACACGATGCTGAGTGTCGGCAATCAGGCCGATATTCAGTTTCATGAATATCTTGACTGTCTAGGGGAAGATCCCGAGGTTTCGGCCGTCATGCTGTACCTCGAGGGCTTCAAGGATGCGCCTGCCTTCAGAGCGGTCGCGCGCAAGACAACGCAAACCAAGCCTGTCGTGATGTACGTGGCGGGTCGCACGAGCGAAGGCAAGCGCGCCGCGAAGTCGCATAGCGGCTCTCTTGCCGGTGCGTACGCAGTGAATCGAGGCGTGCTTCGCCAGTCAGGCGTTACCGTAGTCGACCGGCTGTACCATCTCTATCCGACTGCCGAAGCGCTCAGCCTCTTCCCCACGATGCGTGGTCGGCGAGTCGCGGTCTTGTCCGAGGGCGGCGGACCCATTACGGTCGCCGCTGATGCGCTGGTGGAGCAACGCCTCGAGCTCGCGCAGCTCACGCCTGAAACACAGGCGCGCATCCACGCAGTCGTGCCGAATGCGACCGCTATCTCGAACCCGGTCGACGCCGGCGGCGGCACCGACCCGCGCGCGGAGTACTACGGACCGATCTGCGAGGCCATCCTGGAAGATCCGAACATCGATGCGCTGTTGATCGTCGGGCTGCTGGGCGGCTACGCCGATCGATTTGGCCAGCAGGCGGCCCCGGCTGAGGAGGCCGTGTGCACGGCGCTCGGCGAAATGATGCGGCGTCATGGAAAGCCTGTGATGGTGCAGAGCCATTACTCGGACGTGAAGACGAAGTCGCTCGATGTCCTGCGGCGTGCGGGGGTGCCTTTCCAGCGCCACGTCGAAGTTGCGGTGCAGTGTCTCGCTGCGGCTGCGGACTTTTCCGCTGCTCGCGCACGCAATGCGAAAGGAGTGACCGAGAGCGCCGGCCGCGCAGCGCCCGACGCGCCACGCATCATCGAAGCTGCCGCGAGTGCGGGACGTGACCTTCTCGAACCCGAAGCGCGCGACGTGCTTCGGGCTTACGGTATTGCCGTGCCGCGCCACGTGCTTGCGCGCAGCGCTGCGGAAGCTCAAGCCGCAGCGAAAACGTTCGGTGACGCGAAGCTCGCGATGAAAGTCGTATCGCCTGACATCCTGCACAAGTCGGAAGCCAAAGGTGTCATGCTCAATGTCGCCGGTGCAGAAGCACTGCAAGCGGCGTTCGCCGAGATTGCCGCGAATGCTCAGACGTACCGTAAGGACGCGCGCGTCGAAGGGATGCTCGTCACGCCCATGGCGGATCACGGCACTGAAGTCATCGTCGGCGTCACACGTGATCCGCAGTACGGCCCGGTGATCCTGTTCGGGTTGGGCGGCATATTCGTCGAAGTGATCAGCGACGTCGTGTTTCGCGCACTTCCGATTACCCTCGACGATGCGCGCGAGATGATCGGTGATTTGCGCTACGCATCTGTGCTCGACGGCGTGCGCGGAGCGGAGCCTGTGGATCGTGAGGTGCTTGCCGATCTCCTGCTGCGCGTCTCGCGCATCGCGCAGCTTCATCCGCAGATCGCCGAGATCGATCTGAATCCGGTGATCGCGAGGCCGGACGGCTACACGATCGTCGACGCACGCATGGTTTTCGGAAAGCGCTCGTAAGGTGTGCGACAGGGACCCATAACTATGTTGGGAGTTCACAATGAAGAAGAAAAGCTCAGCCTGGATTTCGTTGTTGCTCTTTGTTCTCCCAGGAATCGCATGCGGGCAGTCGTATCCCACCAAGCCTGTGCGCATCGTCGTGGGTTATGCCGCCGGCGGCAGCGTTGATCTGGTCGCGCGAACGTTCGCTCAGAAGCTGACTGGGACGTACGGCCGGCAGGTCATCGTCGATAACAGGCCCGGCGCAGCGAGTCACATCGCGGGCAATATCGTTGCCAAAGCGGAGCCGGATGGTTACACGCTGCTGGTGAGTAGCAGCGGCGGCCTGGGCACCAATCTCGCGATCTACAAACAGTTGTCCTATAACGCGCTCAAGGATCTGACTCCGGTGGCATTGCTCGTTCACCAGGCGCAGGTGCTGATCGTGAATTCGTCGGCGTCACCGCGCACGCTGAAGGAATTCATCGCGCTTGCGAAATCGAAGCCCGGACAGCTCAACTACGGCTCGGCCGGCGTCGGGGGTCCGCTCCATATGGCGACCGAATTGTTCAGCTTCATGACCGGAATTAAATTGACGCACGTGCTTTACAAAGGCGGCGCCCTGGCACTGGTCGACCTGCTCGGAGGCCAGATCGATGTCGTGGTCCAGCCGGTTCCTGAAGCGCTTCCCTACATCAAGAACGGACGCGTGCGCGCGCTCGGTGTCACGAGCGCGAAACGTTCGGCGTCGCTCCCCGACGTGCCGACGATAGCGGAGGCGGGCGTGCCGGGCTACGCCTACGTGAGCTGGATGGGTGTCGCCGGTCCTGCGGGCATGCCAAACGACCTCACCGCACGCATCAGCGGCGACTGGAATAAGGCGCTGGCATCGCCGGATGTTCAAAGCCGGTTGCTAGACCTCGGGCTCGAGATCGCGGGGGGCACCCCCGAACAACTCGGCGCCCATATGCGAGATGAGCTCGCTAAAACGGTCAAGCTCGTGAAAGACGTCGGGATCCCGCCCATCGACTGAGTGGTTCGTCATCGCAGCTCGCGTTTGCCAAAGCAACAGCAAGGGAGATCTCAGGATCGATGGCTAATCACGTGCATGCCACTGCTGCAGTGGTCGCCGGTCAACCCGGCAGCGGCCATTCGCCGCAGCGATGCCCCGCCGAAGAAACGATTTGTCCCGTCGTCGCCCACGAGTGGGTCAACGACGAATACAAACACCTCGTTGTCAAAGCGACGGCGAAAGCCCTCGCCGCGGAGCCCGGACAATTTTTTCATCTGGTGTGTCCGTCGCCGGATGAACGCGAGGTCTGGTTTCGCCGGCCGCAGAGCGTTTATCGCGTCGCGCGCTCCAGCGGCCGCATCGAGTTCTTGTACAAAGTCGTCGGCCGAGGAACGCGGGGGCTGGCGTCGCTCGAGCTAGGCGACACCGTCAACATGCTCGGTCCTTTAGGGATCGGATTCAAGCTGCAGCCTGAATGGAAGAATGTCGTGGTGCTTGGGCGCGGCGTGGGCCTTGCGACCATGGCGCCGATCTCGCAAGTCGCGGGGGAGCGCGGCGTGCGCGTGACAGCCATACTCAGCGCACGTAGCGACGAGCTCGCGCTTGCAGCCGATCTGTTCGAGAGCGTCGGCACGGTCATCAAAGTGCTGGATACGGACGGCACGAGCGCGATCGAGAATGTCGAACGCATTCTCAGGCGAGTGATCGCCGAGAACAAAGCCGACGCGTTTTTCACCTGCGGCTCGAACCGGCTGCTTCAGCTCATGAAGCGGCTCGGCAAAGAACACGGGATTCCCGGGCAGGCGGCCATGGAGCAGATCATGGCGTGCGGGCTTGGCCCCTGTTACATCTGCGTGCGCACTTTCGAAGTCAACGGCAAAAAAGAAATGCGCCGGGTGTGCGTCGAAGGTCCCGTCTTCGACCTGCAGGAGGTCCTGGGATGGTAGACCTTGCAGTGAAGATCGGCAGCGTCGTGCTTCAGAATCCAATCATCCCGGCATCAGGCACGTTCTCGACTGAGTTCTCGCAGGTCATCGATCTGAATCGCCTCGGCGCGCTGATGACGAAGACCGTTTCGCGGCACTATCGCGCCGGCAATCCACCGCCGCGGGTGTCCGAAGTGCAGGGCGGGATGATCAACTCGATAGGCTTGCCCACCAAAGGTCTCGAGTATTTTCTGGAGACCCAGCTGCCGGAGTACAAGCGCTTCGAGCCGCCGCTCGTCTGCAGCATCACAGCGGAGAAGATCGACGACTTTGCAGCCATGGCGCGCGACGTGAGCGTGCCCGGCGTCGACGCGATCGAGATCAACATCTCGTGTCCGACGCGTCAGCCTGGAGGAGGCAACTTCGCGCTGAATGAAGAGCACACCTATAAAGTCGTCAAGCAGTGCCGCGCGGTCACTACAAAGCCGCTGTGGGCCAAGCTTTCGCCCAACGCGGGTGACATCAGTGCGGTCGCCGAGGCTGCGGAGAAAGCCGGTGCGAATGCGCTTACGATATCGAACACCATACTCGGACTGAAGATCGATACCGATACGTTCCTGTCCCACATTGGCAACGGCTACGGCGGGCTTTCCGGGCCGGGAATCAAACCGATCATCATGCGCATGGTGAACGAGTGCTCCAAAGCCGTGAAGATCCCGATCATCGGCTGCGGCGGCATCATGGCCGCCGAGGACGTCGTCGAATACATGCTGGCGGGTGCGACCGCGGTAGAAATCGGTTTTCTGAGCTTCCGCAATCCGACAGGCATGATCGCGATCATCGAGGGGCTGACGCAGTGGTGCGAGAAGAAAGGCGTCGCGCGCGTCGCCGAGTTGACGGGTGCGATGCGCGCGCATCCGCCGCGAGACACGTACGAAGCTGGGATGGTAGGGATCAGCTAAAGCTGATCCCTACATCCCTTCGGGGCGGTGAACGAACAGGGAGAACCCAAGGTTCTCCCCGTAACCCGGTTCCTTCGGTTGCGTGGGCCCTGAGCTCGCTGGGATGGAGCGATCGATAGATCGCCGAAGGAAGGGGAGGTTACGGAGGGAAAACTAGGTTTCCCTCTGCTTGTGTACCGGCCGCTACGCGGATGATTCTCCGCGTTTTTTACGCGGAGAGAATCATCCGGGCGTCGGCGATGGTATAGCCGACGGCGTGCGCGATGACCGGATTGAGATCGATCTCGACGATTTCGGGGTGCACCGCCGCTAGCGCGCTCACCTTGAGCATGAGCTCGCAGAGCGCGTCTTTGTCGACCACGGGCAGTCCGCGCGCGCCT
>JAQGNH010000557.1 GCA_028291945.1 Betaproteobacteria bacterium
CTCGGCGTCCAGATCAGCGTAAGCCGCATACTCGCAGGCTCGTCCGACCTCGACACGGCGCTCGCGCAGGTTCTCGCAGCGATCGGCTCGTCTCTGGGCTGGCACGTCGCCGTGTTCTGGGCGGTCGATGACAAAGCGGACGTGCTCCGCAGAACAGCGACCTGGTCAGGCCCCGATGGCGCTGGCCGAGATTTTCTGCTCGCCACGGAGGAAAGCCATTTTACCCGGGGGTCCGGCTTGCCAGGCCGCGTGTGGGAATCGGGATCGCCCGCGCACCTGTCGAATGTCGGGTCGGACCCCGCTTTTACACGGCGTAATGCGGCTGCGAGCGCACGCCTGCGTTCCGCATTCGCATTTCCGGTGAAAGCGGGCACGCAGACCGTGGGGGTGATGGAATTTTTCAGCCGGGGCTGGCATCTGTTCGATGAGAACTTCCTCGAGAGCATCGCGACTCTGGGACATCAGATCGGCCAGTATTTCAGACGCAAGCGCACCGAAGAGGAACTGCGCGAAAGCGAAGCGCTCAAGGCCGCTATTCTCGAAACAGCGCTCGACTGCGTCATATCGATTACGGCCGATAGCAGGATCGTGGAGTGGAACGCCGCCGCCGAGCGGACTTTTGGCTACGCCCGGGACGAGGTCCTCGGTCAGGCGATGCCCGAGCTGATCATTCCCCCGGAGCACAGGCAGAGGCACTACCAGGGGCTTTCCCGCTACCTCTCGACCGGTCAGGGTCGTCTTTTGGGCAAACGCATCGAGATCGAAGCGCTGCGTCGCGATGGCTCATGCTTTCCCGTGGAGCTCGCGATCACGGCGACATCAATGCGCGGAGAGCCGTACTTCACGGCCTACGTGCGTGACATCACCGTGCGCAAAGGTTATGAGCGCGACCTTGCGGCCGCCAAGGACGACGCCGAAGAAGCAAACCGCGCCAAAAGCCAATTCATCGCGAACATGAGTCACGAGTTGCGCACTCCGCTCACCGCTGTGATCGGCTACGGCGAGATGCTCGAGGAGGAGGCGGAAGATCGCGGCCTTCACGATATGCTCGAGGACCTGCGCAAAGTGAACAGCAATGCACGCCATCTGCTCTCGCTGATCAATGACGTTCTCGACATCTCGAAGATCGAGGCGGGAAAGATGGACGTCCACCTCGAGAGCTTCGACGTCGCACAACTCGTCAAGGAGCTCGGATCGACGGTCGAAGCGCTGGTCGCGAAGAATGAAAACAAGCTCCTCGTCGACTGCGCTCCAGATGTCGGTAACATGCATTCGGATCCGGTCAAAGTCAGACAGAGCCTCATCAATCTGCTCAGCAATGCCGCCAAGTTCACCGAGAATGGTACTGTCAGGCTCGACGTGCGGCGGGAGGCTACCGATGCGAATGCCTCACTCGTCTTTCGGGTGATCGACACCGGCATCGGTATGACTGAGGAGCAGCTGACCAAACTTTTCCGGCGCTTCTCCCAGGCTGACGCCTCCACGACCAGGCGCTTCGGCGGGACCGGGCTCGGCCTTTCGATCACCAAAGCGTTCTGTTCGCTGCTCGGCGGCAATATCTCTGTCGAGAGCGCCCCCGGACGCGGCACCACGTTCGAGATGCGTTTGCCCGCTGACGCCGCAGCCGCCGCCGATGTTTTGGAGAGCGAGACCCGTACTGCGATACCTCCCGAAGCGACCGGTGCGGACGCCAACGTAGTCCTGGTGATCGATGACGATCCCAACGCACGCGCGCTCCTCTCGCGCTTTCTGCTCCGCGAGGGTTTTGCGGTCCGTTGCGCGAGCGACGGTCAGGCCGGGCTGCAGCTCGCGCGCACTCTGCGTCCGCGTGCCATCCTGCTCGACGTCATGATGCCGCACATCGATGGATGGGCGGTACTGGCCGCACTGAAAGCCGACGCGGACGTCGCCGATATCCCCGTCATCATGCAAACCATCGTGCGAGAGAAGGGTCTCGCGTTCTCGCTCGGCGCGGCCGACTATTTGACCAAACCGATTCAGTGGCCGCGGCTCAAAAAGGTGCTCGATCGTTATCGTTCCAGCGCAGCGCCTCGCGCTCTCATCGTCGACGACGACAGCAGCACGCGCGATTTTTTTCTGGAGCTCTTGGAGAAAGAAGGTTGGTCGGTCGTGCACGCGCTCGATGCCGAATCGGCTCTGAAGACGATAACCGAGAACCCGCCTTCAGTCGTGCTCATCGATATCCATCTCTCGGCAATGAACGGCTTTGCCTTGATTCAGCAGCTCGCGCAGCACGAGCAATGGCGGGACGTGCCCGTGATTGCGCTGACCGCTCGAGAGCTCACGCCCGACGAGCGGCGGCGTCTCGAAGGCTGCGTCGAGCAAATCATCAATACGGAAAAGGACGCTCCTGGCGCGCTCCTTTCGGTTCTGCGCAAGATTCCGTCTTCGCACGCCGTGCACGGCAGTACCGGTAGCGCCAAGGCATTGGAAAGGACTCATGGCTAAGATATTGCTCGTGGAAGATCACCAGGAGATCTGGGATTTCCTGTCGCGCCGCTTGAAGCGTCGCGGTTACGACGTGGTGGTCGCGCAGGACGGCCAGGAAGGCCTCGACAAAGCGCGGACCGAATCGCCGGACCTGCTCCTGCTCGACATGAATCTGCCGGTCATGGACGGCTGGACCGTAGCACGTACGCTGAAAAGCGACCAGGCGACTCGACGACTCCCCATCATTGCGCTGACGGCACACGCCATGGCAGGCGATCGCGAGAAAGCGATCGCTGCGGGCTGCGACGATTACCACCCGAAGCCCGTGGATTTTTCGCAACTGCTCAACCAGATCGAAACAGCGCTGGCACCGCGTTCGGCCACCTCATAGTCGGATCATGCGCGAGCCGGAACAAAATTCAATCGAGCCGAACGCCGCATTGGATACCATGGAAACGATCGCGCCGGGCCCGCCGGAGCACGACGAAGCCGTCGTCGAAGTGCTCGCCGCAAAGATCCTGATCGACTGGCTGCGTAACCGGCAACAGCTGCTCATTCCGTTCACCCTCGACCTTGGCAAGCTCGCGCCGGCAGAAGTCGAGACTCTCGTGCATGCGATGGCGGCAGCCGCACTGGCGGACGGCGCGCTGGATGGAAAGGAGCGCGAGCGTCTCGAAGGCGCGCTGCAATCTGTCAATGCCGACGATCGTCAGCGCGCCATGCTGAAGGAATTGCTCGAGCATCCGAAACCGCTTGCTGAAGTGCTCAGGGAAGTCCGAGACGTGAAAACAGGCGCGCTCGTCTATGCGGCCTCCCTGCTCGCGATCGACCGGCGCAAGCCGGTGAATCGCCACTATCTGCGCTACCTCGCGGCCCGGCTGCAACTGCCTCAGCCGCTCGCGAGGAGTCTCGAGCAGCGATTCAGACTCGCGGGCTAAGCTTCACCACGAACGGTCTTCCGTTCATCACCGTTCGCCCTGATGCTTCGACTGCGGTCTCCGTTCGCCCTGAGCCAGTCGAAGGGTGAACGGACTCTAAGCGGCTCCGACGCGGTCCGTAAGCTCGTGCAATGCGGTCTGCACGACGGCGCTCTCGACCAGCAGCCGGCGCGAGAGATCGGAGAGCGTCAGCCAGCCGACGACGCGCGACGCATCGTCCATGACCGGAAGGCGGCGCACGTTCTGTGAAGCCATCAATTCCATGGCAACACCAAGCTCGTCGTCCGCACGGCAGCTGAAGATAAGCTTGCTGGCGATCTGCAGCACCTTCGTTCGACGCGGATCCTTGCCTTCGGCGACCAGGCGGTACAGGATGTCGCGGTCGGTGATGATGCCTTTCAGGTCTTCAGGCGTCCCGATCGGCAGCGCGCTCACGTCGAGCTCGCCCATCAGAGCCGCGGCGTCCTGCACGGTCGCATCAGCGTCGATGAACTCGACGTGGCTTGCCATGAGCTCGGCGACTTTCATTGGCTATCTCCGTTAGTCGACATGAGGTTCTATTCCTATCGTGATACGAGAGGCCATACGGCTGCGATCAAGGGAACGCCCGCGAGAACGATCAGGATCGACAACGGAAGCCCGAGCTTCCAGTAATCGCTGAAGCGATATCCGCCGGGACCCATCACGAGCGTGTTGCACTGATGACCGAACGGCGTCAGAAAATCGCACGCCGCCCCGATGGCAACGGCCATCAGGAACGGATCGGGGTTAAGCCCCAGTCTCGATGCGAGGCCTGCTGCGATCGGTGCGACCATCAACACCGTCGCCGCGTTATTGAGAAATGGCGTGACCGCCATGGCCGCCAGCAGCATCATCCCCATCGCCGCAACCGGCGGTAGACCGCCTGCGGCGATATGCAACCAGCCGGCAATCAGATCGGTAGCGCCGGTGGTTCGAACGGCTTCGCTTACGGGGATCAACGCGCCGAGCAGTATCAGGATCGGCCACTCCACGCTTTCGTAGGCTTCGCGCAGCGTGAGTGATTTCGTGAGCAGGAGTGCCACAGCTGCGGAGAAGAACGCGACTGCGATCGGCAACACCTTGAATACGACGGCGAGGATTGCAGCAGCAAGTATGAGGATGGGAATCCAGCGGTGCCTTCCGCGACCGAGCCCGACGTCGCGTTCCGCCAAGGGGAGGATGCCAAGCTCTTTCAGTGTGTCGGGTAACGCGTCGAAACGGCCCTGCACGACGATGACATCACCTGCGACGAAGCGCACCGAACGCAGCCGTTGCGTGATGCGCTCACCCCTGCGGCTGATCGCGAGCACGTTCACGTCGTAGCGCTGACGCACGTCGACTTCGATCAGGTTGGCGCCGATCAGGCGCGAACCGCTCGTCACCACACCCTCCACCACGCCTATCGTGTCTCCGTCACCGGCTGCGCTCGTCTCCGCCGCTTTCCCACCCAGCTCGAGCGCGCCGCGGGCAACGACTTTCTCCAGCACAAGAGGATCCCCTTCGAGGAGCAGAACGTCGCCTGCCCTGAGTCTCAACGCGCGCGTGGGTTTGTAGCGCCGAAAGCGCTCGCGCACCACGGTCGTTACTTTCACCTGCCCCTCACCGAGCGCTTCCACATCCTGCGCAAGCTTGCCGACCAGGGGCGAGTCCTTGGGAAGGGTCGCCTCGACCACGTAGTTCTCGATGTTGATCGCGGCGTCGATCGAGACGCCGCCCCGGCGATCCTTGGGCAGCATGCCGGACGCGAATGTGAGGTAGACAAGCCCGATCGCGGAGAGCCCGAGACCGACCGGCGCGTAGTCGAACATCTGGAACGGTTGCCCCAGCAATTCCTCCCGCACACGCGCCACGATGACGTTCGGCGACGTGCCGACCAGCGTTATCAGGCCACCGAGAAGCGAGCCGAAGGACAGCGGCATGAGGAGCTGCGAAGGCGAGGTCCCGGAACGCTTCGCGAATTGCAGCGCCACGGGCATCAGTATCGCAAGCGCCCCCACATTCTTGATGAATGTGGAGAGCACGATGACAGCGAATACCAGCACGAAGACCTGCGAGCGCGTCGTCTTGAGGTACGGTGCCAGCGGACGGATCACGATCTCGGTAATGCCCGATTTGGCCACCGCAGCGCTCACCACGAGCGCCGAGGCTACGATGATCACGACATCGTCACTGAAACCCGAGAAAGCATCTTTGGGTGGGACAATACCGCAGAAGACCGAGGCAACCAGGGCCAGCATCGCCACCACGTCATAGCGTATGCGCCCCCACACGAAGAGCGCCATCATCGCGGCAACGATGCCGAATACAAGCCCCTGAGCGAGCGTCATGCGTGCGTCGCGTTGTTTGACCCGCGACTCTAGAGTGTAAGGAGCGCTGCTACGTGCAACGATTGTGCCGTGAGGCGTGCACGGCGAATCAAAGCTTCTTTCGAGGATTACGCAGATACTCGGCATTGACGCAGTTTTCGAGCTTCCCATCGCGCAGATAGAAGTACGCGGTCTCTATCGCCTTGCGCCTTAGATCGACAAACGAGTCCGGGCTGTAAAAAGCGCAGTGTGCGTTGAGCAGCATGCGCCCCCGGATCCACGGCTCGTTCGCATTCCATGCTGCGACAAGCGGATCATCGAGCGTGGCCGGTTCCTCGGGCAAGACATCGAGTCCTACGGCCGCGAGCTTTTTGCTCTTGAGCCCGTCCAGCAGCGCAGCTGTGTCACAGATCGGTCCGCGCGCAGTGTTGATGAGATATGCGCCCGGTTTGATCGCCGCAATGGCGGCAGCATTGATCATCGCGCGGGTCTCCGTGGTGAGCGGTGTGTGTATGCTCACGACATCCGCCGCGCGGAGTAACTCTGGAAGACTGCGCATGCGGGTGAAGCCGAGCGCGAGCTCCGCGCCATTAGGCAGGTACGGATCGTAAAAAGAGACTTCCATTCCGAATGCTCGCGCGCGCAAGGCCGCAGCAGTGCCGATGCGCCCGAGACCGATCACCGCGAAACGTGCGCCACGCAGGCGTCGCGCGGTGACGTTGTGCACATGCGTCCACCCGCCTTTCAGGTCCGCACGCAGCGCTGCGTCGATCGATGCAGTGCCGCGCGCAAACGTCAGCATCATTGCGATGGCCGTGTCGGCCACTTCGGTCGTGCCATAGTCGGGCACATTGCACACGGCTATCCCTGCATCACCGCACGCTTTCAGATCGACCACATCGAAACCGACGCCGTTGCGAACGACGATGCGCGTGCGCTTCAGATGCGGCACTGCTTTCGCATCGATCGGCAAGTGACGCAGGACGATGGCATCGCTGTTCTCCCACGCGCTCGCCTCCACTGCGTCGAAACGGTCCTGGCGCGCGTTGACCAGCTCTACGTCCGGTCCCACGACGGTGCGCTCGATGTCGAGCTTTTCGGATCGGCTGTCGGGAAAAAGTATGGTGAAAGGCATTTCATTTACCTCGGCTGTTGATCGGATGTGCCGGCTGCTATGACCGGCATAGCTTATTGCTGACGGTGACGCGGCCCGATTTCTGTTCGAGCGACCACTCATGACGACACAAGAGCAAGCCCAAGCCGAGCACGAGGAGGCTGCGGAGCGCAGAGCGCCTACCGGGCAGGTAGTTTACAAGGCCATCTCAAAGAAGGTGAGGTTGAGCTGGAGCGCAGTGCCGGTAAGTTTGGCGGCCGTTCGAGCGACAGACGCATGAAAGGGTGCAGAACGCATCGCTGCGCACACGAGACCGCATCCGAAGAGGCATACGCCGTAGGGCGTATTGTGAGCCTCGCGGACGGGCGGTAACGTGTCGTCACTGTGTCAGGAACCGCCGTCATGAGCTCTTACATCCGCCATACCCTCCGCCAGGCCTCTTGGGACACACTTGCGAGCATGCCGCGTTCGAAGCTCATCGGCCTGTTGCTGGTGCTCGTCATGCCCGGCGGACTAGCCGTACCCCTTTGTTACGCGGCATACGTAGCCGTACGTCGCTCCCTGACACGCTGAACGGGCGTGAGGTCAGCGCTTCGTTGATGTGAGCTCGGCGAGCTCCGGTATATCCGCTAGATTAGCACCACACTCGCTCAGTACGGCTTCGGGGCGCTGACGCCCACTTTCGTCCGTGAGCAGCCCTGCGCGCCTTTCGGCATGTGCTTCCAGGTGCGCGCCCAGCGCGCGGGCACGCGTCACGACGCGCTGGCCGAACAGTCGGCGCGCCTGGTCATACCGTGCGAGCGCAATATCCAGATCGCCTGAGGCGATAAACGCGTCGGCGAGGTACTGCGCGTCGAGCGCGGCTTTGGTGACACCCATACCGACGTGGGGCCGTGCCACGAAAGCGGCATCCCCAAGAAGCGCCACTCGGCGATGAACGAGTCGCGGCGATTCGAGATCGAATATGGCCTGAAAGAAAGGCTGCGCTGTGAGCTCGACGACCCGCGCGATCTGCGGCGCGAGCAAGGCATGAGCGTCTGCGCGCATGTCGGCGATGCATTCGGCACGGATCAGCGGAGGTGGGATCGCCTCGCCATGACAGCAGCCGGACGCGTCGGTGCACAGTTGCGGCAGCTCGGTGGCGAGGTCGACGGGGCGATACCACACCCAGTTGTACGCGCGGTGCCCGCGTCTCACATCGTTACGGCGACCCGGCACCATGTAGCCGAGCATCATCTCCCCGTCAGGCAGGCAATACAGGTGACGCTCGAAAATCGCATCGTGCAGATCGCGGGGAAACTCGCTTTCCTGAACCACACCTCGCCAGGCTACGTAGCCCGCATAACGGGGGCGCGCTTCCGGCATGACCTGCTCGCGCACGGTGGATCGGGTGCCGTCGGCGCCGACGAGGAGATCGCCGCGCG
>JAQGNH010000223.1 GCA_028291945.1 Betaproteobacteria bacterium
GTCCTTCCGAACATCGGTGGATCGCTCCCGAACGACTGCTTCGCGGAAGTCCTGGGCCTGCCGACGATCTGGGTGCCGCACTCGTACGCGGGTTGCTCTCAACACGCGCCCAATGAGCACGTGCTCGCGCCGATCATGCGTGAGGGCTTGCAGATGATGACGGGCCTCTTCTGGGATCTTGCGGAGGATCCGGCTGCGGCGCGAGCAACCGATCGAGGCGCAGTAAGTGCCACCGCTTTGCGCCGTTAGCTGAGCAGGTGCTAGCGACCGCGAGTCTTGGCGCGCGTATTCTGAACAAGCGCACTCGATGCCACACGCTGAGCCCGCCGCTCATACCGCGCCTCATCAGCGGGTCCCGAAGGTTCCAGCGATTTTGTTCAAAGGTTGGCGAGCCTGAGCGCGCGACCAGTCGTCCAGCAACTCGGCTGATGCAGAAGCCGCCACTCCTCGACGAGGCGTTTCGTACGTGTACTGAGTGAACCTTCGACGAGTTCGCCACTGTCGATGCGAATAGTGGCCTCGTCATCGCCATATTTTGCGTGAAAGTGGGGCGGCGCATGATCGTTGCGGTTCCGGCATCCTCTCAAAGGCGCTATCCGGCGCCTTTCCCGCGATGGTCGTGCGGTGCAGCTTACGCTTGTACTTGGTCTTGTCGAACGATGTCGCCCGGTGCAGCGTGCAGCGGTTGTCCCATATCACCGCGTCGCCGTCGCGCCAGTGATGGCTGTAGACGAACTGTGGCTGCGTGCAAAATGCGGTCAGCTCATCGAGCATGCTGCGACCTTCCTTCAGGGGCATTCCAACGATCTCTTGCGCGTGCGCGCCGACGTAGAGCGCCTTGCGGCCGTTGACCGGATTGGTCCGAAGAAGCGGCTGCGTGACAGTGTGGCGCTTCTTGGCTTCCTCGTCATAGCCCTTGTCCTCGTCCATGTCCGGGTGCGTGATGCGATGGATAGCGGTCCGCCCTTCGAGCTCGGCTTTGCGCTCCGCGGGTAAGGCTTCGTAAGCCGCACGCGCGCTTGCGAAATCGGTATTACCGCCGACCGGCGGCACGATGCGCGCCGACAGAAGCGATGCGAGCGCGGCGACGGGTTTGAACGAGCTGTCGCTGTGCCAGGCCTCGTTGCGGTCCCGGTGGATCATCGCCGGATGGTCGAGGGGGAGCATCTTGCCGTCCTTGCCGAGATTGGTCATGACCGAAATGTGTCCCGGATTCCAGTCGTTGCCCGGATGTGCCACCATCGTCTCGAGCTCACCGAAGTTATGGCTGAACGCGATCTGAGAATCGTCGTCAAAAGCCTGATTGCGGAAGACGATGATCTGGTGTTCGTTGAAGGCGTCCCAGATCGTCCGGAACTCTTCGCGTGGAATCGGCCGCGTCAGATCGATGCCGGTCACCTCGGCAACGAAGAGCGGATGCAGACGTTTGATGGTCAGTCGGGTCTTAACCGTAGCCATGGCTCCTCCGGACGGCGTTATGCTGGTCACGTAGACGCTGCCAGATTAGCGCAAGTGCGGCTGTCTGAGCCAGTGCCGTGGTTCAGGCGCGCGCTGCGCGGCCGCGCACCCGTTTCTTCACCACTCAGGAAATCCGCAGTTCCGCTGCCTGTTGCAGACCTGCCTCCATCCCGCGACTGTTCATTTCCGGACTGACCTTGAGTCCCTCTGCACGGACGATCTCGAAGCGCTTCACCCCGAAGAAATCGCTGAGAACATTACGCAAGTACGTTTCCTGGTGATCGTGAGCAGCTAACGGCGTACCGGCTGCGTAGAAGCCGCCGCGCGCAGACGCGATCACGACGCGTTTCTCGCCCAGAAGGCCTTCGGCGCCATCGGGGCCGTAACGAAACGTCTTGCCGGGAACGGCCAGTGCGTCGACCCAGGACTTCAGCTGACTCGAGATCCCGAAGTTGTACATGGGTGCTCCCAGTACGATCACATCGGCGGCTACGACCTCATCGACAACCGCGGCCCGTTTCGCTGCGTCGTGCCGCAACTCGGCGCTCTGCTGCTCTAGCGGCACGTTGGCGATGTTTGCAAGCGCGCCATTGAGCTGGGGAACGCTGTCAATGGCGAGGTCGCGATAAACGACGGATGCGTCGGGCTCGGCTTCGAGCAGCCTTGCCACGACCGCTGCGGACAGGCGATGGCTGGCCGAATGTTCGCCGAGGATGCTGGAATCGATGTGCAGGATGTTCATACGTGTCTCCGTTGCGAAAGTGGATGAATGAGGTGGTATAAATGAGTAACTGAGGTCATAATAGTGACCACCGCAGCCGTTCGCAAGAAGGCACATCGAGGGAACCCGGGGCACATGAAAGTAACCACTGCAAAAGTCAAAGCGATGAGCCGCGAGCTCGAGGGGCGGCTCAGGTCAGGCCATGAAGGATTCAGCGACGACTGCAAGCCCGTCACCGATATCCTGGCGCGCATTGGCGACAAGTGGAGCGTGCTCATCATCATGCTGCTCGGCAGTGGTCCGAAGCGATTCAACGAGATGCGACGGCTCGTCCATGGCATCTCGCAGCGCATGTTGACGCTGACGCTGCGGGGGCTCGAACGTGATGGCCTCGTCACGCGAACAGTTTTTCCGACGATTCCTCCCCGCGTCGACTACGAGCTCACCCCACTCGGCACTTCCCTGCAGTTGCCGATCTCCAATCTGGGCGAGTGGGCCTATGCGAACCGCATGAAGATCGAAGCTGCGCGATCCCGTTTCGATCGCGACGCTGCCTCGAAGAAGGTGACCAGTTCGCAGCGGCCATCGCTACAAGGTTGAGGTATCTACGATGACAGCTCACTGGTCGACGCAACGCGTCCTCCCGGACCAGCCCGCAATCGCGGACGCGACCCGGGATCCATTTTGCCGTTCAACAATGGATTCTGGCATACGCCAAGAACGCGATGCGCCAAGTAGACGTTCATGCGGTCAGCGCGCATCCTCCACGCGAATTTTTGCGTCTGTCACCAACTGCGACAGCTTCGCGATCTCCGCGCGGATGTGCGCGCCGAGCTCATCGGCAGAGCTGCCCACGACTGTGCTTCCGTCCGCTGCGAGGCGATCACGCATCTCAGGCGATTGCATCGCGCTGACAACGCCCGCGTTGAGAGCACTCACAATGTTGCGTGGCGTCTTCGCGGGCGCGAGCAGGCAATACCAACCGTAGAACGAATAACCGGGTACGCCGGCTTCGGCAACGGTAGGGATTTCGGGTGCCGCGTCGGCGCGGTTGATGCTCGAGACCGCAAGCCCCTTCAGTTTGCCCGATCGAACCTGCGACAACGTCGCAACGATCGAGAGCATGCTCATCTGGATTTGGGCAGCCATGAGATCGGTCAGCGCAGGCGCAGTCCCTTTGTACGGCACGTGCACGATGTCGACGTTCGCCATGCTCTTGAACATCTCCGTGGCGAGATGCTGAATCCCACCGTTTCCGGACGAGCCGTAGCTAAGCGCGCCGGGCTTCGCCTTGGCAAAGGCGATCAGCTCCTTCACATTGTTCACGGGCACCGATGGATGCACGAGCACCAGGAGCGCCTGTCGGCTCAGCAGAGAAATCGGTTGAAAGCCGTCGATGGGATCGTAGGATGTTTTGCGTAACGCCGCGTTGGCTGCGAAACTACTCGAGACGATGAGCAGGGTATGTCCATCCGGCTGTGCTCTCGCGACGAGCTCTATCCCGGTGACACCGCCGCCTCCCGGCCGATTGTCGACCACGAATTGTTGTCCGAACCGCGCGGTGAGGCGCGCCGAAAGCGAGCGTGCCACGATATCGGTTCCGCCACCCGGAGCAAATGCAACGACGACCCGCACGGGACGTACCGGATACTCCTGCGCAAACACCGCGGGCGCGCTGAGTGCCAGCCCGACACAAAACGCCCCGACGAATGCGTTAGCGCCACATCTCGCCATGGTGCGTAATCCTGGACCGCGCTGCATGGTCTAATTTTCCGACGTCAACTGCGTCTCGCGAGGCGCTATCCGAAATCGCCCATCAGGAAACGATCACTACGCTTGCCCGTTGGCGGGCGACGACGGGCCCGTCGTCCTGCTCTTGTTATCAAAATGCACAACTTTAGCTGATGGGCCGGCCCTGGGCTATCTTGCGGCGCAGTGAGAAAAGGGGTTTGATGTCTACTGCCATTCTCGCGCAGGAGACGCAATCATGTCGGCGCATTCGATGTTGACAATCGTTTCCGCAGGTCTCGCGCTCCTCGCTACAACGGGAGCTAATTACGCAGCCGATATCACTTACCCGGTAAAGCCGATCCGTTTGATCGTGCCGTTTCCGCCGGGCGGTTCCGCCGATCCGCTTGCACGCCTGTTTGGAGCCTGGTTGTCCGACAAATTCGGCGTGCCGGTGGTCGCCGACAACCGCCCGGGCGCCGGCACCGCGATCGCGCATACGCTCGGAGCCAGAGCCGCACCCGACGGCTATACACTCCTTCTTGCCGCCGGCTCCGGAATGTCCACCAATCCCGCCTTCTCGAGCAAGCTCGACTACGATCCCGTAAAGGATTTCTCGCCGGTGGGGCTCGCGGCGTACGTGCCGCAACTCTTCGTCGTGCATCCTTCGGTTGCCGCGAAAACCATCAACGAGCTCGTTGGTCTTGCGAAAGCACAGCCGGGCAAAATCAACTTCGGCACGCCTGGCATCGGCACGGTGGGACATTTGACGGTGGCGTTCCTCAACACGACGGGCGGCGCCATGTTCACACACGTGCCTTACAAAGGCGCCGGGCCGGCGGTGATCGATCTCGTCGCGGGCCGCATCCAGGCGTTCGTCGGCAGCGTTACGGGCACTCAGCCGCAAGTGTCAGCGGGGAGAATCCGCGCGATCGCGGTCGGCCATGTCCAGCGATTGCGCAGCATGCCAGAGATGCCCGCCGTCGCCGAGTTCTTCCCTGGATTTTCCAATGACGGCTGGTATGGAATCGTCGCGCCCGCGGGCACGCCTGCGCCAATCATCAACAAGCTCAATGCGGAGATGAAACGAGCATTGGCAAACGCCGAGTTCAGCAGACACGTCGAGTCGATCGGAATGGAGCCGGCCAGCAGCACGCCGGAGGAGCTACGCGAATGGATCCGCAGCGAGCTTGCGCGCTGGACCAAGGTGGTACGCGATGCGGGTATTCAGGCGCAGGGCGGCTGAGGCCTGCCAGTTCTCAAAGGTTTATATGAAATCGTTTTTTAGATTCGCGTTAATCGCCATGGCTTTGTCGCCTGTACAAAGCGTACGCGCGGACGAAATCACGCTTATCGCACCAGGCGGCATTCGTGAAGCGATAGAGAAAATGATTCCCGAGTTCGAACGTAGAACCGGCCACACGGTCAAGGCGACATTTGGGTCTGGCGGCGGAACCAAACAACAGGTCATGCGCGGCGAAGCGTTTGATGTGCCCATTGTTCAGCCGCCTCTGGCGGAAGTGCTGGCGACCGGCCACGTTATTGCGGGCAGCGAAACACCGCTGGCGACGGTACCCGTGGCGGTTGCGATAAGAAAAGGTGCGGCAAAGCCCGACATCGCTACGCCTGATGCAGTCAGGAAAATGCTTCTTGCTGCGAAAGCGGTTTCGTATCCCGACGGCGCACGCGGTGCTGCAGCCGGCGTGAGTTTCGAGGAGACGCTCAAGAAACTGGGCATCGCGGACCAGATGCAAAGTAAGTTGGTACGCGTGCAGGGCGGCGCAAACGCGATGGTGGTGCTCAGCAAGGGCGAGGTCGACATCGGCCTGACTTTTCTCAGCGAGATTCACAATCCCGGCGTGGATATCGTCGGCCCATTGCCGCGAGAAATTTCAACGCCGACGGCCCTGGTCGGCTTCGTCTCCGCGCACGCCAGAGCGCCCGAAGCCGCCAGGGCGCTTTTGAGTTATCTGTCCTCGCCCGAAGCGGCAGGCGTCTATAAATCGCTGGGCATGTTGCCGGGCCGCTAACGCCGGCCCAAATCAGGCGGCCCGGCGCCCGATGGCGGCGTGTTGGTGGGTGGGCCCGCCCTTGATCATCGTGCGGTAAAGCAAACGCTTTTCGTTTTCGGCGTAATCGGCGGTCGCTGCGTGCAGCGTCGCGCGGTCGTCCCAAATCACGAAATCGCCGGTCCGCCATTCATGGGAGTACTGGAACTCGGGGCTTTGCGCGCTGTGATCGTAGAGCCGCCGCAGCAGCGCTTCGCTTTCTGACCGGTCCATGTCAAGGATGTAGTCCGTCATGGTTTCGTGCACGTAAAGCGCTTTCGCTCCCGTTTCCTCGTTAATGCGGACCACCGGATGCGCAACAGGCGGCGTGTTCTTCAGTTGTTCATCGGTGAGAGACGGCACTTTGCGGCCGGGCCTTTGTTTCCCGTAGTAGTGAATCGCCATCAACCCGTCGATCTGCTTTTTCGTTGCCTCATCCAGCGTCTCGTATGCCTTCTGCAGATTGACATAGCGAGTATTGCCGCCCTTGCTCGGAATCGTTACCGCGTACACCACGGTCGCCTTTGGCGGCTCCGCGATGAAACTCTCGTCGGTGTGAAACATGGTGCCACGAATAATGCGCTTGCCGTCCTTGACGTCCCGGTCCTCACTCGTGATGACGCCGGCTTCCGGGTACTGATCGGAACGATACGACTCCAGGTGCTGCACCTTCGGCTGTCCGAAATTGCGTGCCGCGTCTAAAAACGCGCCAACACCTTCCAGGCGCTGATCGCGTACACACAAGGCCAAATGCTGGAGGAAGGCCTGATAAAGCTCGTCGCGATCGCTCGCGCTCAGCGGTTTGCTCAAATCGACGCCGGTAACTTCGGCGCCCATGACGTTACTCAACGGCGTAATTTTCATTTCTTTCTCCTGACGAAGATGAGAGGACTACTGCTGAAGGTCAATCGCTGCGTCTTTAATGATCTTCGACCACTTCGCTGTCTCGGACGCGATATATCGTCCGAATTCTGAGGGGGACATCGGCCCCAACGGCTCGAAGCCCATTGCCGCGAGCTTCTCCGAAATGTCGGCATCGGCCATGGCCATTTCGACATGCCTGGCGACCGTCCGAACAATTGAACCGGGTGTGCGTACGGGCGCAATAATCCCGTACCACGTCGCGGCCTCGTAACCCTTGACGCCGGCTTCGGAAAGCGTCGGCAGGCTCGGCACGAGCTTCGATCGCGCAGCGCTTGTTACAGCCAGCGCCCGAAGCTTGCCTGCCTGCACATGAGGTATCGCTGGCGCGAGCACGCCAAACATCGCCTGCACGCGCCCGGCGAGCAACTCATTCTGAGCCGGACCGGTGCCTTTATAGGGCACGTGCGTCATGTTGGCGCCCGTCAGCGACTTGAAAAGTTCTGCGGCGAGATGCGTGATGCTGCCGGTGCCGGTGGAGGCGTAATTGAGCGCGCCGGGTTTCGCTTTGCATAGCGCGATCAATTCAGAAACGGTGGCCGCGGACACGCTGGGATTAACGACCAGTAGGAGCGGTCCCGTGGCCACGGGGGCGGTGCCGATAAAATCACGCGTGAGGTCATACGGCAGACGACTCGTCGCCGGCGTGATCGTGAGCGAGGCGGTAATGAACACCAGCGTGTACCCGTCTGGCGAAGCTTGCGATCCGAGCTGCGTCCCAATCACTCCTGCAGCGCCTGGGCGGTTGTCGATGACGATCGGTTGGCCGAGCGAGGCCGTCATGCGGCGCGCGACCAGCCGCGCGACCGTATCCGATCCTCCTGGAGGGAATGGAACGATGAGCCGAATGGACCGCGTGGGAAACTGTGGTGAGGTTCCCGCAACAGGCGTTTGGGCGTGCGCCGTGCTGCTGACCGAGGCAAAGAGGGTCCAGAACGTGATGAGACGCAGCACATCTCTCGCGATCGCGCGGCGCCTTATTTTTCTCATGCTGTCCAGTCCCAGCTCGCGGGCCCGCTGTTGTCTTCGACGATGCGATTGCGAAGGAGGCCGACGTTCTCGACCTCGCACTCGATGACGTCGCCGGGGCACAGGTACCACGGCGATTCGTGCGGTTTACGTCCGGCAGCGACGCCAGCGGGCGTACCGGTCGAGATGACGTCGCCAGGCTCCAGCGTCGCCTGAGAGAAATAGGCGATGAGCTGCGGGATATTCCAGATCATCCGGCCCGTGTTGCTGTGCTGGCGCACTTCACCGTTGACGCGTGTGGTGATTGCCAGGTTCATTGGATCGGCGATCTCATCCTTCGTGACAA
>JAQGNH010000079.1 GCA_028291945.1 Betaproteobacteria bacterium
TTGCCGGCAAGCGCGTCGGGATCATCGGCACCGGCGCAACCGCCGTGCAGGCCATCCAGGAGATCGCAAAGACCGTAGGTAATCTGACTGTTTTCCAGCGCAACCCGAACTGGTGCGCGCCGCTGCACAACGGCAGGATTTCCAAAGAGGAGATGCGCGACATACGCGCCCGCTATCACGATATCCTCGCGCTCTGCCGCACGACACCCGGCTGCTACATCCATTCTCCGGACCCGCGCGCGACTCTTGAAGCGACACCCGAGGAACGCACTGCTTTCTGGGAAAAGCGCTATGGCTCGCCCGGCTTCGGCCTCTGGCAGGGCAATTTTCGCGACACGCTGACTGACCGCGCCGCCAACGCGCTTGCCAGCGAATTCGTCGCGAACAAGATTCGCCAGCGCGTGCATGACCCGGTTGTCGCCGAAAGGCTGATTCCAAAGAACCATGGCTTGGGCACGCGCCGGATGCCGCTCGAGACCGGCTACTATGAGGTCTTCAATCAGCGCAACGTCGAGCTTGTCGACATCAACGAGACGCCGATCGAGCAGGTGACGCCGCGCGGCATTCAAACCAGCCGGCAGGAATACGAGCTCGACATCATCATCTACGCGACCGGGTTCGACGCGATCACGGGCGCCTTCGACCGGATCGATATCAGAGGCCTCGATGACATGCGCTTGAAGGATGTCTGGGCAAACGGGCCGCAAACCTATGTTGGCGTGTTCGTCAAAGGCTTTCCGAACATGCTGATGGCGATGGGGCCGCATGCCGGGCTCGGGAACTACACGCGCACCGCAGAATACAGCGTCGAGTGGGTGACCGGTGTCATGCAGTACGCGACGCAGCGCGGGCTCACCCGGATCGAAGCCACTGCCGCCGGTGTCAGCGAATGGACCGATCACGTTCTGGCCCTGGGTCAGGGACAACTCATGAACGAGATCGGCTCCTGGATGACGGGCGTCAACCGCAATGTCCAGGGCAAGCAAACCCCCAGGATCATGCGCTTCAGCGGAGGCCATCCAGCCTATCGAGACCATTGCGACGCCGTCGCAGCGGCGGGCTACCGCCAGCTCGCGCTGGCTTGAGAAGACTCCGGTAAATGCCCGGCGCGTTGACGGATCAACCTGACACGGAGTCCAGTCAAAGCCTAGACACGGAGGACACAAAGGACACGGAGGATTAAAGGCAGAAGCGGCGTCTATGAGAGGGGCGCCGTCGGTGTAGGTGGGGCGTAGTATCCGTCACTCACGCGATGTGCTTTTGTACTGATTCCTCCGTGTCTTTGTGTCCTCCGTGTTAAAGCTTTTCGCTTCTTCGAGTTCGCGGCGCAGTGCCGCCGGCTTTGGCGCCCCTAAAATAGTACAAGTCATTTCGCGGACATAACACTAACGAGGGAACACCATGCCGTTTTACGAGAAAGGCGATGTCCGAATTCGTTACGAGGAAGCCGGGAGCGGCTTTCCCCTGCTCCTCGTCCCCGGCGGCGGCCTGAACTCGCGCATAAGCAACTGGCGCACTGCGGTGTTCAACTCGATGGAGATATTCAAGGACGCGTTTCGCTGCATCACGATGGATCAGCGCAACGCGAACGGCGGCGAGTCCACCGGCCCGATCCCTGCCGCCAAGCCATGGGACGCATTCGCCGACGACCAGTTGGGATTGATGGACCATCTTGGGATCAAGCAATTTCTTTTCATGGGCAACTGCATCGGCGGTTGCTTCGCGATGAAACTGATGGAGCGGGCACCTGAACGCGTGGTGGCGGGCGTGCTGGTCCAGACAGTCGGCCATCATCCACAGCACCCGGATTACATGTTCAATTCCGGGCGCGATGTCTGGGCGCCGGAACTGCTCCCGAAGCGGCCCGATCTCAACATGGCGCAGGTCGAGCGTTATCTCCATGACCTCTACCGCGCGCGCCCTGAGTTCGTCTACAGCGTGACGAAGGATTTCGCACGCTCCTGCCGAACGCCGATTCTGGTCCTGCCCGACGAAACGCCGGCCCACCCGCTCGTGGTTTCCATCGAAGTCGCTTCACTCTGCCCGAACGCTGACATTACTGTGTTTCCGTGGCGTGATCCGCCGGAGCTGAAAGCCAGAACGATCGAGAAGGTCAGGCGCTTCCTTCGGGCACATCGGCCCGCGGACTAGCGATCCGCCAAGAGAGCGCATTGTGGCAACGATTCGCGTTTCGCTCATCGGTCGTACTGCAGCGGTGCTGTGCGCCGCGCTCGGTCTTTCGGCCATTGCAGCGCCACGCGACACCGCGGCCCAGGCGTTTCCCAACAAACCGATACGTCTGATCATTTCTGCGCCCGCGGGTGGACCGCGCGACATTCAGGCGCGTCTCATCGGCCCGAAGCTCCAGGATGCCCTGGGCCAGCCCCTGGTCGTGGACAACCGCGGCGGAGCGAGCGGAATCATCGGTACCGACCTCGTGGCCAAGGCGCAGCCCGACGGTCACACGCTGCTGATGCTCACGCTGAGCCACGCCGTGACCGCCACGCTGTATCCCAAGCTTCCTTACGACAGCATCAACGATTTCACCTACATCACGTCGGTCACGTCAGGGCCCGGACTGCTGGTCGTCAATCTTTCGGTACCGGCGAAAACGGTAGCGGAATTCGTCGAGTACGTGAGAGGCAGGCCGGGAAAAGTGTTCTACGGCACCGCGGGCAGCGGCACGCCGAGCCATCTCGCCGTCGAGCTGTTGAAGATACTCACGCACACGGACATGGTTCACGTGCCTTACAAAGGAATGGCGGCCGCAATGACCGATGTCGTATCGGGCCAGGTGCAGGCCAGTATCCCGACGATACCGGCAGCGTTGCAGCACGCGAAGGCCGGAAGACTGCGGGCGCTTGCAGTGACGAGCGTCCGCAGATCGAGCGTCGCCCCGGAATTGCCGACGGTGATCGAAGCCGGGATCCCCGGCTATTCGGCGAGTAACTGGTACGGCATGGCCGCGCCCGCAAAGACGCCTCGCCCGATCGTCATGAGGCTCAACAAGGAGATCCGCGCGGCGATGGCTTCGGCTGACTTGGCGGAGCGCTTCATCGCGCTCGGCCTCGAGCCCGACACCTCGAGTCCGGAGGAATTTTCTGCATTCGTAAAAAGCGAAGTCGATAAATGGGCGAAAGTGGTGAAGGCGTCGGGTCTGCGGCCGGATTGAGATCACTCCGTGCGCAAGCCCGCTGCTTTCACGTAACCGAGCGACCGACCTTAGAGTCCCTAACATAATGAGACGCGGCGCGCGCTGTCACGATTTTCGCTCAGATCAAGAAGTGGGACGAAGCCGATATCGAGAATATCGGCGAGGAGCACGACGCGGAGCTGGGCGAAAAGTCGTGCCAGCCCTTCGGGTTGCGGCCAAAACGCCCGCTAGCTTTGTCGCGTGGCTTGCTGATATTCGCGATATCAGCTTCGCCCCGCTTCGCGCTATCGAACGTTTTGACTCGCAACGCGCACTCGGTTCATTATGTTAGGGACTCTTAACCAAGGAGTTGACCATGCCAGGCACCAACACCGGAAAAGAGGGCGCCGTATCAGCGGCGGTGGAATCGTTGCGCAAAGCGATGGCGGAAAGCGACAAAGCGAGCCTCGAAAAGCTGGCCGAAGAGCAATTGCTCTACAGCCACTCGAGCGGCCGGGTCGAGAACAAGGCGGAGTTCATCGCGACGCTGGTGGGGCCGAAGTCGGGCTTCTCGGCGATCGCGCTCTCCGATCAGACCGTCAACGTGGTCGAGGACATCGCGCTCGTGCGCCACAAGTTCACCGGCACGCGCAAGGGCGACGGCAACAAGATGAACCTCGCGGTGCTCACGGTGTGGCGCGAGCGCGGTGGGCAGTGGAGGCTGCTTGCGCGTCAGGCGGCGAAGGCGGAGTAACCGGTTTCGCGGCGGGCTACGCCCGCCCCACGTCCCGAACCCCGACATCACGGTATTTCCGTGCCTATTTTTTTATCGCGAAATCCGCCGCTTCGAAAATCTGACGAATTTCGATCGTGTCACCGGGTTGGGCCGGGCAACGCTGCGCCCATTTCACGACTTCTTCTTTTGACGGCGCGTCCACGATCCAGTAACCGCCGAGCACTTCTTTGGTTTCGATGTACGGTCCATCGGTCACGGCGGGTTTGCCTTGGCCAAACGAGACGCGGGCGCCGGTGGTTTGCGGGTGGAGTCCGTTCAAAGACTCGATCCGGAGGACTTTGCCCATCTCGTCATTGAACCGGCCCATTGCTTCCATCTTCTTCGGATCGGGTACGAAGTTGGGGTCTACTTTTTTGCCGCCTTGATAAACAGCGGGAATCATCAGCATCATGAATTTCACGGTATTTCTCCTTGCTGAATTGTTGTCCTGCACTCTTGGTCGTTTGGCGAAGCCCGATTTCGACAACGCTCGAAAAAGGATAGCCAAGAGCTGCTGCCGGGCGTTATAGGCGGTTGATGAGTACGAGTAGCGGCGCCGAGCCGCGTGCCATGGCGATTACTCGACTTTCGCGCCGGAAACCTTCACAGCTTTCTCCCACAGGGTGATCTCGGCGCGGATGAACTTCGCGAGTCCCTCGGGGGTTGAAGTTTCCGGGACTGCGCCCTCATCGAGCAACCGCTTGCGAACCTCGGGCGTTTCGAGCGTGGCAACGAGGACGCCTCTCAGTTTCTCGACGATCGCAGCCGGTGTGCCGGCTGGCGCGAGGAGACAGTACCAGGTTGCGACATCGAATCCTCGCACGCCCGACTCGCTCATTGTTGGCGTATCGGGCAGCACCGGCGAGCGCTGGGCCGTCGACACCGCAATAGCGCGCAGGCGGCGGTCCTTTACATAGGTGAGTACGGCAGTCGGGGCTGAAACGAAGAGGTCGATCTGTCCGCCGAGCAGTGCAACGACGGGCGCTGAGCCACCTTTGAAAGGCACATGAAGAATGTCGATGCCGGCTGTGGTTTTTAGCAGCTCCGCGACAAGATGGTTGGGGGTGCCGCTTCCGCCAGTGCCGTACGAGAGCTTGCCTGGATTTTTCTTGGCAAGCGCTATCAATTGCGCAAGGTTCTGTGCCGGGACCGATGGATGCGCGGTGAGCAATTGCGCTGTTTTTGCGATCAGGGATACCGGGGAAAAATCGCGAGCTGCGTCATAGGGCAGCGCCGATTTGTAGAGACTCACATTGATCACGAACGTCGTGCCTGCAAAGAGCAGTGTGTATCCATCGGCGGGCGATTTGGCGACAACGCCAGCGCCGATGTTGCCTGCTGCGCCGGCCCGGTTGTCGATAACGACTTGCTGCCCAAGCTTGTCGCCCAGCGAGTGTCCGACTATGCGCGCGACAGTGTCATAAGAACCGCCGGCGGCGACTGGCACGACAACCCGGACCGGGCGAACGGGGTACTGCTGGGAAAGTGCAGTGGAAGCGAGTACTGAACAGGTTAATACTGCGAGCAGGCGAACGAACGTGATGCACATGGGTGCCTCCGTACGTATTTGTGGGAGCATCGCCGATCACTCCGTGCGCAAGCCCGCGGCTTTCACCACCTTCGCCCAGATGGCGATGTCATCGCGGATGAAGCGTGCGAATTCCTCGGAGGAATTGCCCACGACGTCCCCGCCTTCTGCGGTCAACCTCGCGCGCAGCTCCGGCGCCTTGACCGCTGATGTGATATCCGCGTTGAGCTTGGCAAGGATAGATGCGGGCACGCCGGCGGGCACGAAGACACCGTTCCACGCGCTCACATCGAAACCCGGAACGCCGGACTCCGCGATGGTGGGGAGATCCGGTACCGCGGAAACACGACGCGCACTCGTGACCGCGAGGCCGCGCAGCCTGCCGGAATTCACATGGGGCAACACCGCCAGGCTGGTCCCCAGCGCGAGGTGTATCTGTCCGCCGACGAGATCGGTGATGACGAGCGACGCCCCGCGGTAGGCTACGTGCACCATGTTGATCCCGGTGCGCAGCTTCAGGAGCTCGAGGGCAAGCTGGTTCTGCGTACCCGCCGCGCCATAGTTGAGCGCACCGGGCTTCGCCTTCGCGAAGACGACGAGCTCCTGGAACGTACGCACCGGCACCGACGGATGGACCACCAGCAGGTAAGGAATGAAAGACGTCAGCGTGATGGGCGTCAGATCCTTGATCGAATCGAAGGGCAGCTTGCTGTGCAGGCTCGGATTGACGCTGAAACTGGCAGACACCATCAGCAGGGTGTAGCCGTCGGGCGGCGCCTTGGCTACCAGGTCGGTCGCGATGACCATGCCGGCACCGGGCCGGGGATCGACGACGACCGGCTGGCCCCACGAATCGGAGAGTCTCTTCGCAACGGCGCGCGCCACCACGTCGCCTGTGCTGCTGCCTGGCACGAATGCGGTAACCATACGCACCATACGCGACGGATACGGACCGCCCGCCGGACTCTGCGCGTATGCCTGGCTGGAGAGACAAACGAGCAGCCACGTAAGCAGCGCAATCCTTTTCATTCGTCCAGATCCTTATTCCGGCTTGAGCCCGATCGCCTTGATGATCGGCGCTGGCCAGCGTCTACACTCGCAACAGGTCCGTGAGGGCCGAGACGTTCTGTGTCTCTTCGAAGCGCTGCACGACACCGAGACTCTGATCGATCTTCTGCTGCGACAGGCCGCCCATCGGTGTGAGCGCGCGGTACTTGGCGCTGATGTCGGCCCACTTGATGCCGCGCGGACCCGAACCGCGCGGTGCTTCGAACGTCTGCGAGTAGCTGCGCCCGTTCTTGGTCGTGATCGTGACGGTCCCTCCGCCACGGTGCGCATAAGGCGACGGTTCTTCCGTGCCGACCACCTTGTCCTGCAGTGCGCCGATGACGGGATCCCTGAACTTCGCAGGCGTGACGTGCTGCCAGGAGTAGGTACGATCGACCACCGACGCGGCGACCATATAGGGCAGGCTGTGGGCGACGCCGGTCAGATCCGTCGGATGATAGAGCAGGTGTCTTACCGAGCGGCGCGTCTGGACCGCAATACGGTCCACCTCGTGCGGCTTGATATCGCCCTCCGCGGCACACGTCCACGCTGCTTCCGCGAGTGCGTGATTCACCCAGGCGCCCGGCATGAGCTTGATAGCCAAATCCTCGATGATGCCCCAGGATTCGCCGAGCCCGCGGGTCACACCTTCGAGGTCGTGACCCTTGAACACCTCGAAGTAACCCCGCGGCATCTCCATGATTTTTGTTTCGGTGGTGAACCCCTTCGCCGCAGCCATGGCGGCGGTGACGGCGAGCATCGACGAGAGTGCGGCATCGTATTCTCGAGCGCAGCTCATGTCCGCGGCGACACGGCTGCCACCGATCGACGTAGCTGCCAGGGCGATCGCCTGTGTCATCTGCTCACCGTTGAGCTTCATCAACTTTCCGGCGGCGACGGTCGCGGAGAAGATCGTGATAACGCCCGGATGAAAGCCGGCCTCTGCCGGCTTAATGTGCTTCCCGATCCGATTTCCGATTTCGTAGCCGACGACGATCGCCGCCAGCACATCGCGACCGCTGGCGCGCTGGCGTTCGCCCATCGCGATGGCGGCCGTGCACGTCACCGTGCCCAGGTGAGCGTGCGCGGCCAGGTCCGAATCGTCGGACGCCGCCGAATCGCTCATGATCGCGTTCGTGCGCGCTGCGTCCATCACCGGGAGTTTCGGCCCGCCGTCGAACCAGATCGTCGCGTCGGCCGTCCCGCCGCGCTCCCTCGCCATCTCGCGAAAGGCTTTCGCGGAGTCGATGTCACGCCCCATCGCCGCGCTCGCGATCGTGCTCGCCACGGAACACTTCGCGTGCTCGACAGCGCGCGGAGGAAGATGCTCGAATCGAGTGTCGGTTGCGAACTTCGCAAGCGCGGCGGCAGTCGTCATAGCGGCCTCTCTGGGGACGCACCCGATGAGGTGCGCGTAATTATTGAGTCGCTGGATGATAGGCGCCGGAGTTTTTCCCACTCGACGTAATTGCGCGTTCCGTGCTGAGCGGGAAACTGTGGCGTCTGGGTTTCCAGCCATCGAAACGGCTCGTTGCCGACCTGACGAAAAGCGTGACTGGTGCCAACGCCGGTCCAGGCGAAATCGCCCGGGCCGAGGTGAAAGCTTTCGGCTTCGATATCCATCATCGCCTCGCCGCTGAGGCCCAGATAAAACTCCTCGATCGGATGATCATGGCGCGTGCGGAATGCGCCGACCGACATTTCACCACGCATCATGAAAAAGCAGGTGGCGCCCAGGTTGCGCTCCATGAAGCGATACACCGTCAGGCCTTGTTGCAGTACTGCACTTTGCTGGGGAATCGGGTTTTCCGGTTTGAACAGCCCCGCACCCTTGACGGGGTTCCGCGTCGCGTCGACGCAGGCGCTCGGCCAGGCGGCATTGCCGGTGAAAAATGAATCGGCAAATGCGCGCGATGGTTTGGGTTGCGGAGAGAGCAGCTCAAACCAGCGCGCTGTGTGCGTGCCACGATTGCGTATGGCATGCGACGTGGCGTAGGGAATCAGCGCATAGCCATCAGCCGAAAGCCGCAGACACTCATCCGCCCGCAGCACTTCGATCTCGCCTTCGAATACATAGATGCCTTTTTCGAAGGCGTGCACGCACGCCGCGATTTGCCCGCCGGGAGCGAGCCGCGAAATGCATGCCTCGGCGTGCACAGATCCAACTTCGCGATTGATCAGGCTTACGCGCTCGAAGCCGTCACAATGCCCGGCATAGAGTATTGGCTCCGTAAAACGGGCCGCATCGAATTTGCCGACGTAATAGTGCATGGTGAGGCTCCGATACCAGGAGGTGCCGCCGTGATCGCTGAGTTCGGTAGCACCTGCCATTCAGGATCGATCTAATTATGCAACAGGAGATTGGACATAACGTCCGCTACCCGCTGCGCCGCCGCAGTGCCTGAAATGGACAGACGACACGCACGCATTTAGGATGAACCGGCTGAACCGAAAAAAGCGAGACGGAGCATGATTCAGGTACGCCGCTTGGGATCGCAGACCGGCGCCGAGATTACCGGCGTCGATGTCCGCGCACTCGACGACGCCGACTTCGGCATCATTTATCGCGCGTGGCTGGACTATAACGTAGTCGTGGTGCGTGACCAGGAGCTCACGCTGCCTGAGTACGTGCGCTACAGCCGTCGCTTCGGGCGGCTCGAACTGCACCCGTCGAAGAGCACGCGCCATCCGGAAGCGCCCGAAGTCACTTTCCTCGGCGTCAACAAGTTCGATGCCGACGGCAAGCTGAACATGCGGATCTACCGGCGCGGCGCCGAGGGCTGGCACACCGACGGCTCCTATGAACAGGTGCCGTTCAAGGCGACCCAACTGTACGCAGTAGCGATCCCGAGCCGCGGCGGTGATACCTACTTCGCCAGTTGCTACGCGTCCTATACAGCGCTGCCCGATGCTCTGAAGCAGCGCTTAGAAGGCCTGCGGGGTGCGTACGTCTACGGCGCGCGCATCAGGAGTGGCAAAGCACTGCTCGATCCCGAGGACCGCAACGCCGCGCCGGCGCTGCATCCGCTGCTTACGACGCATCCGGAAACGAGGCGCCCGGTGCTGTATTTCGATCCCAACAAGATCCTGCGCATCGAAGGTCTCGCCCACGAAGCCAGCGAAACGCTGATCGCCGAGCTCAGGACCTACATGGTGCAGCCCGGCGCCGATTACACCCACAAATGGCGCAAGGGCGATATCGTGATCTGGGACAATCGCTGCTCGTACCACAAAGCAGCCGGCGATTACCCGCCCGAGGAAGATCGCATCCACTGGCGGGTTTCCATCAAGGAGGCCGCATGAGGAGCGCGAGGTCAAGCTCAATGCGCTGGGGGAAGCTGTGCTGCGCTGGAGCACTCGCTGCGGTTGCGAGCGTGGCGCTGGCGCAGGTGGACAGTTCGTATCCGAATCGGCCGATTCGATTGATCGTGCCCTACCCGCCTGGTGCGAGCACCAACGACATCCTGGGCAGAGGGCTGGCGCAGCGGCTCGGTCCGGTGCTCGGCCAGCAGGTCGTGGTAGAGAATCGCGCGGGCGCGAGCGGAACGCTGGGCAGCGAAGTGGCTGCGAAAAGCGCGCCTGACGGTTACACGTTGCTGGTCGCCGTCGCAAGCCCGCTTGCTGTCGGGCCGGCCGTCTATCCCAAGCTCGGTTTCCATCCCGTGCGCGACTTCGCACCGATCGCTCGTATCGCGACCATTCCGTACATCATGGCGGTGCATCCGTCGCTGCCGGTGAACAACGCGCAAGAGTTGATTGCGCTGGCGAAACGTCGGCCTGGGCAGATCAATTTCGCTTCATCGGGCAACGGGGGCACGCCGCACCTGTGCAGCGAGCTCTTCAAATCGGTGACGGGTGTGGATATGACCCACATCCCCTATAAAGGCGCCGGGACCGCCATGATCGACCTAGTGGGCGGCCAGGTGCAGATGTTCTGCACTGGCGCGACCGCTTTCACCGGCCAGATACAGGCCAAGCGCGTAAAGCCGATCGGCGTCGCCACGCTCCAAAGGCTGCCGCAGTTCCCCGAGATCCCGACCTTTCATGAGCAGGGCGTGAAAAATTTCGAAGTGAGCTCCTGGACCGGGGTGGTCGCCCCGGCCAAAACGCCGCCCGAGATCGTCAAGAAGCTCTACGACGCGATTGCCAAGACGATGACAACCAGCGACATGAAAAACTTCATGGCGAGCCAGGGCGCCGAGGTCGCGCTTCTCGGCCCGCAGGAATTCGGCCGCTACATCGAGCAGGAGATGGTGAAGTGGGGGAAAGTCGCGCGCGCCGCGAAACTGAGCGCAAACGATTGAAGGATCGATACAGCGCGGAGACCTCGACATGGCGAGCAGCGAAGGCACGGTTTCTTTCCTCGACGCGGTGAACGCACGCATTGAAGACATCCTCGACGCGTGCACGCGATGCGGCCGCTGCGTCGACGCTTGCCCGATGGTCGAGCCGGCGGGGCGCATGGGATACAACACAATCGAGCGCCTGAGCCGCCCCGGCGCCTCACGGGTGATCGCGTGGTGCCCGAGCTGTCACATCCAGATCGGCGAGATCGCGCTGCCCGCGTACAGCGAATCGTACGGAGAGAAGCCTTTCGACATCGGCCCTCTGGCCGAATTCTTCGCCGAACGTCTCGACGACCTGCGGCCGCTGTTCGTCCATCCCGTTCGCAAACGCGTCGCGCTGCAAGAGCGCTCCGCGGTGCCCGGCATCATGACGGCGGTGAAGACCGTGCTGCGGGCGATCCCCGGCCTGGAAATCGTCGAGCTCGACGTGCCGATCGTGAGCACGCAGGCTTCGCATCTCAACGTACTGCCGAAGTTCAAGGCCGAGCTTCGCGAGCGCGAGTTCCGCGCCGCGGCCGACGCCGGCGTGACGACATTCGCGTCCATCTTCCACGGCTGCCACCGCGAGCTCATCCAGTACCAGCCGCAGGTCTCGTTCGAGCTGCTCAATTTCATGGAGCTCATCGGCGAGAGCATGGACATCCACATTCCCGATCTCTACAAGCGCCTGCGCTTCCTCGGCGACATCGACGCGATCATCGCGGACACCGCGGATCTCATCGCGCAGCACGGGCTCGACGTCGCTGAGGTCCGCGAGGCGCTGCTCTACGACATGTTCGGCGGGCGCGCGAAATCTTCGGCCGGCTCGACTCCGGCTTGATGCCGCTTCAGGAATCCAGCGCCTGCAGCACCTTCGGCGGCGACATCGGCAGATCGGTCAGGCGCTTGCCCGTTGCGCGGCAGATCGCGTTGGCGATCGCCGCCATCGGCGGGACGATGTTGGCCTCCGCCACACCCTTCACGCCGTACGGGTGGTTCGGGTTCGGCACTTCGACCACGATCGTTTCGATCATCGGCAGGTCGGACGCCACCGGGATGCGATAGTCGAGGAATCCAGCGTTGGAGAGCCGCCCGTCCTTGTCGTAGATGTATTCCTCGTTCAACGCCCATCCGATGCCTTGCACCACACCGCCCTCCATCTGTCCCTCCACGTATTTCGGATGGACGGCACGGCCCGCGTCCTGCGCGGCGACGTAGCGCAGGATCTTGACGTGGCCGGTCTCGGGATCGACCTCGACGTCACAGAACTGCGCCGCGAAGCCGGGCGCCTGGCCTTCCGCGTTGAGGGCGGCAGCGGCGACGATCGGTCCTCCCGTCGCCGTGCGCTTCGAGGCGATATCCTTGAACGACAGCGGCTCGAACTCGCCCGCGCGTTTGCCTGCAGGCCTCGCCTTGCCGTCTTCCCAGATCACGTCCGCGACGTCGATCTTCCAGATTTTCGCCGCGCGCGCGCACATCTCGGCGATCACCTTGTTGCACGCATCGATCACCGCGCGGCCGGTGGCGTAGGTGACGCGCGAGCCGCCCGTCGCCTGCGTGTAGCCGACCGAATTGGTGTCGGCGATGATCGGTCGAACGCGTTCGTATTCGATCCCCAGCGTCTCCGCCGCCATCTGCGCAGTCGATGCGCGCGAGCCGCCGATATCCGGGCTGCCGGTCGCGACCACGGCCGTGCCGTCTTCGTTGACGTGAACGGTCGCGCTCGATTCGCCGCCGCCGTTGAACCAGTAGCCCACGGCCATGCCGCGTCCCTGGTTCTTGCCGAGCGGTTTGGTGTAGCCGGGATGCTTCTGCAACGCCTGCAGCGTCTCGGCAAAACCCGCGTGGCCGATTTTCGCGCCGTGCACGAGCAGCGTTCCTGGTTTGGCGATGTTCTTCAATCTGAAAGCGAGCGGGTCCATCCCGATCGCGGCGGCAGCCGCGTCCATCGTGCTCTCGACGGCGAACGCCGAGATCGGCGAGCCCGGAGCACGATAGGCAACCGTCTTCGGCCGATTGCACACCACGTCGAAACCAATGGTGCGCACGTTGGCGATGTCGTACGGCGCGAAGCCGCACATCAGGCCGTTCATGACCGGCGAGGTCGGGAAAGCGCCCGCCTGATACTTCATGAGCGCGTCGGCGGCGACGATCTTGCCGTCCTTCATGACGCCGATCTTGATCGTCATCGAAGCGCCCGACGTCGGTCCGGTCGCCTTGAACACTTCTTCCCGGCTCATCATGATCTTCACGGGATGGCCGGACTTGCGGGATAACGCGACGGCGACGGGTTCGACGTACACGACGGTCTTGCCGCCGAACGCGCCGCCGATCTCGGCGGCGTGCACGCGCAGGTCCGCGGTCTTGATGCCGAGCAGCCTGCACACCATCGTGCGCACGACGAAGTGCCCCTGGCTCGAAACCCAGAGCTCCACCTGGCCGTCGGAGTCGTAGCGCGCGAGCGTCGCGTGCGGCTCGATATAGCCTTGATGCACCGGTGCGGTCTTGAAGCTCAACTCGACGACCTTGTCGGCGGACGCGAAGCCTGCCTTGATGTCGCCCATCTTGTATTCGATGCGCTTGGAAATGTTCGACGGCTTTTGCGGAGGCGGATCGATGCCGCGGGTGATCATGTCCTCGAAGAGGAGCGGCGCACCAGGCTTCATCGCCTCGTCGACGTCGATGACGTGCGGGAGCACTTCGTAATCGACTTCGATCAGCTTGAGCGCCTCTTCCGCGATCGCCGACGTGGTCGCAGCGACCGCGGCGATGGCGTGCCCTTCGTACAGCACCTTGTCGCGCGCCATGATGTTGCGCGTCATGTGCCAGTAATTCACGGCGACGCGCTCGGGGCCGAGGTACTCGAACTTGTGGTCAGGCAGATCCTTCGAGGTCATCACCGCTTTCACGCCTTTCAGGGCCTCCGCTTTGGACGTGTCGATCGAGCGAATGCGCGCATGTGCGTGCGGCGAGCGCAGGATCTTGCCCCACAACATGCCGGGCAAATGGAAGTCCGCGCCGTACTGGGCGAGCCCCGTCACTTTCGGCACGCCGTCGGGCCGGACCGGGCTGGTGCCCACGACCTTCAGCTCTTTTTCGGGTTGGGGAATCACGATCGCCATGTTCAGCTCCCTCGCATTTCAGCGGCGGCATCGAGCACCGCCTCGATGATCTTGTTGTAGCCCGTGCAGCGGCACAGGTTGCCCGCCAGCCAGTAGCGGACTTCTGTCTCGGTCGGATCGGGATTGCGCTCGAGCAGCGACTTCGCCGCGACGAG
>JAQGNH010000103.1 GCA_028291945.1 Betaproteobacteria bacterium
CATTCGATAAGTTGATTGTTCTCTTCCACGGTCAATAACAGTCGCGGCATCGGCCAAGCCATATTCGTCTCCCGCAGATTACGAAAACGAACCGCTTGTACCACGAACTTACGCGTCAGTACACTAGCGATCGTAGCGGCGTTCGCGATCGCCCCGATCGTCGCGCCGGCGCTCATCGTAACGGTCTTGCCGTTCTTGATAACGTCCTTCGCTATAACCTCTTTCGCCGCGCCTGTCGTCGACGATGCAGCCGGAGAGAACCCATGACGCCGCAGCCAGCAACGTGGCTATGAAAATAATTTTCATGTTGCACCTCGTGATTTAACGTTACGCTACCCCGCAAGCGAGCGACGGATACGAATCGCCTTGCGAGCCGTCATCAAGCGTGGCAAGTCGCATGCCAGATACTTCATCGAGGCGCGCGTTCTGGCGTGTACCTACTAATCTGTCCGTCCAAAGGAATTTGACCGTGGTGAAAAGCATGTCTGGTTTAGGTGCTGTGCTCGCTTTGTGCTTTACAGCTCCTGCGGACGGGTCCGAAAGCTATCCCACGAAACCGATACGGCTCGTCGTTCCGTACGCACCAGGAGGCGGGTCTGACACCATTGCGCGCGTGATCGGGCAAAAGCTGGGCGATCGGCTTGGACAGACTGTCGTCGTCGATGCGCGGCCCGGCGCCGCCAGCATGATCGGCACCGAGATCGTGGCTAGAGCGCGCGGCGACGGCTACACGCTGCTTCTCGCCGACGTGCCGCATGCGATCAACGTGGTGACTTACGCAAAGCCCACGTACGACGCGGTTCGGGATTTCTCCCCCGTCATTCGCGTAGCGACCGCGCCGCAGGTGCTTGCTGCTCATCCATCGCTCAAAGTGAGCTCGCTGAAGGAGCTTCTTGCGATGCCGCGCGCGCAGACCGAAACGCTGGCGATGGGAACGAGCGGGCAGGGCAGCTCCCCGCACATGACCTACGAGCTGCTGCGCATCAAGACCGGTCTCGTGCTCAACCACGTTCCCTACAAAGGCGGCGGTCCTGCAGTGGCTGACGCAGTCGCCGGCCAGATACCGCTCGTGTTCAACGCATCGCCGCCGATCGTCCCGTTCATCAAGAACAACCGCATCAAAGGCCTCGGCATTACCTCTGCATCACGTCATCCGCTGCTTCCGGACGTGCCGACCTTCCAGGAGAGCGGCGTCAAAGACTTCGTCGTGGCCCACTGGTATGGCGTGCTTGCGTCGGGCGGCACGCCGCCCGCCATCGTGAAGCAGCTGCATCAGGAAATCGCCCGCATCCTCGAGCTGCCGGACGTCCAGGAGCGCTTCGCGAGTCTCGCGATCGATATTGCGCCACTGGGCCCCGACGAGTTTCAGAAGCTCATCGAAAGCGACGTCAGGCGCTGGAAGGACGTGGTAGTCAAATCAGGCATCAAGCTGCAATAAAAGGAGAACGACCATGGGATATATGAGTGAGCTCGAGTCGAGCAGCGGCGAGCGTATGGACGCGAAAGTGCCGCGCACGGCCAAACCCGGCGAGACACTCGAGGTTCGCTATGACCTCGAACGCGTGAAGCGAGAAGTCTCACCGCGGGACATCGAGCAGGGTCCGGCGAACCTTTGGCGATACGCGCCCCTCCTGCCGGTGCAGGACGCGAAACACGTGATCTCGCTCAATGAAGGCTACACGCCGCTTTTGCAGACACCGAGGCTCGCGCGCAAGCTCGGACTGAAGACGCTCTCGGTGAAAGACGAAGGGCGCAATCCCAGCGGAACGTTCAAGGATCGCGGCGCCTCGGTCGCGATCTCGCGCTATGCCGAGCTCGGCGTGAGAACAGTTGCGCTTAACAGCTCCGGCAATGCAGCGGGCTCGTGGAGTCTCTATGCTGCGCGCGCCGGTATGACGTCGGTCAATGTGGTACCCACCGATGCGCAGCCTTCGAGTCTTCAGCAATGCCGCGCGAGCGGTCAGCCGACTTTTCTGCTCAAGAACTGGCACGACGCCGGACGGTTTGTTGCCGAGGCGTGCGAGTGCAACGGGTGGCTCAACATCTGCACGCTGAAAGAACCCTACAGGCTCGAGGGCAAGAAGACGATGGGCCTCGAGATCGCGGAACAGCTCGGGTGGAAGATGCCGGATGCGGTCTTCTATCCCGCAGGAGGCGGACTCGGCGCGATCGCAATCTGGAAAGCGTTCGACGAGCTCCTGCGCCTGGGGTGGGTGAAAGGCAAGCTGCCGCGCCTGTACGTCACACAATACGAGGGCTGCGCGCCCATCGTGCAGGCGTTCGAACAAAAACGCGCGGAATGTTCCGCGTGGGGGAAGATCGATGTCCCGCCCGGCGGACTCAAGTCGCCCAATCCACCTGGCGGGCGCGGTGTGCTCGAGCTCATACGCAAGCACGGCGGCGGTGCGATCGCAGTTTCTGCTTCGGACGCATTCGCCGCGGTAGACGAGCTCGCCCGTGAAGAAGGAATCTTCGCCTGTCCCGAAAGCGCGACGACCCTGGTGGGACTCACGCAAGCGATCGCGCGCAAATGGATCAAACCGCTCGAGCACGTCGTTCTCGTCAGCACGGGCTCGGGGTTGAAGTCGATTCCGACGCTGCCCGAGCCGCGCTTTCCCACGATTTCGAGCAGCGGCGAGATACGGATTTAGACAGGACGGAAACGGGGGGCGTGCGTCTCACGTGCGGCAATCGTAGTCTCTCGCCGATCACGCCTGCTCACTCCAATCGAATATTCGCGAACCTGATCACCTTCGCGTATTTTTCGATTTCGCGCTTGAGGAGCAAGGACAGTTCCTCGGGGCTGCTGGCAACGGGATCCAGAGCTTCCTTCGGCATGAAGGCTCGCATCTCGGGTGTGTCCAGCGCCTTGCGTATCTCCGCGTTCAGCTTGTCCACGATGGCTCGCGGCGTACCTTTCGGGAAGAACATCGCGTACCAGTTATCCGATTCGAAACCTGGATAGATCGAGTTCATCGTCGGCAGATCCGGCAGCGCCGACGATCGCTTCGGCGTCGTGACGGCGAGCGCTTTTGCTTTTCCGCTCTTCAGGTGCGGCATGATCGACGGTGCCGTGGCGAAGATGTAATCGATTTCTCCGGAGATCAATGCCAATACGGCTGGACCACCGCCGCGATAGGTGAGCACGGTCGTTTTGATACCGGTCATCTGGTTCAGCATTTCCGCGCTGAGATGAGCAGTGCTCCCTGCCGCATTGCCACCGGCGTTCATTCCACCGGGTCTTGCCTTTGCCAGGGCCACGAGCTCCCTCGCTGACTTTGCCGGAACGCTCGGGTGCAACGACAACACGAGCGGAGTCGAGGAAATCCAGCTGATCGGCGCGAGGTCTTCGAGGATATTGAACTTGATGCTTCTTGCATACAGCGTGACGAGCACCGAGATGCTGCCGGACGTGAACAGTATGGTGTTGCCGTCAGGCGGGGCATCCACCGCAAGCTGGGTCGCGATCAAGCCACCCGCACCCGTCCGAGTATCAACGATGAAGTTCTGTCCCATATTTTTCTGGAACGCACTCGAGAGGAGCCGCGCCTGAATATCCGTTCCGCCGCCTGGTGGAAATGGTACCAGGACGCGCACCGGCTTGTCCGGCCACTGCTGTGCGAGCGTGGGCATGGGGCTGGCGATGCAGGTTGCTGCGACTGCGACAAGTGCGCATGCTTGTTTTCTCATGTGGATCCTCCTGGTTGTAGCGGAAGAATTTTTGCACGCCACTGATGCTAGCACTTCGCCGCTTGCGGCAACCGGCGACCGACCCGCAATGCGGACGACCCTGCCTTGTCAGGCTGTCTTGACGATGTCATAGTTATTTCGGCGCACGCATCGATGTGCCAGCCCACCAAAGGAGACAAAATCATGAAAGCAGCTACTTATGTGTTGATACTTTTGGGCGCCTTCGCCCTTTCTGCATGCCAGGAGCGTAAAGACACCGTGGTCGCGCCGGGCGGCGGCGGGGACACCAAGTCGAGCAAGTCGTCCTCATCGAGCTCTACCTCCGGATCAGGCTATGGATCGGGATCCGCCGGCAAGTCGAGCAGCGGCGGCGGATCAGCCACAAGCAGCAGTGGCGGTACCGGAGGATCGGCCGCGTCCAGCGGAACCGGCGGCTCATCGTCTTCGTCGAGCAAGTAACGTATCGGAACCAGGAGCCGGGTCTGAGCTCTCACACCCGGCGCCTGGCTTTTCTGCCTGCCATTCGTCCGAGTAATTCGAAACAGGAACACCGTCCGCCCGCAGATACTGGGCAGTCGAGCCTTAACCCCACTCGCGATGTCCCTGCGTTTAACGAGGGCGAGACTGGTCCCGCCGGGACCGGCTGCGGAGGGCATCATGACGAAAACTTCTTCGATGGTTCGACGTGTATTGGTATCGGCACTGCTGGCACTGGGAGTCGGCGGTTGCGCGTCACCGGGGAATTCGAACGCATTTGAGTTGGCAGACGCGGGCCAGCTCGTGCATGTTGGTGTTTACGATCGCACCGAGGGCTCATCGCTTCCTGTCTACGCGAAAGAGGGAAGGCGCTATATTGTCGGGACACCTGGGCACGAGTATGCCGTACGCATTCGCAATAATACGGCTGCCCGCGTGCTCGTCGTGGCGAGCGTAGACGGTGTGAACGTCATTTCGGGGGAGACTGCGGCGCCCGCGCAGTCCGGTTACGTGCTCGACCCGTGGGGTTCCGTAGAGATCATCGGCTGGCGTAAAAGTCTCGAGCGCACCGCTGCGTTTTTCTTCACCGAGCACGAGAGCTCATACGCCGCACGCACCGGGCGACCCAACGATGTCGGCGTCGTCGGTGTGGCGGTTTTCCGCGAGAAGGTGAAGCCGCTCAGCCTTCGCGACCGCGAGCTGTACCGCGGCCCGGCCGCTTCGGAGCACGACGCGCCAGCGCAGGGCAGTCCCGGCAGAATGGAATCACGCGCAGAGTCTCCGGCAGCGGCTGCAGCGCCGAGCGAACTGAATACGTCGCAGGAGCTCGCCCGGCGCGACTCGGATGAACGTGCGGCGAGAACGCTGGGAAAACTAGGCACCGGGCACGGCCGCAACGAAAGGTCCGGTGTACGCGTGGTGACCTTCGAACGCGCCAGCGACATTCCTGCAGAGACGCTCGTGATTCAGTACGACCGGCGGGAGAATCTCGTCGCACTCGGTGTGCTGCCGGCCTTGACGCCACGCCTGACGCGCCGTGAGCCTGACCCCTTTCCCGGCGCGATACGTTTTGCGCCCGATCCGACTCGCTGATTCGCGATCAAGCCGGCGCGGTCTCAACCACCGCGGGCTCTTCCGGCAGGAGTAGCACGATCGCAGCTTTGATGGCGGCAATGCCCGCCATCACCCAGAGCAACGTGGTAAACCCCATGCCTTTTACCATCGGCCCCAGCAGCCAGACGGCGACCGAACTGATGCCGAATGACACAGTCAGCCGCATCCCGGCCACGCGCGAGCGCAGCCGGTCATCGACGTAGCGGACGATCATTGCATCTGTGAACGGAATCGAGCCGAAGATGAAAATCATGACGACGAGCAGCGATGCGAACAGCCACCAGTCGTGCGTATGCGCAGCGACGATGATCAGCGGTATCTGGACGACCGAGATCCACCACTGCAGAGACTTGATCGACATGCGGTCGATCATTCGGCCGACAATGACTTGCGCGAGTGACGCGATCGTATAGATCACCGCCAGCATTGCGCCCAAGACAGCCGGGTCTTCGACCACGCCGAGAAAACGTTCGGACAGGAGCTGCGAGTTGCCGTTGGTGGTGAAATTGAACAGCAGGCTTCCGGTGACCGCGGCTGCTGTCATCACGGCGAATGCGCGCGCCAGCATCGCGGGCGACAGCACCACTTTTGCTTTGCCTTTGCGCTTGCCTGGGGCTTCGGTTTCGTGTGGACACACAATTGCGAAAACGATGCCGCAGACGATCGCTAAAAGTCCGGGCACAGCAAACGCGGCGCGCCAGCCTATCCACTTGACGAGGAAGCCGGTGACGAGCGCGGCGACAGCGATGCCGAGATTGCCCGCGAGTCCATTGACACCGATGACGGCGCCCGGATTGGAGACGTTCTGCACGAGCATCGGAATGCCGACGGGGTGGTAGATTGCTGCGAACGCGCCAATGAGCGAAAGACCGGCCGCGAGTTGCCACGCGTTCTGCGTCAGTGAAGTCAGCAATGCGGCTGCTCCGATGCCCACGAAGAAAATGATCATCATGATGCGGCGCCCCCACAGGTCACCGAGTCGCCCGGCGGGCAGCGAGCCGAGGCCGAACAGCGCAAAGGCGCCGACACTATAGGGCATCAGATCCGCCCAGTTCGAATATCCGAACTCCACGGCGATGGTCGCGACCGCGGTTGCAAAGATCAGCAGGAACATGTGGTCGATCCCGTGGCCGATATTCAGCAGCAGACTTACGGCACGCGGAAACCCATCGGGGCGCGGTGCGGTTTGGATAAGGGTGGTCATGGATTTTGAGTCAGTAACACGCGCTTAGCCCGGCAGGGCGGCAGATGAGAACGGTTGGTAGCATAGTCATAGACCAAGTCTGCCTGAGCTACAATCGTCCTGCTTTAGAGCTTTATCAACCAATCATCGAAAAATGGACAACTCTCTCACCGCCCGGCTGCGCGAGCAGCCCGCAGACCTCTCCAGAGCCCGCGAAAGCGCCGTCGAAGGCACAAGCTCCCGGGCGATCGTTGCGAGGCGCTCGTCGTATCCCAGGGGTCATCACGTCGACCCGCACTGGCACGACCGCGCTCAGTTCATTTTTGCGGTCGAGGGTACGATGCGGGTGCGCGTGCGGCGGCGTGCGTGGATCGTCCCGCCGAGCCGGGCGTTGTGGGTGCCCTCGCACACGGTGCATCAGATCGAAATGTATGGCGTCGTTGAAATGCGCAGCGTGTACGTGAATAGCGTCGCCGCTGCGGGCATGCCGTCATCGTGCGTCGTTCTGAACGTGACGCCGCTGCTGCGCGAACTGGTGCTGCGCGCCGTGGCGTTGCCGGTGCGTTACGACGAGGAGGGCGACGACGGACTGCTGATGCGATTGCTGATGGCGGAGATCCGACGTTTGCCAGAGTGTGCGCTCGACCTGCCGCTGCCCGAGAGTCCCGATCTGACACGGCTTTGCGAGCGCATCCTCACCGATCTATCCATGAGGCGGCCGTGCGATCTGAACGCCACCGACATGAACACCAGCGCGCGCACGCTCTACCGACGTTTCCTCAGAGAAACAGGCATCACGTTCGCGCGATGGAAGCAGCAGGCACGACTGCTGGAATCGATCCGCCGCCTGGCTGAGGGCTCACCGGTAACCGCCGTGGCACTGGACCTGGGCTATGAAAGTGCCAGTGCGTTCTCGTCTATGTTCCGGCGCTCTCTCGGAGTCGCACCGCGCGCTTTTTTTGCCGATGGGCACAACCGCAGTGAAAAACCGCCGGCGATAAACTCCTAGCCAATGTGTTTTGCCAGGAACTCGAGCGTACGCTTGCGCGCGAGCTTCGAGGATTCGGCGTTGAACGAGCCGCGCTGATCGCAATTGAAGCCGTGGCCCGCACCGGGGTAGAAGTGGTGAATCTGATCCTTGTGCGCGGCTGCGACTTCCTTCGCTTTGTCCAATGGGATCGAGGCGTCAGTCTCGCCCCAGTGAAACATAACCGGGCATTTCGGTTTCTCTGCAATCGCCCCGGGTATCGCGCCGCCGTAATACGCAACGGCACATGCGAGCCCTTTCACGTTGCAGGCCGCTTTGAACGACAGCGAGCCGCCCCAGCAGTAGCCGACGATACCGACTTTGCCGGCTGACGCGACCTGTTTCATCGCAGCCTGAACGTCTTTCAGCGCGTCCTCGAACTTCATCTTCTGCATGATGCCGCGCCCGACTTCGATGTCCGGCGGCGTATAGCCGATATCGAGGTCGCGCTGAACGCGATCGAAGAATGCGGGCGCGATCACGAGATAGCCGTCCGCGGCGTATTCGTCGGCGACTTTGCGGATATGGCTGTTGACGCCGAAGATCTCCATCACCAGCACCAGTGCGCCTTTCGGCTTGCCCGAAGGCTCTGCGACATATGCCGAGAATTTATGGCCGTCCGCTGCCGTCAGATCGATCGTCTTACCCATGATTTCCCCTCCCTGTACTGTTTTCAAAAGCTAGATTGTGTACCAAATTCGAGAGGTCCGTGGTGAGCGGCGCGATTCGCGAGCGCGGATCGAGCCTCGTGCGGTTAGCGTCGCAGCCTAGCTCGCCTTCTTCATGTCGCCCGATTTCATGGCTTCATTCATCTTGACTGGCGGCACGACCGGCACGATGCCGCTCATCAGCGAGGCGGGAACGGTTTCGATCAGCTCGTCGATCGTGAACATTCCGTCGTCGCCCTTGTGCAGCGATTTGAAATCTTCGCCGAAGTAATAGGTGTTGATGCGGCCGCGCTCGACGTGGAAGACCTGGCCGTTGATGTAATCGGCTTCATCGAGGCAGAGATACGCCACCATTGGCGCAATGAATTCCGGCCCGCGGGGCACCAGAGTCCGGTCGTATTGCTCCTTCGTCATGAGCCCGGCTTCGAACTTGCGCCGGCGATTTTCCTTCACGGCCTCAGTGAGCGTCATGCGCGTGTCGGCTGAAGGACAGATTGCGTTCGCGGTAATGCCGAATTTGGAGGTCTCCTTAGCAATCGAGCGCGTCAGCCCGATGATGCCGGCCTTGGATCCGCTGTAATTGCCGTGCCCAACGGAGCCCTTGAATGCGTCGGATGAGAAGTTCACGATGCGCCCGCATCCTGCCTGACGCATGTACTTGATTGCAAGATGGCAACATGTTCCACTGTCCCTTGAGGTGCACCGCGACGACCGCATCGAAGTCGTCCTCGGACATATTCCAGATCATGCGCTCACGCAGGTTTCCGGCGACGTTGACCACGATATCGATCTTGCCGAACTCATCCACGCACTGCTTTATCATCAGCCCGGCTTTGAGGTAGTCGGCGACGGTGTCATAGTTTGCCGAAGCTTTGCCGCCGGCTTTCCTGATCTCTGCAACGACATCATCGGCGGGCCGTTCCTCGGTTTTTTCGCCGCCGCGTCCCACACCCGGATCATTGACGATGACGTTGACACCTTCGGCAGCCAACGTTTTTGCGACCTCACGTCCGATTCCGCGCCCCGCGCCGGTGACGACGGCCGTTTTCCCCTTGAGATGCATGCTCATCCTCCGTTGTTGATTACACGACGACCTGCGTCCCTGAATCTTGCTGCGATTGCGAACAGCACAAACGCTGTGGTACGGTTTGATCGCTTTAGGCTCGTCAGCGTTCAGGAGTGACGTCATGAGAACCCTGTTCAATTGCCTTTCGGCGATCGTGTCCGCGCTCCTGATCGCGTCGTTCGCGCACGCACAGGCACCGTACCCGACGAAGCCGGTGCGCCTCATCGTGCCGTATCCGCCGGCGGGGACCACGGACTTCGTCGCGCGCGAAATTGCAAACAAGCTGGTTGAAGCCTGGGGGTATCAGATCGTAATCGACAATCGGCCGGGTGCGGGCACGTTGATCGGACTCACGGCGGGCGCGCGGTCTGCGCCCGACGGCTACACGGTCACGTTCGGAACCTCCGCCGGACTCGCAGTGAACCCCGCGCTCGGCGTGAAGATGCAGTACGAACCGCTGCGTGACTTCGCACCGATTGGGCTCATGGTTTACGTTCCGTATCTGCTTGTCGTTCATCCCTCATTGCCGGTGCGGAACATCAGGGAGCTCATACAACTCGCGAAGGCGCAGCCGGGAAAACTGAATTTCGCATCTCCCGGCGTGGGCACTCCGAATCACCTGGGCATCGAGCTGCTCAACATCATGGCGCGCGTGAAATTCGTCCACGTCCCGTACAAAGGGGGTGCAGGCGCGGTGACCGACCTCGTCGCGGGCCACGTGCAAGTCCTCTTCTCGGGCACGCCGCAGGTCTCTTCGTTCGTCAAAGCCGGACGTCTTCGCGTGATCGCCGTCGCCACACCGAAGCCGACGCGAGTGGCACCCGAGTTTCCTCCGATCGCAGAGACCTTTCCGGGATTCGACTGCAATACCTGGTATGGGCTCGTCGCGCCCACAGGAACGCCAGCGCCCATCGTTGAAAAATTCAACGCCGAGTTAAATCGTGTGCTGTCCAATCCGGGTGTCATTCAACGCCTGCTCGATCAAGGCGTCGAGGCGACGCCCGGCACGCCCACGGGCTTCCGCGAGCTGATCGTTGCAGAGACCGAGCGTTGGCGCACGGTCATCAAGAGTGCGGGGATCACCGCCGAAGCGGCGCAATGAAGCAACAGGTAATGAACGATGATTACACGGCCCGACGAAGCATCGGGCTCTTGTTACTAGCGGTCATTGCGTTGCACTCGGTGAGCGTGTTTGCCCAGGCTTACCCGAGCAAAGTGATCCGCGTCATCATTCCCGCAGCACCGGGCGACAGTTGCGATGTGCTCGCAAGACTGGTCGGACAAAAAGTCGGTGAGCGGCTCGGGCAGCAGCTTGCAGTCGACAATCGACCCGGCGCCGGAGGCCAACTTGGACTGACGTTGCTCACCCAGGCTGCGCCGGATGGGTATACGCTCGCCTGCGGCCAGGGTGGCAACATGGTCATCGTGCCTCTCGCTTACCAGAAGGTCGCGTACGACACGCTCAGGGATTTCGCGCCGGTTGCGTTGATGGCCTCGAACTTTCTTGCGCTCGTCGTCCATCCGAGCGTTCCTTTCAAGTCCGTGAACGATCTGATCGTCTATGCCAAAGCGAACCCCGCGAAACTGTCCTTTGGTACCACGGGCGAGGGCGCTTTTCTGCACTTCGCGACAGAAATGCTGAGCACGCAGGCGAGGTTCACCTATACGCATGTCCCTTACAAAAGCGTCTCGAGCATCACCACCGACATCATGGGCGGACGCATCGATGCGACGCTCGGTTCTTTCATCTCGCTGCAGCCCCATGTAGTATCGGGCAAGCTGCGACTCCTGGGCATCGCAAGAGCGACGCGTGCCCCAAACTATCCCGATTTCCCGACGATAGCGGAGACACTCCCCGGCTATGCGTCGGGTGGATGGTTCGGATTCATCGCGCCGGCCGGTACACCGAAGGAGATCGTCTCGCTGCTCAATCAGGAAATGAACCGCGCAATGACGATGCCCGACGTGCGCGAGAAAATGATCGCCTTTGGGCTTGAAATTCACACCGAATCACCAGAATTTTTCGCCGATACAATCCGCAGCGACTTTGCAAAATGGGGCAAGCTTGCGCGCGACATTGGTTTCAAGCCGCGCTGAACGCTGTCCATCCTCTTGAGGCAATAGATTGACCCCAACGATCTCCTCCGCATTCGATTCGGGTGCCATCGAAGTCGTCTCCGACGGCAATGTCCCGTCCAGTGGCGATATCACGCTGCGGATTCGCAAGGATTCTCACGCCGACTTTCGCCAGTGGTTCCACTTCAGGCTGTCAGGCGGCCGCGAGCTTCCTTGTTCGATCCGGTTCGAAAACGCCGGCGCCTGCACGTACCCCGAAGGCTGGAAGGATTACCGCGTCGTGGCATCGTACGACCGCGCGCACTGGTTTCGCGTGCCGACGCGCTACGACGGGACGGTGATGACCGTAGAGCACACTCCGGAGCGTAACGCGGTGTGGTACGCGTACTTCGAGCCGTACTCTCTCGAGCGCCATCAGGCGCTGATCGGCCGCGCAAGTGATTCGCCGCTCGTGCGAACGGAGCGCCTCGGCGCGTCGGTCGAGGGACGCGATATGGATCTGATTACCGTAGGTCGTAGAAACGGCGCCAGGAAGGCGATATGGATCATTGCGCGCCAGCACCCGGGCGAGTCGATGGCCGAGTGGTTCGTGGAAGGCATGATCGACCGCCTCATCGATCGTGCCGATCCGGTTTCCCGGCGCCTGCTCGAACGGGCGGTTCTGTATGTCGTTCCCAACATGAATCCGGACGGCAGCGTCCGCGGCAATCTGCGCACCAACGCGGCCGGTGCAAATCTCAACCGGGAATGGATGACGCCGAGCATGGAGAAGAGCCCGGAAGTCTTTCTCGTTCGCGAACGGCTGCAACAGACTAGCGTCGATGCGTTCATCGACGTACATGGAGACGAAGGCCTGCCTTATGTTTTTATTGCCGGCGGCGAGATGCTGCCAGGTTTTGGAAGCGAGCAGGCGAGGGCGCAGAGCGAATTCATCGCCGACTTCAAGCGTGCCAGTCCCGATTTTCAGGATGTGCATGGCTATTCCGCTGGCAAATACAAAGAGGACGCGCTCAAGCTCGCATCGAAGTGGGCCGGCCACACGTTCGGGTGCCTCTCGCTCACGCTCGAGATGCCGTTCAAGGATAATGCCGATCTCCCCGATCCGGAGCTCGGCTGGAATGGCGAGCGCAGCCGCAAGCTTGGTGCAGCGATGCTCGAACCGCTGCTGCGTTCGGTCGATCATGGGTGATCGGGCGGCTCGCGCGTAGCTTGGTTCGCTTTCTTTTAAAGGATATCTACATGCTGCCACCAGGACGCGTGCGGCGCGCTGTCGCTGCCGGTCTGCTTCTGCTTGTGGCATCTGCTGCCGCAGAGTATCCGGACCGGCCGATCCGGCTCATCCTGTCCTCAGCGCCGGGCGCCTCGTCCGACGTAGTGTCGCGCATTCTCGCCGACGAGCTGATCAAACAGATGGGGCGGCAGATCATCATCGACAACCGTCCCGGCGCAGTGCAGACGATCGGCACGGGGATGGTCGTGCGTGCGAATCCGGACGGTTACACGATCGGCTACGCAAACGTGGTGACGCTCGCAATCAACAAAGCGCTGCTGCCGGATCAGCCATACGATACCGACAGGGATCTCGCGCTCGTCGGACAGTTTCTCTCCACGTATAACCTCCTCGCGGTGACGAACGCGTTGCCGGTCAAGTCCGTGAAGGAGCTCATCGAATATGCGAAGCAGAATCCGGGCAGGCTGCTCAATGCGTCCAGCGGTAACGGAACGACAGGCCATCTCGGCGGCGAGTTGTTCAAAATCATGACTGACACGAAGATCGTGCACGTGCCTTATAAAGGCACGGCGCAGGCCATTCCCGATCTCATGTCGGGACAGGTCCAGGTGATCTTCGACAATCTGACGTCGATCTCTCCACATGTGAAATCGGGGAAAGTACGGGGATTGGGAGTAAGCAGCCTGAAACGCTCGGCCATATTTCCGGACGTGCCGACGATCTCCGAGGCGGGCGTGCCCGGTTATGAGACCAACTCGTGGGGTGGCGTGGTCGTTCCCGTCCGGACGCCACGCGCGATCGTGTCGAAGCTCAACGCTGAAATCAACAAGGCACTGCAGTCGCCGACCTTGAAGGAACGCTACGCGGCTATCGAAGCGGAACCCACCGGTGGCACACCAGAGCAGTTCGCTGCGTACGTGAAGCGGGAAAGAATAAAATGGGCTGAGGTTGTCAGAAAGTCCGGCGCCAAAGTCGATTAGAGAACAATGTCATGAGCACCACTGCATGGATAGTGCTTGGCGTCGCTGTGATCGCCGTAATTGGCTACCTGCTCGTCATGCGCGTGTTCTTCCGCCAGAGCCGCGCGGCCGATAAGGAAATCGATTACAGCAAGATCCGCCCGGTTAAGGACGATGACGACTGATGCGAGCTAGTGCCATCGCAAAATGCGAATCAGGCTGCTGCGCCGCGGCAAGATCGCTGGAGCCGCGTGTAAACGCGGGACTCAAGCCTAAGCGCAGCCCGCCAGACACGAGGACCGACAACCGGCAGTCCTGATTTCAGCAGCTTTTGCGGGCTATACGACGCCCATCAGCACCAGCACGAGCAAGACCACCACCACTACGCCTAAGCCACCGCTTGGACCGTAACCCCAACTCCGGCTGTGCGGCCAGGAAGGCAGGACACCGACCAAAATCAAGACCAAAA
>JAQGNH010000183.1 GCA_028291945.1 Betaproteobacteria bacterium
GCTCGGGCACGGACATCTTCGCCTGCTCTGCAAGCGGCTTGATCGCTGCCTCGGCTTGCGCGCGATCGATGGCGATCGTGCCGCCGGCGAAAGTGGCCGCGTCGAGATAGCCCAGCAGCAAGTTGGCATCGGTGACGGTCGGCAGCACGCCGCCGCGGCCGTAACAGGCGGGACCGGGCGCGGAGCCTGCGCTCTGCGGACCGACCTTGAGCAGGCCGAGCGTATCGATCGCAGCGATGCTGCCGCCGCCGGCGCCGATCTCGATCAGCTCGATGGTGGAGATGCTGATCGGAAGGCCACTGCCTTCCGCAAAGCGCTTCTCCCGGCTGGCCTCGAAGCTGTAAGCGATGATCGGCTCGCCTTCGAGCACCAGCGCGAGCTTGGCGGTCGTGCCACCCATGTCGAAGGCCAGCACATCAGGCTCGCCCGCGCGCGTGCCGAAGTAGCTTCCTGCCAGCGCACCCGCAGCAGGGCCCGATTCGAGCAACTGGATCGGCGCACGCTTCGCTTCGTCGACATGCGTGAGGCCGCCATTCGAAAGCATCATGAAGAGCGGCGCCTCGATGCCCAGCTGCGCGATCTCGCGGCTCATGAGGTCGAGATAGCTGTCAGCGAGCGGCGTGATGTAGGCGTTCGCGACCGTGGTCGAAGTGCGCTCGTACTCGCGGATCTGCGGTGCGACGTCGGACGAGATCGACACGAAAAGCTCGGGATGCTCTCTGCAAATCGCATCCCGCGCGGCGCGCTCGTGCGTGGCATTCGCGTAGGCGTGCAGAAAAGTGATGGCGATCGATGTGACTCCGTCGCGCTTCAGTTGTTTAGCCGCGGCGAGCACGCCTGCGGTGTCGAGCGGCGTTTCGATCTCACCTTTCGCGTTCACACGCTCGCGCACTTCCAGGCGCAGGCTGCGCCGCACGATCGGCTTCGGCAGCTCGATGAATAGGTTGTAGAGCTCGTACTTGTGCTCGCGGCTCATTTCCAGCGTGTCGCGAAAGCCTTCGGTCGTGATGAGCCCCGTCGGCGCGCCTTTACGCTCGATCAGCGCGTTCGTGAAGAGCGTCGTCGCATGCACGACGCGCACGACGTCGCGATACACAAGGTTGTGTTCGGCAAACACGCGCCGGATGCCAGCGATCACGCCCTGCGCCGGCGCGTGAGAAGTGGTGAGCTCCTTGTGCGACAACGACTGCGCGTTCGTGTGGTCGTAGACGACGATGTCGGTAAACGTGCCGCCGATATCGATGCCGAGGGAGTAACGGGCCATGCTATCTTTCAGTGCGGAATGATGAATGCGGAATGCGGCTACCTCGCTTACACGTAACCGTCGATGCGGTCGGCTTCGGCCAGCGCGGCGGGCCGCTCAGACGGCGGGCCATACCCGCCGCCGCCCGGCGTGCGCAGCTCGACTGTGCTCCCAGGTGCGATCACGTGCTGCACCTTGGGGTCCACCGGTTTGCCGTTGATCAATACCGCACCGGCTGCGCCCGCCCCCCCACCGGCGAGCCCCGCGGGCGCTGCTTCGGGACGGGTACGTTCCGCGAGAAAACTTACGACCACGGGATTCGGCGAGGTCATCTCGAACAGGATGTCCTGGCCGTTGCCGCCGCGGTACTGGCCTTTGCCTCCCGTGCCGGTTCGGATCCGGCGGTGGCGCACCTTGATCGGCGCGAGCTGCTCGATCATCTCGACCGGCGTGCTCGAGATGTTGCTCGGCCACGAAAGTATATTCAGGCCGTCGCGGCCTCGTGCAGCGCCGTAACCGCCGTTCATGAAAAAAAGATTCGCATAAGGGCGTCCCGCCGGGCTCACGCCCGAAAGCTGGAGACACCACAGCGGCGAGCCGACGGTGGCAATCACTCGATCGGGCATGGCTTTCGCGAGCGCGCTGATCACCATCATGGGCAGGAAATGCCCGGTGAGCGCGCGCGCCCCGCCCGCTGCGGGATGCGTGGAGTTGAGGATGGAGCCTTCCGGCGCGGTGATCGTCACCGGGCGCATGACGCCCTCGTTGTTTGGAATGTCCGGCGCGAGCACGGCCTTCACGCCGAATGCGGTGTACGAAATCGTGTACGCCATGCAGACGTTAATCGCACGCAGCACCTGCGGGCCGGAGCCCGCGAAGTCGATGGCGAGCGTATCGTCCTTCACCGTCATCTTCAGCTTGAGCTCGATCGGATCGGCCACGCCGTCCATGACGGACGTGTAGTGGTATACGCCGTCCGGCAGCGCGCGAATGGCGCTCCGCATCGCCGACTCGGAGCGCGCGTGAATTTCGTCAGCCAGCGCCTCGAGCGTATCGAGTCCCTGCTCGCGCATCAGCGTGAGCACGCGCTGCTCCATCAGGTGCAGACACGTGAACTGCGCGTAGAGGTCTCCCATGACCTGGTCGGGAACGCGCACGTTCTTGCGCAGGATGCGCTCGAAAGTGGCGTCGATCTTTCCGGCGTGCATCACTTTCATCACGGGAATCTGCAGACCTTCCTCGTAGACGTCCTTCGCATCTGCCGAGCGAATCTTGCCGCCGATGTCGGGCGCATGCGCGACCGAGCCGGCGAAGCCGATGATGCTGCCGTCGAGGAAAATCGGTTTGGCGACAGAGATATCGGGCAGATGGCCGGTACCCATCCAGATATCGTTGGTGATAAGCATGTCGCCAGGCTCGAGCGTCTCCGGCGGGAACTCGTCGAGGAAATGCCGGATCGTGCGCGGCATGGTGCCCATGAACGAAGGCACGCTGTCCGACGCCTGCGCGATGGCCTGCCCGCGGCGATCGGTCAGCACGCACGCGAAATCGTTCGACTCGCGCACGATGGTCGAAAACGATGTGCGCTGAAGCGTCGCTGCAGCCTCGTCCGCTATCGAGATGAGCCGCGTCCAGATCATCTGCAGCGTCACCGCGTTGAATGTGGATGCTCGCGCCAAGTTCCTTCCTCCTTCAATGTCCTTCCAGCGTGACCCCGCCGATACTCAGTCGGCGCGGATTCCCGCGGTCTTGATGACCTTGTTCCATTTCTCCGTTTCAATCGCGAAATACTTCGCGGCGGCCTCGGGCGTGCCGCCAATGGGCGTGACACCGAGCTCGCGCAGTTTCGGCTGCAGGTCCGGTGCGCTCATCACGGAATTGATATCCGCGTTGAGCTTATGAATCACCTCTCCCGGAACCTTGCTGGGTGCAGCGACGGAGAACCATGCGGTCGCTACGTAGCCCGGCACGCCGGCCTCCGCCACTGTCGGCACGTTCGGCAACGCAGGTGAACGCTCCTTGCTCGTGACGCCGAGCGCGCGCAACCGGCCTGCCTGGACGTGCCCGGGCAGCGTGGGCAGATTCTCGAACATCGCGGGGATCTGGCCGCCCAGGAGGTCCGTCAGCGCAGGCGCGCTGCCTTTATACGGCACGTGGGTGAGATCGACGTTCGCCATCAGTTTGAAGAGCTCCCCCGTCATGTGAGTCGAGGTGCCGGTGCCGGCCGAGCCGAAGTTGATCTCGCCGGGCCGCGCTTTCGCCAGCGCAATGAATTCCTTGACGGTGCGCGCAGGCATGGTGGGATGAACGACCAGCACGCTCGGCGATTCCGCGAGCACCATGATCGGCTGCAACTGCTTCGCGGGCTCGTACGGCAACCGAGTGTAGATGCTGTAGGCGGCGTGTATTCCTATCGTGCCGATGACAATCGTGTAGCCGTCAGCTGGCGCGCGCGCGGCAATCTCAGCGCCGATGTGTCCGCCCGAACCCGGGCGGTTGTCCACGATGAGCTGCTGGCCGTACATCGGACCCAGTTTTTGAGACAGGAGCCGCCCCATCACGTCCGCAGTGCCGCCTGCCGCAAACGGAACGACGATGCGGATGGACTTGGCGGGAAAAGATTGAGGGGCAGCGTTGAATGATGCAGTGCTCAGCAACAAAGCGGCGCCGAGCTGAAGCACGCCTGGGATGCGCAACAGGAGTCGGCGGGATCTGGACGTGATCGGGTGCATGCGAACCTCATTCGAGACCGGGATAGCGTTGCGAAAACAAGCGATGCGAGCTTTGGGTCGACATCAGATTAGGAAACTCCCGGTATGCTGTCCAATGCTTAAATATACGCGATGTATACGCCAGTGATATACGCGGCTCCGGTTGTGGTCAGGCTTCCTCGCGACGCAGGACGCGCATTCCCGGCCGGCCGCGCAGCGTCGCTGCGACGCCGGCTGCAAACTCCGCCGCCAGTCGCGACGTGGGAGTGGCCAGCGGCTGCAGCAGGAAGATCGAAAAGAGTACTGCAGGCTCGAACGGCCGCACGACGAGCCCCCGCTTGAGGTAATCGGATGCGATGATCGGATTCACCAATCCGACCCCGACCCCTTCGAGTGCCAGCTCGCATATGGTGATGCCGTAGGTGGTTTCGACGATCGGCTGCGGCGGCACGCCGGCGGCGGCGAGGACCTGGTCGATGCGCCGGCGACTCGCGTCCGAGCGGTTTAGCATGACCAGAGGAAAACCAGAGAGGTCACGCGCGCGCACGATGCGGCGTCGGGCGAGTGGGTGGCCGGCACGCATCGTACACACCGCCTGCACCTCGAGAAAAGGCTGCGCCCGCACACCCGTTGTGTCGATTTCGCGCGCAGCGAATCCCAGGTCGTACGTGCCGCCGGCCACGCCATCGCGCACGAGATCCGAGCTTTGAGTCTGCAGTGAAATCGCAACGCCCGGATGACGCTTCAGGAAATCCGCGACCACCTTCGGCAGCACATTCATGCCGATCGAGGGAACAGCAGCCACAGACAGACGCCCGACTCCGGAGTCGCGCAACGTCGCCGAAGCCGCGCGAATGCGATCGAGACCGGTGTAGCTGCGCTCGACCTCGCGGAATAAAGCTTTCGCTTCGGGCGTTGGGACGAGGCGCCCGCGCCGCAGCTCGAACAACTTGAACTCCACGGCGTGCTCCAGTTGCCGGAGCGTTCGGCTCACTGCGGGTTGCGAGGTGCGCAGCAGGCGCGCCGCTTCAGTCGCCGTGCCACCCATCATCACCGCACGAAAGACTTCGATCTGGCGGAAGTTCATGGCTTCACCTGTTTCGCCTCAATATGTGAAATGCGCGCGCGGCCGCTTTTCATCTGCAGCGCCTGATGCAGTCCCGATTTTTTTGCGCGGCTCGAATCTTCATACTCGACGCGATCGGCAGACGTCAATGCCACCATCGAAAGCGCGTTCTATGCAGATTTAGTTCTCTTTGATACGATAGCTGCGCAGGCGCGAGGCAAAGCAAAACTGCCCGGCAAGTGGCAGAACCGGTTCGGCGAGCCCGAAGCAAATCCCTGGAGTGAGTGGTGAAGAGCACGGCCATGAGGCTGTTGTCGTCCACGTTTTGCCGCGCGGCGTTCCCTACTTCCGCGCCACATTACCCGCACCCGCCGGTGCCTGCATCAAACCCGATCAGCATGAAGACCGGGCTGAGACTGCGGATCCGAGCGCGATGAGCGGTCTGTCACTCGCAATCGACATCGGCGGAACCTTCACCGACATCGTCGTTTACGATCCGCAGGCCGCGCGCCATTACATCCACAAGGAATATACGACACCCGACGACCCCGCTCGCGGCGTCATCGTCGGCGTCAAAGCGCTCCTCGCGCGAGACGGCATCGCACCCGCTTCGATCAAGCGCGTGGTACACGCCACGACGCTCTTCACCAACGCGTTGATCGAGCGCAAAGGGGCGAGGAGCGGCCTCATCACCACCGAGGGGTTCCGGGACCTCCTCGAAATCCAGACGGAGCGCAAGTACGAGCTCTATGACATCTTCATCGAGATGCCGCGCCCGCTCATCCCGCGATTCCTTTGCCGCGAAGTGCCCGAGCGCATGACGGAGACGGGAGAGACCGAGATCCCTGTCGACCTCGATGCCGTGGTGCGCGAAGCGGATGCGCTCGTGGCGGAAGGCGTCGAATCGATCGCGTTCATGTTCCTTCATTCGTACATCAATCCTGCACATGAGCAGGCAGCACTCGAGGCAGTGGGCCGCCGACATCCCGGCGTCCATCTCACCGCTTCTTTCGAGGTGGCCCCGGAGATCCGCGAGTACGACCGGCTCTCTACGACGGTGGCGAACGCGTACATCAAACCGCTCGCGCAGCGATATCTGGACCGGATGGCCAATCAGATCCGGGAGCTCGGCATCGACGGCCCCTTTCTGCTGATGCTGTCGAACGGCGGCCTGACCGACGTGGCGGAAGCCAAGCGCACGCCGATCCAGCTGCTCGAATCGGGACCCGCCGCGGGCGTGCTGGCCGCCACTTATTTCGGCGGCGAAAGCGGCGTCGACCGGCAACTCGCCTTCGACATGGGCGGGACGACCGCCAAGGCGAGCCTCGTGGACGGCGGCGAGCCCGTGATTTCCTATCTGTTCGAAGCAGCGCGCGAGAAGCGATTCACCGAAGGCAGCGGTCTTCCGATCAAGACCTCGACGATCGAGCTGATCGAAATCGGCGCAGGCGGCGGTTCGATCGCGCATTTGGACGAGCTCGGACTGCTCAAGGTGGGACCGGAGAGCGCGGGAGCGATGCCCGGCGCTGCGTGCTACGGCCGCGGCGGCACTCAGCCGACAGTCACGGACGCCGATCTGCTGCTCGGCTATCTGAATCCCGATTTCTTTCTGGGCGGCACGATCAGGATAGATCCCAAGGCCGCCGCGGCAGCGTTCGCGGACCTCGTACGTAAGACAGGCATGTCGGTGATCGAGCTGGCATGGGGCATTCACGATATCGTGAACGAGAATATGGCGTCGGCTGCACGCGTGCACATTGCCAAGCGCGGCCGCGATCCGCGTCGCTACACGCTGATGGCCACGGGAGGCGCGGGCCCCGTCCACGCTTATCACGTCGCGCGCAAGATCAACCTGCGCCAGGCGATCTGTCCACCCGGCGCAGGAGTGGGTTCGGCCATGGGCTTGCTCATGGCGCCGGCGCGTATCGACCGCGTCGCGAGCATGGTCAGCCTGCTCGATCAACTCGACTGGAAAGCGTTCGAGGGCGTTTATCGCGCGCTAGAGAGCGAGGCTGCAGGCGTGCTGTCGCGCACAGGCGCCGACATGTCCGGCTTTCAAGTCAAGCGGTTCGCAGACATGCGTTACTTCGGCCAGGAGTCCGAGATCGTCGTCGCACTGCCTTCTGGGCCCTACACGGCAGCGTCGCGGAACGCCATTGCGGAGACTTTCGAGAAGGTCTACCGCGATCTGTTCGTGCGCACGCCACCGGCCGTCGCGATCCAAATGGTCAACTTGCGTGTTTCGGTTTCGGCGCCGGTCCCAGGCGGTGGGATGGCGCTGCGGGGAAGGCGAACCGGTTCGGCCGCTGACGCGCTGAAAGGACATCGGCGGGTTTACTTCCCCGATGCCGGCGGTTTCGTCGAGAGCTCGGTATACGACCGCTATCGGCTGCCCGTTGGGGCCAAGCTGGTAGGCCCCGCCGTGGTCGAGGAAAAGGAGTCCACTCTCCTTTTCGGTCCGGGAGCGGCGTGCGCAGTCCATGCGAGCGGCAGTCTCGTCATCACGTTGCCGGCGACGGAAGGTTGAACATGACAAGAGAACGCTTCGATCCGATTACCCTGGAGCTGCTCTGGACCCGCTTCATCTCGGCGACCGACGAGGCCGCAGCAGCGCTCGTTCGCACTTCGTTCTCGACGCTGGTGCGCGAATCGTACGATTTCTCCTGCATCATCACCGACGAATCGGGCCAATCGCTGGTGCAGGCGACGCAGAGTATTCCGTCCTTCATCGGCACCCTGCCGCGGACCGTCAAGCATTTCCTCGATAAATATCCCATCGACAAGCTGCGGCCTGGCGATGTGCTGATCACCAACGACATGTACCAGGGGTCGGGGCATTTGCCCGACATCAATCTGGGCAAGCCGCTGTTCCATCAGGGCCGGATGATCGGCTACGCAGCTACATGCGCGCATGCTCCCGACATCGGCGGCAAGATCCGCTCGCCCGAGCCGCGTGAGGTCTTCGAGGAAGGTCTGCAGATCCCGATCATGAAGATGATCAACGCGGGCGAGGTCAACGACACGCTCGTCGACATTATCCGCAAGAACGTGCGCACGCCCGATCAGACGATGGGCGATCTGTGGGCCCAGGTCGTCGCCCTCGATGTGATGGAAGCGCGCACCATCGCTCTGCTCAAGGACGCCGGTCTCGACAATCTGCGCGATCTCGCCACCGAGATACACACGCGCTGCGAAGCGGCGATGCGCGCTGCCATCCGCGAGGTTCCGGACGGCGTCTACCGCAGCGCGCTCGACATCGATGGTCAGCTCGATGCGCCGGCTCACCTGGAAATGGCGTTGACGGTGGCGGGTGACACGATCGATATCGATTTCACCGGGACCTCCCCGCAAGTCGACCGGGCGATCAATTCCGCCATGTGCTTCACGTTTGCGCAGACGGTATACGGCGTGAAGTGCATGCTCGCGCCGAACCTGCCCAACAACGAAGGGTCGTTCCGGCCGATCACCATCCGCGCGCCGGAAGGGTGCATCGTCAATCCCGTGTTTCCGGCATCGGGAGGTTCGCGCATGCTGACCGGACATTTTCTCGGCAGCATGGTGTTGCAGGCGCTCGGCCAGGTGCTGCCGCACAGAGTGATGGCCTCTCCCGGCTCGCCGCATTGGGGCATGAACCAATCCGGCGTGAAGAACGGCAAGCCTTACGCCAACATGCTTTTCTACAGCGGCGGGATCGGTGCGAACAGCTTGCGCGACGGTATCAGCTGCCTGCAGTGGCCGGGAAACACGTCGTGCACGCCGATCGAGCTCTCAGAGCGCATCGCACCTTTTCGCATCAAGTACAAACGCCTGCGCGCCGACTCGGGTGGCGCAGGCGAGTTCCGCGGCGGCCTGGGCCAGGAAATTCTGTTCGAGAACCGCTCGGAAACGCCGATCGCGGTGTCGTTCCTGACCGAGCACATCCTGTATCCGCCGCTCGGCATCGCCGGCGGCAAGCCCGCTGCGTGCGGGATCCTGGAGATCAACGGCAAGCCCGCGCATGCCAAGCGCCAGCACATCATCAACAAGGGAGACACCGTCCTGCTGGCGACACCGGGGGGCGGTGGCCTAGGTGATCCGAAGCGGCGCAATCGCGCACGCGTGGAGCAGGATCTGAAGCAGGGGTACATTACCGACGATGCGCCTTACCGCGAGTGACTCGTAACGTTAGAACCGATAGTGAATCATTCGTGAGCGGCAGGCCTGCGGAGCGGGCGTCTGCCACGAACGTACTCTCGAATCTTCCGTTACAGGCCACTAGATGACGGAATGAGGTCTTACCCGTTCCAGCAGCAACGCGACCTGTTTCACTGTATCACCAGCTGTGCAACCAGCAGAACCGTAACGAAGCGGCTGCGCAACGACGGAGTCATCTCTGATGAAACGCACGACGCGCCACGTAACATTCATGCTCGCGCTATCCCTCGCGTGTACTGCCAGCGCAGGGTTCGCGCAGTCCGGTTATCCGAGCAAGCCGATTCGACTTCTCGTCGGATTCGCGCCGGGCGGCGGTACCGACCTCACCGCGAGGGTGCTCGCACAAAAGCTCGACGAGACCTTGCGGCAGCGGGTCATCGTCGACAACCGCCCCGGTGCAGGCCAGATCGTCGCGTCCGAGTTGGCGGCAAAAGCAACGGCCGACGGCTACACGCTTCTCATGGCTGCGGCGGGCTTTGCCGTGAATCCCGCTTTGTATCAGAAGCTGCCGTTCGATTCGGTGCGCGATTTTGCGACGATCGCCATGGTCGCCCGCACGCCCAATGTGCTGGTCGTCAGTCCCGCACTCCCCGCGCGGTCGGTCAAGGATGTCATCGCTCTCGCGCGCGCCAAACCGGGATACCTCGCTTACGGCTCGGGCGGCATCGGTGCCCCGAGTCACGTGAGCGGCGCGCTGTTCGCGGCGCTCGCGAAAGTCGAGCTCACGCACGTTCCCTATAAGGGATCGGGCCCGGCGATGATCGATCTGCTGAGCGGACAGCTCCTGTTGTCGTTTCCGGACCTGACCGTCGCGATGTCGCACATCAAGTCGGGCAAAATCATCGCGCTCGCGGTGACGACGCGCGAGCGCTCCGAGCTCATGGCGTCGACTCCCACGATCGCCGAGTCCGGTCTGACGGGATACGACGCGAGCAGCTGGTTCGGCGTGATCGGTCCGGCGCGTATCCCGCGGCCGGTGATCGCCCAACTCAACGAATCGATCAATCGCATCCTGAAGAGTCAAGACGTGCGCGACATGCTGGCGACTCAGGGCGCGAGCGCGGTCGGTGGCTCGGCCGAGGATTTTGCGGCGACGATCTCGACCGAGATCGACAAGTGGAAAAAGCTCGTGGCATCGACCGGGATCAAAACGGAATGACGACTCGCAAACCGTTCCGGCGACCGCTCAAACGCTCAGAAAAAGAAAGGCGAGACTCGATGCCCACGATGAAGTATGGGGTTCGTGCTCCGCGTACGGAGCGATCGACGCGTGCGATGCTGACGGTGTCGATCGTCGTTGCGTCTACATCGAGTTGGGCGCAGACCGCGCCTACGAAACCAGCGGACAACTATCCCAGCCGGCCGATCCGCGTGATCGTTCCGGTTCCGATCGGAGGGGCAACCGATGTACTGGCGCGCGCGCTCGGGCAGAAAGTGAGCGAGAACGTCGGCCGCCCGGTCGTCGTGGACAATCGCGCCGGCGGCAACACGACGATCGGCCTGGCGCTCGCCGCTAAATCACCGCCGGACGGCTACACGATCGTGTTTGCGCCGAACAGCTTTGCCGTGCTGCCGTCGCTCTATCAGAAGCTTCCCTTCGACGTCTTCAAAGATTTCGAGCCGCTCACCCTCGTGGCTGCGTTGCCGAACGTGCTCGTCGTCAATCTGTCCCTTCCCGTCAAGACGGTGAAAGACCTCATAGCACTTGCCAAAGCGAAACCCGGTCAGCTCAACGCGGGAACGGGCGGCGCGGGAGGGACGACGCGGCTATCTTCGGAGCTATTCAAGCTGATGGCCGGCGTCGACATCGCGATCATTCCGTACAAGGGCGGCAGCCTGACGCTCACCGATCTCATGGGCGGCCAGCTGCAGCTCGGATTCCCCGATGCGCTCGCAGTGCTATCGTACGTCAAGGCTGGGCGGCTGCGCGCGCTCGGCGTCACCAGCCTCCGGCGCCTGGCTTCGCTGCCCGACGTGCCAACCGTGAGCGAAGGGGGCGTGCCGGGATACGAGTCGGTCGGCTGGTACGGTCTCTTCGTGCCCGCGGGCATGCCGAAGGACCTCCGCGACCGCGTCCATTCGGAATTCGTGAAGGCGATGCGCACGCCGGACCTCGCCGAGAAGCTCTCGAGCCAGGAAGCGATGCTCGGGGGTAACAGTCCCGAGGAATTCGCGGCGTACATGCGTACCGAGCACGCCAAGTGGTCCAAAGTGGTGAAGGCGGCCGGCATCAAACCCGATTGAGATCACACGACGATTACGCGTGCGCAGCGGGCCATGGGGTCATTGACGACAATTGTGCCGCTGCCGTTCCCGGAGAACGATCAGTTATCCTGAAGTCGAACGGATCAAACAGCCACGACGGCCGGCTTGCGTCGCCGCGCCGCACAGCGCCAGCCCATACCGGCTCCGCCGAGAAGTAGAAGGATCCCGGGCTCCGCAATGTCGATCGCGAAGATCGCGACGAGGCCGGCATGATCGGATGCGTAGAGTGGCGCGTCGCTTCGAAAAGGCGTGTCGCCGAGGAGCTCCACCGCAAGCGGATCAAGGATCGCGCCGTGATGGAGGATGTAGTCGATGCGGCTGTTGAGCAGCGGCGTAGGGTTGTTAAGGCTGGCATTCTCGCAGCAGGTGAATCCCAGCCCCGCGCCGAGCGCGGTCCAAACGTCGCCCAGTCCCGCAGAAAGTGCCTTCGCGTAAGTCGGCGTCCCGGAGCCGTCTGCGGCCGAGTTGAAGTCGCCGACGAGGATGAGGCGCTGCGCATCGCTGTTCCCGGCGAGGATCTCACCGAGCTGGAGCGCCTGTAGCGGCGTCCGGAGCTCATCGAGATGGGTCGAAACGAAGCGGAAGGGAATGCCGCCCACCGCCGCGTCGACGGCGACATAGCCGCGGTTGAATATGAAGGTCCCGCCCGCGAAGGGCAGCGATACGTCGTTGACGAAAGTCGCCGACTTCGTGCCCGTGACCGTCACGTCGCTCCGCCGCAGAATCACGTCGCGATCGGTCAGCGTCACCAGCTCCTCGAGCATCGCGAAGCTGTTGCCGCTCGGCAGCGTGCTGCTGAAATCGGTGTGCGTCACTGCCAGCTCGTAGTTCAGACCGCGCGAGGCCAGCTCGGAAATGAGGATCTGCACGAAATCGCGGCTGTACGTCGTCGCACCCGTGATCGTCGACACCGCATTGATGCGTACCGCCTCCTGCAGGCCGATCAATTGTGGTTGCGTGTGCTGGATCTCGTCCGCGATGCCTTCGACGCGCAGATTGAAATCGTTGGCTTTGGCCTGTGCAAAGGCGGCCTTCACGGCTGCCGGAATCGCCCCCGCATTGGGGGCACCGAGAATGCCGGACGTGTCCGCGCCGAAATAGAGGTTCCGAGTCATCACGGTCAGCTCGATGGGCACGGCCATTGCCGAGCCGGCAATAACAAGGAAAGCAATCAGAAATAGCGCGCGGAAATGGGTCGCTGCGAAGATGCCACGCGCGACGAGCAGGCCATGCAAGGACGGCATCGGAACCTCCCCTGGGAGCAGCGCGCATCGCCGAAGCACGTTCCGGACCGACTACATATTTACAAAGGGTTAGCAACGTCCGCTGCCGCGTGCGAGCACGAACTGTAAAGCGCTTCGACATCCATTTGTCATGCAAATGGACTGACTTCTCGTACAGCCGGTACGCCGACAGCTACGCTTTTGCTGGAGCGCTGGCCTCTCCGGCCTCTGGCTCCACGACCCGCCTTTGCTGCAGCCATAACGCGACGAGCCAGCACAGGATCGCCCAGCTCGCGCCTGCGGCCCAACCGGCGACGACATCAGTCGGCCAATGCACGCCTAGATAGACACGGCTGATGCCGACGGCGAACGTCAACAGCATCGCCAGTCCAAGAAAATAAATCTTGAGCGCGCGACGCTTGTGGATGCGGGCGAGCAGCGTGCCGAGGGTCAGGTACGTGATGGCGGACATCATGCTATGTCCGCTGGGAAAGCTTGCTGAGTACACATGTGAAAGATGCGGCACGAGCTCGGGGCGCGGGCGATCGAATGTCGTCTTGAACAGCGCGCTCAGTACTAACCCACCGCACACTGCAACGAGCACGAACATGGCGATCCGCCGCTTGTCTGCGAGCACCAGATATCCGACGGTCGCGAAGGTGAGCAACAGCAGTACCGCGACTCCGCCGAGCGCAGTTAAATCCCGCGCCATCTCCTCGACCCAGAGCGGTCCGATCGGGTCGGACAGATTCGCGGGATTGCGCATGGCCACAATGATGGCCGTGTCGATCGCGCGCGAGCCCCCTTCCACGACCGCATCGGCGACTGCGGCGAAGACGCATATGCCAGCAGCTCCGAGCCCGAGCAGTATCAGCACGGGAAGCTCGACCCGATGCAACTGTCTCATCAGCGCGTCGCGATAGCGCAGTAGGGCGTCTCGGTTCATGTGCCTCACTCAGAAACAATCAGAGTTGATCTGCAGTTGCCGTACCGGAGTGCACGTGTAGGGTATCAGACGTACTTCTCACGGCGCCGCGCTGGCCATGAGCAGGTCTCATCCGACGCGGCTGCTCGACGAACGCGCTTGTTTCTTCCTGTATCAGCCCAACCTCAACAGAAGGTGAATGAACGGGAGGTGCCGCGTGAGCTACAAAACCATACTCGTTCATCTCGATTGCGGTGAGCGGCGTTCCGAGCGGCTCGCTCTGAGCATCAAGATTGCCGAAGCGTTCGACGCGCACCTCATCGGCGCATTTGCTCTCGACGTGATGCGCATCGCCGCATATGCCGAGGCAGAAGCCGCGCCGATCATGGTGGCGCTCGAAAAGAAAAGGCGCGACGAGGCAGAGCAGCAGGCCGAACAGGAGTTCCGAGCCGCCGTCAGGGTCCGCGCCGTCAGCAGCGAATGGCGCGTGCTTGCGGGTGAGCCGGTGATCGCCGTCACATACTCCGCGCGCTGCGCTGACCTGGTGGTCATAGGACAACTCGAACCGGATCGGTACGAAAGCGACTGCGTGCCGCGTTATTTCACCGAAGACGTTGTGCTCGCCGCCGGCAAGCCGGTGCTGGTCGTCCCGTACGCGGGGCATTTCGCTGCCGTCGGCGCGCGCTTGATGGTCGCCTGGAAACCGACTCGAGAGGCATCGCGCGCGGTCTGGGACGCGCTCCCTATGCTGAAGCGCAGTGATGCGGCGGAAGTCGTTTCCTTCGAGCGCGGCAAAACGACTCTTCCGGCCGACGAGATCTCACGCCGCGACATGTCACGCTATCTGGACCGGCACGGCGTGAATGCTAAAGTCTCGGGCGCCGCAATAGACAAGCTCGAGGTCGGCGAAGCGATTCTGTCGCGTGCGGCTGATTTCGGCGCCGATTCGATCGTGATGGGTGCATACGGCCATTCCCGCCTGCGTGAGCGCGTGTTGGGCGGCGCGACTCGAACCCTCCTCGATTCGATGACGATGCCGGTGCTCATGTCGCACTGAGCGGCACGGTCTGTCGCATTCCGCTTTGCGCAGACTCACGACAGATTTGACAAGATCGAGACCGCCGCGATGTAGGCCGTGCAATAGAGTGCATGGATGCCAATCGCAACTTTTCTACTGGAGAGACCGGCTCGAGCGAAACAGATCGCTCGTTCTCGCACCAGCCTCATCGGCTCTGCCGCCGACCACTATACGGTCGATCCGAGCATGTCTGCCGCGCTCGCGCATTTACGCTATGTCAGCGACCAGATCCCGGGGATTACACGCGTGCGGGCCGGTAGTGGTTTCGTTTACCGCGATCCCGATGGGCGCAGCATTCGCGATCCGGACGTAGTTCAACGCATCAAGTCGCTGCGCATTCCGCCCGCCTGGGCGAATGTATGGATCTGTCCTGATCCGAACGGACACATCCAGGCGGTTGGATACGATGCTCGCGGACGCAAGCAATACATCTATCACCCGCGCTGGCGCGCAGTGCGCGACGAGACCAAGTTCGAGCACATGCTGACGTTCGGACAATCGCTGCCACGCATACGGCAGCGCGTCGAGAGCGACCTGGAGCGCCGAGGTTTGCCGCGAGAGAAAGTGCTCGCCGCCGTCGTGCGTCTAATGGAACGAACACTCGGGCGCGTCGGCAATCCGCGTTATGCCGAACAGAACAATACTTTCGGCCTGAGCACCTTGCGGCGCAATCACGTTCGCATTACAGACGGCGCCGTCGAGCTCGACTTTCGCGGCAAGCACGGCATCCAGCAGCACAAGGTCATCAGCGATCCGACGCTCGCGCGCATCCTCAAGAACTGCCAGGACCTCCCCGGCTCGGAGCTGTTCAAGTACATCGACGATGCCAGCGTGCTGCACCACATCTCCTCGGAGCACGTGAACGAGTATCTGCGCGAGACGTCAGGTCACCACATCACAGCCAAGGACTTCCGTACATGGGCGGCGACGAACCTCGCCGTGCTGGAGATCGTCGCGCTGCACGAACCCAAGCCGACAAAGAAGGGGACGGTCACTGTCGTGAAGCGCGTGGCTGCGCAACTCGGCAATACCCCGGCCGTGTGCCGCAAGTCGTACATCCACCCGCGGGTTCTCGCCTGCTATCTCGATGGCTCGCTGCGCCCTACTCTCGCAATGCTCGAAGCGAGTGTACGAACAGCCGAGATGTATGCGGTAGAAGGTGTGGTGATGCACCTGCTCGCGCAATGGCATGCCGGCGGGAGCAAAGCAACTGAGGCCGCGGCTAAGGCAGTGCGTTCCGCTTTGCGCGAGTGAAGGCGCGCTCGCGCAGTACGCGCGCCTTCTATCAGAGTATCGCGGCCGTGAACAAGACGACTGCGCGCTCACGCCTGATACGCGTGCTGCTCACTTCGCGTAGCTGATCCGGTAGATGATCCCGTTGAAGTCGTCGGAGACAAGCAAAGCGCCGTCACGCATAACCAGTACATCGACCGGACGACCCCACATCGGCGGATCCGCCTGGGGATCGGTGAGGAAGCCCTCGAGGAACGGCTCCATCTTCGTATTGCCTTTTTCATCGACGATGACGCGCATCACGTTGTACCCCTGCTTCGTGCTGCGGTTCCACGAGCCGTGCATGGCAACGAAAATGTTGTTTCTGTACTCGGCAGGGAACATCTTACCCGTGTAGAAGCGCATGCCGAGCGGAGCGATATGCGCACCGAGCTTGGCCGCGGGCGGATCGAACTCTTTGCACGAGCGCCCCTTGCCGAGATCGGGATCCACGAGATCGCCCTGATGACAGAACGGATAGCCGAAATTCATGCCTTTGCGGGCCGCGCGGTGCAGTGTGTCGTTGGGCATATCATCGCTGATCCAATCGCGGCCGTGGTTCGTGAACCATAGCTGCTTGGTCGTTGGATGCCAGTCGAACCCGACCGAATTGCGCACACCCTGCGCGTACGTCTCCATGACCCCAGTGTTCGGGTCAACGCGGCTGATCGACGCCTGCATGTAATTCGGCATCACTATATTTCCGGGCGCCCCGATATTGAAATACAGCTTGCCGTCCGGACCGAGGGCAAGGTATTTCCAGAAATGGCCTGGCTGTTGCGTGGGGTCGAGCCCGTCGATTACGACCTTCGCCTCGGGCGGATTGTCCAGCCGCGACTCGATCCCGTCGTAACGCGTGATGCGACCGCGCTCCGCAACGTACAGCGTGCCTTTGCTGAACGCGACGCCATTCGGCGCCTTGAGCCCTTTGAGGATCTTCTTCACTTCGCGCTTGCCGCCTTTATCGACGACTGCGTACACATCCGTGAGATTGCGGTTGCCTACAAAAACAGTGCCTTTGTCGCCGAGCGCGAGTGAGCGCGCTTCGGGCACGCCTTCGACCCAGACTTCCACCTTGAAGCCCGCCGGCAACTTGAGCTTGTTGATCGGAAGCTCGCTCGCGGGCCTTCCGGTGAGATGCGGCGAGAACGGATGCAGCGGCGATTTCTGTTGCGTGTCGGATCGCCCTTGCTGCCACGATGGCGGCGGCGTGACGGCGGCACCCGGAGGTGCGAGAGCAGGTTCAGACTTCTGCACCTGGGCAGCAGGCGGACCTTTAGGCGCAGCCGAAGGCGCTGGCTGCTGTACTTGTGCAGTGCCCACCCCGGCGAGCATCGTGCCCGCAGTAAAAACGCACGACGCAATCAAACGGGCGCACGGTGCTGACGCGCCCCGATGCTGAATGAATATCAGAGATGACTTCGACATAGCTCCTCCAGACGAGACGGTTTTGAACGGGTGAGTCTGCGCCGCTGCCTCGGTCATCGGCGCGCGCTGCTTTTATGGTTATCGATTATCCAATGTAACACGGGCCGATGGCAGTCCGACAGTTCCCTCGCTACCACCCTAACACCCGGGTCCAGTCATGTTCAGCATGGGCCGGCCAAGCTGAAACATAGCGATGTCCAGACGAGCGCTCCCGTCAAGAATCAGTTCCGCCATGATTTCACCGATGACGCTGCAGAACTTG